>JAJFUZ010000020.1 GCA_021372155.1 Parachlamydia sp. | reverse complement strand
CTGTTTTGGCTAGCGTGAAAGCTCCCGCGGTAAAACGATCGTAAATGGGTCAATATTAAGGCAATATGGACCCATTTACGATCGTTTTGCCCCGGGGCTTTGACGCAGCCAAAACAGCAAAAACATTCATAACTGAGTACTAGACCATGCCGCTCTATCAATACCAGGCTGTCGATCCATCGGGCAAGAAGCGCAAAGGGTTCATTGAAGCGCAAAGCGAACGCGACGCCAAGGAGACGCTGCGCGAGCAGGGTGTTCTTGTTAGCGCTATTTCGGTTAAAAAAGGCGCCTCTTCGAAAGAAAATCTTAAAGGTGAAAGCCTCCTTGGTTTTACCATGCAGCTTTCCCAGCTTGTGAGCGCCGGAGTTCCGCTCTATCAAAGCCTGATGGCCCTTGAGGAGCAGTATCGCAAAGAGCCTTTCCACCGCATTATCCTGAGCCTGTGCGAGCAGATCAAATCAGGCACACCTCTGTCCCAGGCCATGGCGAACTATCCCGACAGCTTCAACAAGCTTTACTGTTCCATGATCGCAGCTGGAGAATCGTCGGGAGCCCTCAGCGTCGTTCTCGAGCGGCTCGGGTCGCTTTTAAGCAAGCAGATGAAACTCAAAGGCGAGATCACCACGGCCATGATCTATCCCTGCATCCTGGCCTCTTTTTCTCTGGTGATCATCGGCCTGTTGATGGGGTTTGTCCTTCCCTCCATCGAGGGAATTTTCGCAGACAGAGAACTCAATTCCTTCACGCAGGCTGTCCTCAGCATCAGCCATTTCATGCGCGCCTGGTGGTGGATCTACATCCCCATCTTTGTTGCACTCATTGCCTATCTGGTTTATAAAGCAAGATCGGAAGAGGGACGACTCTGGATGGAGCGCAACTTTTTAAAGATCCCCCTCCTGCGCACATTGATGATTCAGACGGCGGTTGCGCGCTTTTGCCGCACCATGGGAACGCTGCAGCAGGGCGGCCTGACAATGATCGATTCCATGCGCATTGCGCGCGATGTGATGCGCAACGTGGTGCTGGAAGATGAGGTCAAAAAGGCCGAGTCCAAAATTATCGAGGGAAGCTCCCTGAGTGCGGAGCTGACCCGTTCCAAATGGATGCCCATGATGGTGTCGCGCATGCTGGCTGTGGGAGAAGATTCGGGGACAACGACGGTGATGCTCAATAAAATTGCCGACATGTATGAAGAAGAGATTGAAAAGACGCTGGCTCGCGTCATGGCGCTGGCGCAACCGCTGATCCTGGTTTTCATGGGGACGATCATCGGCTGCGTGCTTTTAGCCGTGCTGCTGCCATTGACCGATATCAGCTCATTTACAAGTTAAGAGGAGTTTCTATGAAGCAATACAAAAGAAGATATATCACCCTGATCGAAATCATGATCGTGATGTTCCTGATCGCCCTGATCACAGGTGTCCTGGCTTACAACTATCGTGGCAGCCTTGATGAAGGCAAGGCCTTCAAGACCAAGGCAGCGATCGATAAGATCGAGACCATCCTGAACCTGGCCGTTTCCGAAGATCCCAACAAGGCCAATAGCATCGGCAGTGAGTGGCAGGCCATCATCCGAAATTCACCTCTCGTCTCAAATCCCAATGCGCTTTTGGTAGACGGCTGGGGCTCTCCCTATAGCGTCTCCATTGATGACCAGGGTGCTGTGCGTGTGACATCGCAGAAGTACACTGACTACGTCAATACGCACCAGACCATGTTCGGTAAGTAGAAATCAGCCGGCCCTTACTTTAAGGGCCGGTTTCTTTTCATCTTATGTACCCCACTCTGGATCAGCGCCTAACCCAGCGCCAAAAACCCAAAGATTCATATCCAGTGCTGCTCCAGAACTGGCGCCATTTGCTTTTCCTGCACTGGAAATGCGAGCCTGAACAGCTGCAGGCGATGTTGCCGGAAGGTTTGTTTGTCGACACTTTTCAGAGCAAAGCCTATCTGGGAATAGTTCCCTTTTTCATGGAAGAGATCAAACCGGCATTTTTTGGCCCTCTTCCGGGCCTCAATTTCTATGAACTGAATGTGCGGACCTATGTTTACGATCGCGAGGGAACGCCGGGAGTCTGGTTCTTTTCCCTGGATGCAAGCAATTGGCTCGCTGTCCAAATCGCCAGAGGGTGTTTCCATCTGCCCTATCAATATTCAGGTTTTGAAGTTTCACAAAAGGTAGGCCAGGAAGTCGATTTTAAATGTTGCCGCAAAGGGCATGCTCCCACGCGCCTGATCTATCGTTTCCAAGAAGGAAAAGGGCTTGCAGAACCCGATAAACTCGATTTCTTTCTTATCGAGCGCTACATCCTTTTTACCGCCGACAAATCCCGAAGGCTTTATAAAGGGCAGGTTCACCACCAACCCTACCCACTCTTTGCGGTTGAGGCCTTAAGATGGGATACACAACCTTTCATTTGGAACAATTTGCCAGTCTTAGAAAATGCTCCCGATCACATCATCGCTTCCAGTGGTGTCGACGTGCAGATTTATCAACCAACTTTGTCCAAGACCAGATAAACGGGCTATTTTTGTCCGATTAACAAATTGATTGTGTGCAAGAAACCGTTTTTTTCAAGTTTATTGGAAGTATCCTGTACCATCAATTTCGACCAATCCTGAGTAGAGGCGTTTTCTATCCAGCGCTGCAGATTGGTTCGAAAAGTATACGACCATTTGGGATTATCCCCGGATAAGGCATGTAACTCCGCAATCGCATGTTGAGAAAAATCCCCAAGCTGAGATGCAACCCACCATAATCCATAGAGATCCTTGAAACTCTTTTCGATATGCGCACGTCTTGTAAATGTGAGTCCCTTGTGAAACAACCAGGCACCTGGAGCTACGACGTTGCCTTCTATACCAAAAAATGTTTTGAATTTTACAGTGGTTTTCAAACTGAGTGAAAGATAAGTTAAAGGCTGTGCAACGATTCCCGAAATGAGCACATTTTGATTTTTGTCCCCACGAGTATTGTCGTCGGTTAGAAATTCTAATTCTAAATCAATACCATTAACTGTTTTATGATAAGATTGTGCAGGCGGATCACTGTAACTTATATAATGTTGCACGAAGCCTGCTTCCTGAAGATGAAGATAAATATCTTTTTGTGAAGCCTGCACAACTTTTCTGGGAATAAGTTAATCAAGATCTTTTGTAGCAACAGGCGGGGGACCTTTATGTTGAGACAAATAAATTTTATAGATAATCAAGGCATATCCCCCACCGATGATTACACAGTTTTTCCATGGGCCGATAGACTTCAAAAATTCAGATATTGCAAAATCTTCTTTTTGGAAATGGTTAAGCATTTCAGTAAACTCTTTTATAAATGCGTTCTAGCTCAGGTATTCGTCTGGCCATAAACTCCGCCTGTTCAATGCCTCGAAGAGGAAAATGATACAGATCCAAGAAAGTGAGTAGAATCGGTGAAACTGCCAGATTTCCTTCGCGTTGTTTCGTTAGATAATAACTCAGCAGGCTCTTATAGCGCGGCTCGATCAATAAGATTTTATAGCTTCGATCTTGAGACTTCAATCGAAGAATCTTTTCGACAAGATGCCTTGCAGATGGATCCAGCAAGTAAAGTTCCATCGTTTCTAGATTCGTGAATTTTGTTTTATACTGCTCTGCGGCTGAATGCAAAGTTAAAACAACGTGTCTGCT
>JAJFUZ010000017.1 GCA_021372155.1 Parachlamydia sp. | reverse complement strand
TTGTTTTGTGCTTTAAATCAGCAAATCGAGCGGGCTCTGTCAATCCTCCTTGAAAGGTCACAGCGGTCCTTTTGCAGTCAAAAACAGATCGCTTATAGGCAATCGCGAGATCGTCGATGCGCCCAGAACCTTCTTTTGTTTCTCCTACGATGCTATATCCATTTGATTCCAAGCAATTTTTGATGGCTTCGTGGGCATTGTCCTTGTATTTCTGTTGATAAAAGTATTCCTGAAGGCAGAGAATATCGGGTTGAAAATCTCGGATCAAGCGACCTAAGTGATGATCGACTTTGATTGCGATGTTTTTGATAATTTGATCAGGATTGATTCCTTCAGCTTTCTCCATCTCTGCTAGGGCTTGTCGCCCTAATGCATCTGCAAAAGAGGGATAATCCTCGCTTTTGTTCTCTTTCCATTTAGCTTTAGAAGAGAGGTTAAGCCAATCATTCACAGTTCCGACATTGAAACTGGCAACTCGGATTGAGATGTCTGCTTGCATCAATTAACTCCTTCATTATTTGAGAGCCCTGTTCCCTTCCTAATGAAGGGAACAGGATGCTATTTGGAAATTATTTCATGACTTCGCAACGTTCATAGTGTAAGCCCTCATGCCAGATGACAATGGCATCATTGTCCACTTTCTGTTGCTCGGGTTTTGATTTGTCAACGCGAGCGTTGCTCAGAATCAGAACATTTTTACCTCTAACCCTAGCAATCATTTCTAATTCTGTGTGCGTGAGGAAGTAATCCTGCTGTTCAAAAATTTGCAGGTAGATATCCAGATGTGCCTCAATAAAGCGATCGAGCAAATCTCTTTGTTCCGTAGCTTCCGTCACTTTACCCTGGACAGCTTTGAGATTTTTTTGAAGCTCTTGCAGCGGTTCGCGAAGCTTTTCAGAGGAGGTTAGAAGAGGATCATATTCGCTATTGCCTTTGCCGACATGCTGGCTTAAACCTTCAAAAAAGGCTCGGAAATAGTGAATTAAGTCGGCATGTTTTTCTTTCCAAGCTCTTTTTAACTGCTCGCCAATTTCATGTCTTGAGCCTTCCCATTCGAAGATTTGATTTTCATTGGTTTTCCCTAATAGAGCATGTACGGCGCAAAAGCCATCCCCTTTTGTCACGCAGCGTTTGTAACGGCTACCTCCGTAAACAAATTCAAACAAAGGTGCCGGCTTAGAGGGAGGCTTTGTCGGAATGAACGGCTTTATGGGCGATGCTGCTGCAGGTGGTGCTCCGACACCTGGTTTGGCGTAGAGCACAGGATCTTGGGAAATCAAAAGTTCTTCGATTTCGGCTTTATTTTCAGGAATTTTAATCTTTAACAGAGTTGAAATATGATCAGGATCGTTTGAGCTTTTGCCAGGCTTCCAGCTTGGATGTCCGACAATCAAGGCAGCGTTGATAATCATGCCCCCTATTAAGGCATATTCCAGAGCGGTTTGCCCATGTTTGTCTCTACGTAACACATCAAGCGCCTCATAACGTGTAAAGAGGGCCACAACCTCGGCGCGGTCCATTCTTACGGCATCGTGAAGAGGGGTCAAGCATGTGCCCTCAGCATTTGTTTGGGCATTGATGTTCGCTCCCTGAGCTAAAAGGAAACGGATCATTTCTACCCTGCCATGGAATGCGGCGTTATGTAAAGGAGTTCGATTTTTTAAACTATCCAGCACGTCAACCGGACAGCCTTTACGGAAGAGTTCAGTAGCAATTGCAATATCTCCCACTTGAGCCGCCTTATGTAAGGGCGTGTAGCCTTCTTCATCCCGGGCGAGCATATTGGCACCGTTTTGCAAAAGGAACTGAACGACGGGTAATTGGCGCGAGGTACAGGCAATGTGGAGAGGAGTCGACTTTGTTTGATTGGGCTGATTCACATACTCTTCACGAGTAAGGCCTTTAGAAAGAGCTGCTGCCAAACCAAGCTTCCACAATTTGGCCATTTCAGTTTTCAGATAAGTAATATCGCCGCGTTCACAGGCGGTCCATACATTTAAAGGTCCGGCAAATAGGGCTTGACGTTGGATCCTTAACTTCTTCATTTCGGTTTCGACTTTTTCCATTTGATTTATCAGAGGGACTTTGCTGTCTAACATTCTCTCATAGATGTCTAAAGTGTTTTGCATTTTTAATTTCAAAGCCGCGAGATCGGTCGAAGGATCAATTTTTAAACCGCCATTTTGATCTTGATACTGCTGAAGAAGAATATTGATTTTTTGTTTAAACAGGCCGACAAGCTCTATCTTCTTGTCACGGGATAGTGTCAACATGCTGCCTCCTTCCATGATGGCTTCACGCGCGTTGAGAATATCGCTATAACTTTGAACAGCATTATCGCGAATGGTGTCCATGCGTTGTTTCATCATCGCTTGCAAGACGACTGTATTTCTTCTTTCAGGTGGCTCTTGGAGGAAAGTGGAGAGCAGCTGAAATTGCTCTTCTGCAACGTTTACGATTGTTCCCACAATATCTCGCATGACCGTATCGATGCCAGCAATACGCGTGCGATGAAAGGCGGATTGACGTTCCAACACTTCCATGTAGGCGCTGATTTGGTTATAGCGTTGTACCGCATTTGCGGATAATGCTTGATGCTGACCAGCTGCAACGGAATTTGTGCTCATTCTTCCTCCTAGTTTTGCTTGTAAGTTTAAGTAATCTATTATTTGGATATGACAGAATGATTTTAAAAATGCAATAACTTAAAACCAGACCCCCATTAGTGTGTGGAGTCCATCACTGCATATTTTTCCTATTGACACTGTGCCTCATAAAAGCTATCTATGGTTGCATTCATTCAATATGCGAGGATGCATCATGGAACCTTTTCCGAAGGGCGCGCTACCAAAGATACCCAACGCAATTACTCTCGATGCAGCTACTCTCGAGACACCCTATAGAAGAGTTGATGTGTCGGCTTGTCCGACAACCAGCGCGCCACCACCCCTGCCGCAGCTTCTTTCCAAAAAGGTTGAGGATTTATTAGGTAAGGGATGTGCGAGAGAAGCGATCCAGGAAACCCTTCTTGCTCTTGCAAGCGATGGAAATGGAGGGAGTCGACTCGACCTCACCTTGCTCTGTTTCAGGTCATTCCCCATGCCAATGAAGTGGAATATGCCAAGTTGCTTAGCCTTTTGCCACCCTTTTTAAGTGCAACCGAGAAATGTTTCGATGAGCAGCGTCGGTTGGCTTTAGCACTTGGCGACTGGCATTTGCAACAAGTGAGAGGCCGCTCTTTCGAAGAAAGCTATGCGACCTATCAAACGGCCATGCGTTTTTTTAGCAGTGCGATCAAAATCGCCCAAAAGCAAAGTCCGGAACTCTATAAAGATTCGCATCGCGCAGCTTCCCGATTGCTCATGCATAATGAGGTTACTTTAGATGGCATTACGCCTCTTCATGTTGCTGTCCGACAAGGCCATGGAGCAGCAGTAATCGGAAATTGCTCTGCGTGAAGTAAAGTGGTTTTCCCCAAATCGTCGCAAGATTTACATGATGGCACAGACATCCAAGATGACAATAGTGCCCTTAATGGTATTTACCTGAGGATGATCCGCTCCGTAAGCTCTTGTAAAGATCTCGAGAGCTTGTTCAAAATAAAAGATTGCCTTCTTCTTGTCCCCCAATTCTTTCCAGGCAAAGCCGAGATTGTTGAGACGTGTAGCCACTTCGGGATGATCTTTGCCGTAGATCCTTTCAACCATTTCCAGCGATTCCTCAAAGTATTTGACCGCTTTATTCCTTTCTTTCAAGTCCTTCCAAGCCATACCGAGATTGTTAAGGCAAGTAGCGATAAAAGGATGCTGATCGCCATAAATCTTTTTGCCCATGTTTAGTCCCTTTTCAAAATGTTCGATTGCCTTTTTAGAATCACTCGAAGCATGTAAGGCAAAGCCAAGATTGTTAAGATTCTTAGCTACTTCTGGATGCTCTTCGCCAAAAATTCTGGTCTGAATATTGAGGGCCTCTTCATAGCATCCAATTGCTTTTTTCACATCTCCAGTTGAACTCAAGACCCCTCCAAGCTCATTAAGAACAGTTGCCACCTCAGGATGTTCGTTGCCATGGTGCTTTTTAACGATCTGTAAAGCCTTGTGGCAATAACCTATAGCTTTCTTGTAATTTCCTAAAACTCTCAAACTGCCGCAAAGACCGCAAAGACTTGGAACCAATGCAGGATGTTCCTCTCCATAGATCTTTTTCCGAACTCTTAAGGATTCTTCAAAATAAATGATCGCTAAAGAGGGATTGCCTAAGATTTGGTGAGTATTACCAACATTGTCGCGATCTTCGGCCACACGGGGATGCTCATCTCCATAAATTTTTCTGTGGATTCTCAACGCCTCTTCATGTAGTGTAAGCGCTTTTTTTGCATCTCCTAGTTCTAGCCAGGCGCTACCGAGATTATTCAGACTGACGGCTACTTGTGAATGCTCGATGCCTAAGGTCTTTTGACTCATTTTAAGTGCCTGCTCAAAGTATGCGATCGCCCTCTTTGCCTGCCCAAACGCTTTCCAGATAGTGCCAAGATTATGAAGTTTAATAGCCACATGAGGATGCTCATTGCCAAAAATGATTGTGGTAATTTGCAAGGACTCCTCAGCGTATCCGCGTGCTTTGTTGAAGTTGCCACGTGCTTGCCACACGCTTCCTAAATTGGTCAGATAATTTGCCACTGAATAATGCTTATCGCCATAGATCTTTCTAGCAATTTTCAATGCCTCATCAAGACAAAGCATGGCTTGTTTCGTTTCATTAAGTTCATCCCAAACAAGGCCCAGATTATTTAAATAGTTTGCCACCACAGGATGCTCAGAGCCATAGACCATTTTTAAGATGCGCAGGGATTCGAGATAGTAGTCACGTGCTTTCTTGAAATTCCCTAACGTATGATAAACATCGCCAAGGTTGCCCAGAAAGTTGGCTACATGAGGATGTTCCCCCCCATAGATTTTTTTGACAATTCGAGACCCTTCTTCATGGCATTCGTTTGCTTTCTTGGCATCCTCTACAGTAAGCCAAGCTTTGCCAAGATGGCTAAGAATAGTGGCAACAACAGGATGCTCAGGGCCATGTGCCTTTTTGGCGATTCTCAAACAATCTTGAAAGGTTGCAAGAGCTTTTTCTGCATTGCCACTATCTAGCCAGGCGCTTCCGAGATTGCACTGATGCGCAGCCACAGTGGGATGCTCCTCGCCATAAACCTTTTTACTAATTCTTAAGGATGCTTCGTAATATCTAATCGCTTCCTTTGTATGACCTAGCTCTTGCCAAGCTGTACCGAGGTTATTATACAAAGCTGAGATTCTAGGATGCTCGATTCCATAGACCTGTCTGCTCAATTCTAACGATTGTTTAAAGTGTAAAATCGCGGTTTTGGCATCACCGTTGCCAATCAAAATTAATCCCTGCATATTATGAGCAATCGAAACCGCTTTAATATGTTGTTTAAGGTCAAAGTTTAACACTTTGTTCACATATTCTTGAGCTTTGGAATTTTCTGCTAATTCCCACAAGAGTTGAGCCAATTGCAATAACGCCTCGGGATCTTCTGGATTGAGAGCAACAGATTTTTCATAGCATTTCTTAGCTGCGTCATATTGCTGCAGCTTTGCATAGGCTTCTGCTTGAGCATGAAGGCTGTTGTCAAAGAAAATCTCTTTTGCAAGTGCAGCGAAGTTACCGGCTTGACATGCCTGTGTGAATATGCGATGGAGGGGGAATATCACGCGATAGATCTCAATGATTTGATTGATATCATCATCAGATAGGATAAATCGCTGTTTGGGGAGCATGCCCTTGAACTGCATGGCAGGATGAAAGACATCTTCACGTTCTTCCCCATAATGGAGATGGCAGCGGATTCGTAGAGACATAATAGCAGCAAGAGCCCTCTGCAGGTGCTGTGCGCCCTCTTGGCTTAAAATTTTCAACTCGACGAGTGCGTCAATTTTTTTCCAAGTGTTTTGCTCAGAAATACCAAAGTAATCTGCTAATGCTCCGATTAGAAAACTAGGTAGTCGGTACAGCTCTTGCTTGATGTTGTAAACGGGGGTCTCCTCTTTCTTGCGATCGACGCGAGGCTCAAATTCCACAAGATGGCCTTTAATTAAATGCAAGGCGCGTTTCTGACACACGAGAAGAGGTGATGTGGGAGATTTTTCCTGTAACAAAGCTTGCATCGCTTTGAGATATTGTTGATAAAGAGTTTGACTTCCCATGACAAAATCTGCCCCTCTGAGCACATTGGAGAGGACAAGATCTTCCTGATAGAAGCGTTCCGATTGAAACTGGGCTAATTCTTCAGGGGTCTTGATTAATTCCACATAACCCTGTTTTCCTAATGGAGTATTACCGCCCTCGTCAAAGGAAAATCCGCGTTGCACCGGACTGATTCTCCCCTGTTCCAGAATAGGAATAGACGTTTCCCCGAGATGGATCACTTGAAGTTCAAGCCAAGAAACCAGTTTTCGAAAGTAATCAAGTTCTTTGAGAGAGCTCTTCTCTACAAGAAAAGCAAATTCAAGATCCGAGTAAGGGCTCATCTCCTTGCGTGCAAAAGAGCCAAGACAAAGCAGGGTGTAGTCGCAAGGAGGTGCTCCAAAGAGAGTAAAGGCCTTCTGTATCATCTCAATTAGAAGGCTTGCATTCGATTGGGTCAATTGGCTCAAGATATTTTGGACGGGTTCGCCCTTTTGTACTTTGCTTTTCGAATTTTCTCGATTGGTATGTAGGGTGATTCGTCTGACGATATAATGAGAAGGATCTATGTTGCTTCTTATCCCACAAATTTTTTCTAAATAGCGTCTTTCAAGTTCTGCCATCAGAGCCAAAAGGGTTTGCCTGGCTTTATGATTAAGGCTGGCATACAAGAGCGCCAAAGCTGCGTTAAAGATTTTTGCAGCTAAAACCCATTGTTCCTTTTCCAAAAAAGCTCTTCCAAGGTTTTTGAGACTGTCACTCATCAATTCGCGGTCATTTTGCTTTTCGGCTTCTTGTAGCGCTTTTGTAAAAGAGTCAACCGCGATGTCGATCTCACCCCGATTCAGATGGTAATGACCTCTGTCAGTCCACGTCATGGATGGAGAAGAGAGGGCGGAATTTGAAGGAACCTCGTCATCCATTACAAGACAAACTGATGTCGGACAATGCGAATCTTGCGTTGAAAATGTGGCTGTGAGTTGTGCGACGAGTTCCTTGATATTGCTTACAGGCTGCATTCTGAATCCTTTGCGTGACTGTGTTTATACGGAATCTTAAATCTCACGAATACCTTTAGAAAATCCACAGCGAGAAAGGCTCATAGGGAGAAGACACCTTCCTCAATCGCTTTGATGGGTTTTTGAGTAAAGTGATAAATGCGCAGCTGGATAGCCAGTGCTTTCTGTTGGTAAATGGCATATTCCTGTAAATGACCCAACTTTTGCAGGAGGCTTGCAATCACAAAATAAATTTGCTCTAGTTCGGGACCTTGGCTTCCCGAAAGCTCTTCCAAAATGCTGGCCGATTTTTTTAAAGCATCTAGAGCGAAGGTTGTATGTCCTGCATCCCTGAAACAAAGGCCAATAGCCCTGTAGCAACTCGCAGCGAAACAATGTTTTTCTCCATGCAACTGCAGCTGATTTTCTAAAGCCTTATAAAAAAATTCGATAGCATCCTCATAATTTCTTAAACGCTGGAATACAAAACCTATCGAAAGTAATGTTGCAGCTATACCAGAATTCTTTTCCTTCGAGATCTTCTTCTGGATAGCCAAAGCTTTCTGAAAATTTTCCAGTGCTTCGTCCAGTGCATTCAGCTCCATGTGCGAGGCTCCGATTTTACGATAGCAGATTGCGGTATTTGCGTTGTTCTCCCCATATAACCGCAAGGCTATCTGCAAGGCTTTTTGTTGGTATGACAGCCCTTCTGCAACTTGATGAAGCTGACATAAAGTATCAGCGATGTCATGCAAGCTGATAAATATCGCGTCGTCATCATATAAAGCCTGGCGAATTGCTAAACCTGCCTGATGATATTCCAATGCATCTTTGGGTCGATCTAAACTATTTAAAGCCATCCCGAGGCATCGATATGCGAAAGCCATATCGGGATGGTTTTCGAAAAATGTGGCTCGAGTAATCGACACTATTTGTTGAGCGCGTTTCAAAGCCTCATCGTAATTGGTACATTCATATTCCATTCGAAACAGTAGAAATAAGAAATAGGTGTTCTGGGGATCCAAAACCACCGCCTGCTGATAAACCTCTTTGGCGAGATAAAATTGATGCCCTTTTTCCAGGGCGTTACCGCGAACTTCGGGACTCATCTCATAAAATTTCTGACGTTGAAGAAACTTGATATCTTTGCTTCGAAAGAACTCTTGCATACAGCGACAAAAGGGCAATAAGGCTTTGTGTATGACTAATAGATCATCGATGTGATTTTTTTTCAAGTACAGTAAATGCGGATCTTCTTGTTTGCTTTCTTGATAACACAAAATCTCGATGCTTTCTTTGTAAAAAAGATGCGCTTCAATGCGCAAACCTAATACTCGAAGCAGTGCATTGCGAAGATTTTTTCCTCCTTCTATAGATAAAATTTTGCAAGTCACTAGTTCTTGCACTCGTTCAAGAGTATTTTTGGCTTTTAGACCGTAAAATATCGCCAAGACATGGATCATTTCCTGAAAAGGACGATAAAGATTTTTTTTAATTCCAAATCCTCGATCTTGTCTCTCTCGTCTGATGGATAAATCGGGAAAAAATTCTGTAAGATGCCCTTCAAGTAGATGCAGGGCAAAAGATTCTCGATGCAGCATGCCTGCTTGTTTCTGATTGTGAATCGCCTCTTTTTCTTGATGATACTGATCATAAAGTTGGCGATCTCCTGCAATAAGACAAACGGTTGACATAGCGTTGGCCATGATGACGTGAGCAGATTCAACCCATTTTTTTTGCTGAAATTGAGCTAGCTCTCGCGCCGTACCAATCAACTCATAGGTACCCCTGTCTCCGCAGGGAGTATTCCCCCCTTCATCTAAGCAAAACCCATGGGGGGTAGGACTTTTCTCTTTTTCTCCGAAAATAACGCACCTGGTTTCTCCTAAATTGATGATACGTAACTCTAAAATATGCGTGAGTAGGCGAAAATAATCTCTTGTTTCTGGAGTTGCTTTCTCAATAATAAAAGCGCATTCCAGATCGGAAAAAGGGCATGCCTCTTCTCGAGCCATCGATCCCATTCCGAGACAGGCCCACTTCGTAGGGGGTGGTCCGAGACAATCTATCCCGGACTGGATCAGATTTGCGGTCAAAGCTTGGAATTGATGAGTAAGTTCCTTTAAGATCACATCAGTAGATACTTTTTTTGAAAATAAAAACGAGCAATTGCTTCGAATTGTTTTTAAATATTTTCTCTGATATTTTAAAGAGTCTTTGGTTAAAAATTTATTTATTTTTTTGAATGCAAAAAATTGCTCCTCTATTTCTTCTAACTGCTCAAGTAGGGACTCTTCTAAAGGATGATCGGTCGGCAATAAAGCCAACGCTGCATTAACAAGTTTGGCACCCAACAAAAAGTTTTTTTTCTGGGTGTACAACTGAGCGATCTTTTGTAGCCCATCCACCTGTTGGTCAATCTGACCATGCTTTCTAGCGCCCATGATGGCACGATAAAGCGTGCTTTCGGGATCAGTTGGCTGCGTGGTTACGACTGACATGTCTTCTAATGTGGCAAAATCCTTGTTATAAATTTTTTGTAAAAGCTTTAAATAATTTTGCAAATCAAGGGCGATATTTTCTACTAGCTCAGAGAGACCCGCTATCAAACGCTGCGGATTCTCAGTATGAAATTTTGACGTGTATTGGCCAAGAGCAGAGGAGACCTGATCATCGACACAGCTCATACATTTTTTAAGCTGCGTAAGAAAGAGCTGTTTTTGTTTTATCGACAACTTAGACCATCGAATGGGTCCATCGCGAGATTCATCTAAATCGCGCGGTTCAACCATGCAATGCAGCCTGTAGCGAGTGTCCTGAAAATTTAAGGCCTTGCTAGAGTCGCTCAAAACAGCTTGAGCGGCAATAATCTCACCTTCCAAATTTCTGATCCAAATAAAACCTGAAGATGTTAATGCATCGTTTGAAAACGATAAAAAAGCAGTGTCCGCAAGAGCTCTTCCCACAGCTAAAAGCTCCATGATTCCCTGAAGAGGGACCATCTTCTTATCAGGCGTCAGTAATTGATCAGGGGGGCGCTGGTTCTTTTGTAGATATTGCAAAAATGAGCATTCATTTTGATCCCATGTCTTAGCTTGTTTAAAATCCTGAAAGCCTTCTAGTTCCTTTGACATAACCCAAAGAATTTCTTCTTCAGCAACAGGCTGATAAGACAATTGTATTGTAGGTACTTGATAAACGCCCCCTCCAAGAACGGAATATAGATCCCAGCTTATCTTGATTCGGACGGCATCTAAATTCGAATCTCTCACAGTTTTTGGGGAGAGTTTAGGACTGGCCCCAACAACCTGCTTCAATCCATTTTGTCCTATCCATTTATGATCGGGCATTTGAGCTAAGTGAAAAAAAGCAGTGTGAGCGCAAGTATCCACTTGAGCGGCTAATCTCACAAAACTGAGGACTCTTCCCTGTTCGTTTGTATAAAGGGGTTGAACTTGCAATTGCTGAGAAATATGAGCAATCAAATTAGCCATTCTCTTGCTCCAATTTGTTTTGGTAGTACTCAACGAGTTGCTTGTTATTGGCAGCATTCAAAAAATCAATGATTACCGAAGCAGACATGGCAGGTTCTTCAGAAGGATATTTCTCTTGCATGAAAACCAAAATTTGATCAAAAGTGACTTGACAAAGTGGCTTTGCATATATCAATAGACATAGTTTTGTTAATTCAATAAATGATTCTTTTGTCGCTTGATGTTGGGAACCATGAATTTTTACCCGCATTTTTAAGCTTCTTATCATATAATCCCAGGCATCCTCAAAATTATCTTGAGCCGCCAATGTCATACCAAGCCATTTGTAATTATCGGCAATATAGGCATGCTCATCGCCATAAATAGCCGCATGGATTTTTGCTCCTCTTAAAAAAAATTGATATGCAAGTTCATAATTTTTAAATGCGTGATGTAACATTCCTATGCTGTTGACGGTTTTACCTATCTCTTCATGATTTTCATTACCATGTAAAATCTTTAGAGCCTCAAGTTTTT
Source organism: Parachlamydia sp. (assembly GCA_021372155.1). Taxonomy (GTDB): domain Bacteria; phylum Chlamydiota; class Chlamydiia; order Chlamydiales; family Parachlamydiaceae; genus JAJFUZ01. The sequence goes on along the minus strand of JAJFUZ010000017.1, from coordinate 4,032 downwards.
TTAATAAAACAGGTAGCATTTCATTGAATTTTCTAAGTTCTCCAAGAGCGTCTATAATCCTTCCATAGCAAGAGATTTCGTAAGGAAGGGATCGCAAACTTTTACGGCCAAATTCCCCGAATCGAGCAACACGCATCGCAAGAGCCTTTTGAGAAAGTTCCAAAGCGGCAGCACACTTACCCTGATCCATAGCTATTTTTGCGTGGAGGTTTAAAACTTGGGATGTCGAGTCGACTTGTTCGTCTGATTCTTCGGGTGGCGCGATCATTTTCTCATTTTCATTTGGCTTTAGATGGGGCGCAAGTTGAGAGATGACTCTTTCCATTTTTGGTCCCATAAGGGGTGTGGGGGCTGAGGCGGTGGGTTTTTTGACGTTCGTTGGTGAAGCAGGGAGAACGTCGGAAGCCATTTGAGAGTTCGGTCGACTCTGCCATTTTCCCTTTGCAACTTGGGCAGCTTTGTGAGACGTTTGATAGGATGAATTCGATGTTTTTCTTAAAGGTTCTCTCAAATGATCAGAATTTTGATCAGAATCTTCTTTCCCCATACAACAGCATAAAATATTCATAGGAACCTCTGTTAGATTAAGACATTTGTTTACTCAACTTTTGGGCTTGTTCTTGAACCGTCATTTCAGAAAGTATGGCAATAGCGGCCTTTGTGCTAGGCACGGATGAATGGGTAATGGGCTAAAGGATGCATCTAAAACCTCGTTTACCATTTCAATCAGCAGAATCCAACGCTCATCAAAGTGCTAGACTACATCACGAGTGGGTTCCGATTGTGCTGAAGATTGAGCCTTCTGTTGAAAATAGGCTTGCGTGATGGCTGTTTCGATGTCGCGATGTTTTTTCTTTAGAATACAGAAAGTCATCAGAGCGGCAAGATGGTTCGGATCTTTGGAATTCATATCTGCAAGGCGGGTTCGAGGAGCCAAGAGCTTTACGATTTCAACCTTATCCTCCTCGACCGCATGTCTTAAAGGAGTATAATCAAGAGCATCGCGGATATTGATGTTTATCTTGTCATGCTCAAGCAAGGCTCGCACCACTTCCACATGGCCCCTACGAACAGCTTCCAGAAGAGCACTCTTCTTGCCATCGGAAAGGGATGTCTGAGCATCGATATCGGCACCTTTCGTTAAAAGGAACTTCACGATCTCTGTCCTTCCATGAAAGGCCGCGACATGCAGAGGAGTTCTCTCTTCTGCCCCTTTGCCATTTACTGGGGCTCCTGCAGTTACTAAAGCTTTAGCCAACGCAAGATGCCCTGATCGTACAGCAAGATGCAACGGCTGGTCATTATCCGAATTGCATTCATCTATTTTAGCGCCATTTGCTAATAGCAGCTGCACGGTGTCTAACTGTCCGTGCTGGGCTGCTATATGTAAAGGAGTCATCCCCTGAGGATCGGGTTCATTGGTATAAGTTGCTTTCGTCCAGGCGATCCATCGCTGATTGATCTCTTCCGCAAGATATTTTAAATCGCCAAACTGGCAAGCAAGCCATTTGTCAGTAGTATAGGGAGGCAGTTTTTCCCCGGAACGGGTTCGCAATAGGATGGATTGTGCGAGTGCTTTGATGCGATCAAAATGCTCTGTCTGGATGGATATCTCATAACCTTTGAGATAGCCATCTTTTGAGCTAAAAGAACTTTGATCCACACCATTCCAGCCCCGATCCAAAAGAAGCCTCGTAATGATGGTAAATGCCTTCGTTTCCGGGTCAGAGGCTTTGACGCTCTTTGATGTAGCATTATTACTGTTCATAGCTCTGGCTGGTTCCATTGTTAACCTCCCTATCTGGATTTAGTGGCGCTCCAGACTCATTTAAAACGGTTGCGTGATTTTCCGAAAGATTTTTTGAATAATTTTTTTTACATACCAAAAATTCATATGTGAAATGTGGATACTAACTTTTCAGCAAGAAATACACGATGCAACCCGCTGCTTCAAGTACTGCCAATCATGCCTTTTATCCAACACCCTATTCTCCTCATACTCAATCTGATCAATAGCACGCAGGACCGTCAGGAGCTAATGTTGAAGCCATTTGTACAACGTCGAGTGCTTAGATAACATCAGCAGCTTCCGGTAGTTGCTCTACGTGATGGCTGCACAGCCAGAATGCCAGTCAGATCAAGTGCTGCGAAAAGACCGTTGCTCCCTCCTGCTGGCGGCTAGGCAGGAGGGACTTGAAAAGCGCTTTGTAGATTTATGAGCAGGAGCCTTGGCTAATAAAAAAAAGGCATCAGAATAACTTGACCCCCATTCTGTGTGATTTTCCAAAAAGCTTCTAATGAAAAAGTTCAATAAAACTGGACTCATACTCATTGTAAAGTAGAAAGGCGCTTTTTAGAAGAAGTTTACCCAATTTTCACGGAACTGGAAGGAGGCTTGCACTAAATTTGACGTGAAATGAGCTTGTTAGGAGAATTTTTCATCAAGGCACATTCTAGATTGTGGAGATAGATTGCCAGCTCAGGATGCATATAGCCATAGACCATTTTGCCAATATGCAGAGCTGCTTCATAACAGCTAATGGCTTTTTTTGTATTGCCTAATTCTTGCCAGGCAGTGCCTAGGTTGTTAAGATGTTTAGCCATATCAGGGTGCGCAGTCTTGTAGATTTTTTGATCAATGATCAACGCTTTTTCAAAGTAGACAATAGCCTTTACGACATCACCTAAGGCTTGCCAGGCAGTGCCCAGGTTGTTAAGACAGGTAGCTACACTGGAATGCACATCGAGGTAAACTTTTTTTCTAATGCGCAACGCCTCTTCATAGAATCCAATGGCCCTTTTTGCATCACCTAAGGCTTTCCAAGTATTTCCTAGATTGTTGAGACAAGAAGCTATGTGAGGATCGTCGGTATCGTAGAACTTTTTATAGGTACGCAGGGCCCTTTCATGGCATTCAAGAGTTTTTTTTGCATTGCCTAATGCTTGCCAAGCAGACCCCAGATTGCTGATAAGTTTTGCTACATCGGGATGCTCGTCGCCGTAGATCTTTTTAGATATTTGCAATGCTTTTTCATAGTAGCTCATGGCTTTTTTTACCTCTCCCAATGCTTTCCAGGCAGAACCGAGATTGTTAAGGTAAGCAGCCATATCAGGATGCTCATCGCCGTAAACCTGTGTACCGATGCGCAGAGCCTTTTCGTAGTAGCCGATCGCTCGTTTTGCATCGCCTAAAGTTTTCCAATACCCGCCTAGAGTGTTGAGATCGTTAGCTACTTGGGGATGCACGTCGCCATAGAGCCTTTTGTTAATTCGGTGCGCTTCGTCGTAGTAATCGATGGCTTGTTTTACATCGCCTAAAGTTTGCCATGCAAGACCTAGGTTGTTGAGATATGAAGACACCTCAGGATGGGCATCCCCATAGACTTTTTTGCCCACCCGCAGTGCCTCTTCATATAAGCCAATAGCTTGTTTCACTTCTCCAAATTGCTTGCAGATAATACCTTGAAGGTTTAGTGTGCGCGCGATGAGTTTTTCTTCATTTTTCCTTTTGCCTAAAACAAAAGCTTTATTAGCATATTCTTTTGCCTCGGCATGCTCTGCCAATCTCCTAAAAAGATCAGCTAAATGAATTAAACCTTCAGCTTCGTCTGGGTTGATTGCTACAGCATGCTGGTAGCTCTTTTTTGCCTCATCATATTGATACAATTTTTCATTCGCTTGACCTTGGACAAGTGGACTTGGATCATAAAATAGCTCCCTACTTAACGAGTCAAAATCGCCCGTGCTGCAAACCTGCTTAAACAAGCGATGCAGAGGAAATATCACGCGATATATTTCGATGATCTGTTTGATGTCGACATCGGTCAGCATAAAGACATTTGGGGGCATTTTTGTTCCCTCTTTTAGCTGCATGCTGGGATGGTAAACATTTTCACACTCTTTACCGTAATGAAGATGGCAGCGGATTCGAAGACGCATGATAGCTGTCAGGGCTTCTTGAAGATGATTGGCGCCCTCTGCATTAAGAATGTTAGCTTTAACAAGAGCTTCAAGCCTTTTCCAGGTATTTTG
>JAJFUZ010000004.1 GCA_021372155.1 Parachlamydia sp. | reverse complement strand
ATTGGGTCCGCAACGCTGCTCTTTCAAACATTCTTTGATGAACTGAATGTCAAAATGGTGAGCATCAAGCTCTTTTTTGCGGGCAGTGACATCAGGGGCCTTTTTCAAACTTTCCAGTACGCAGGTCAAAAGGGCAGACGCGAAAATGCTTTTTAGAAGATAAGTATCTTCTGCGGCCTTTGCAAAGCGGACTTCCCAAGTTGAGTAATGATTTAAAGCCCTTATCTTGAAACAGCTCTCCACAGGCTCAAAACGATTGTCCAGCAGCTTTGCGGCATTGGGCTTGAGTTGCATTTTCAACAATTGATAGCCCTTTTGCACATCACCATGGGCGATCTTTGAAAAGGCTTCAAGCCATTTGCCTTTTTCTCTCCAGATCAGGTTGGCATAAATCAGATAGATGTTTGCAGCGATTACTCCAAGAGCGCCTATGCCAATGATGACAGGAGCTGCTGAAAATGCGATCGCGGATGCGGTAACAGCAGCGCTTGCTGCAAGAACGCCAAAAGCTACGAATTGAACCTTCAGCCATCTGGCTTTGCTTACTGACAAGCCTTGAATGGTACTCGACAACTGCATGAGGGTTGAAGGAACAAAGAGTTTCGGCAATTCAGCTAAATTGATTTGATTGACCATGGCAATACCTCAAAAAAATAAAAATGTAATATTAGATCATTATTATGAAAAAGTCAATTATGATTTTTACTAGAAAGGCTCTAATCCTGCTATCAACAGGATTAGAGCCATTAGTCCGATCAATTAACGCTTACGGTCTGTCAATCGGATCGAGTGAGATATTGGCAGCATGAATTGGTCCGAATGCAATATCGTTAGGATCATTGATATCGGCATCAAGGGCATAAAATGTCAAAAAGACGCCGCCTTTCCATTTTTTACCATGCTTTTTCAGCGTAGCTGTCAATACGACGATCTGCTGGTCTCCACCAAATCCATTAGGCCAGTCTGACGTTTCAATTTTTGGATAGTTGAAATCCACGGCTTTGATCTCGATCTGGTCGTGGTCTTTTTCCCAATAACCCTGCTCGATGCTGAATGGAGCAAAACCGCTGGGTGGTGCATTCTCAGGAGACTCGCCTTGAGCGTCAGAATCTGCCCCTAACAGTGTGCCATCCTTATGGAATGTGAGGATAGAGCGCGACAATAACTGCTCACAGCTTGAGTCGGCTGTATTATTTGCGTTTTCAGGCACTGCCGTAATCTTGGTGATGAACACGGTTCCACCTACATTATCTCCTGCATACAGGCCGGTGGACAACATCATCGTCGATGCCATGATGAGCGTTGCTTTTGCTAGTTTTGAAAACATGGATTCCTCTTCTTTTGTTGAATGTTCGATTTGCCCTTGTTTGAGGGGCATGGTGTTTTTTTACACCCATAGAGCGCATGCTAGGCTGTCGAAAAAAAAGTATCAACTAAAAGTTTTATTGATATGCAGATGATTATCAATCAAGGGTTTAGACGTGAGACTCCTGCTTCTCTTGCGTTAGCTGGAAATGAGATCTTTGGAAAGATTGAAGGAATCCTGAAGCATCATGACGAGGTCGCTTTTCTGTTGCAGGGGGTAGGGTGCACGCGCGGGATGATCCCAGACAGCTCCCGGCCAGGCGGGGTCGCTTGTAAAACGGGCGATCACGTGCACGTGGAGCTGGGGAGTTCTGTTTCCTAAGGCGGCCACATTGAGTTGAGTCGGATTAAACTGGTTCCAGAGAATGTTCTGGGCGATATCCAGTTCCTGCATCAGCTGTATCTGCTCCTGAGGCGGGAGTTCCATCATGCGGTGTATATGTGGTCGGCGCGGCACCAGGAAAAGCCAGGGATAGTGCTGGTTGTCTTCGAGCAGCACGCGGCAGAGGGGCAGGTCGCCAATGAAGATTTTGGAAGCCAGGTTGGGGTGAAGCTCAAATTCCATGCGATCCCAATTGTTTGATGTAGAAATGAGGCTGATCGGTGGAGGGCAGAGCCTGGATGGCCTTTTCAAATCCCTGTTCGCGGATTCTGTGGGCCATATTGCCTGTGTGGGTCACTAGCACAGGGATCATGCCAGCGCTGAGGGCGCCGCGAACATCTGTTTCGGGTGTGTCTCCGACCATCAGCACAGTTTTGCTCTCAATTAAATGATGCTGGAACTGTTCTAGTGCTGCCTCGAAGACTTTCGGGGAGGGTTTGCCTATATAAAAGACCTCGCCGCCTAGGGCTCGATAGAGTTCCGCAATGCTACCCTGCGTGACAACGAATCTGCCTGGAGCGCCTGCGGGGGCAAAGCGATCAGGATTGGCACAGAGCATGGGCAGGTTAAAGGCTTTCAAACGGTCTACCTCCTCTTGAAAAACGGCGGGATCTGTCTGCTCGTTTCCATCGAGATGGGGAATACCGACATAGAGAAAGTCGGCCTCTTGAATATTGTCTATTTCTGTGTAAGGGGTATTTTGAAAGATCGACTGGTGCGGCAAAGACTTGGGGTGGTTGCGGCAGACGACGAAATAGGTATGGCGAGGAGTGGGAAAAGGGAGATTCTGCTCCAGGGCAATCCGCCTGGTCACTTCGCCGGAAGTGAGCAGAAAATGAAAGTGCTCGCCTTTGCGCATGCCATGCGTACTGAGTTTTGCGATCTCTTTTTCGGCCAATTGGGTGGAGTTTGAAAGAATGCCGACGATCTTTCCACTTTTTACAAGCTTTTGCATGGCCTCTGCTGCACCTGGCAAAATACCGGCGCCTCCCCAGAAGACCCCATAGGCATCGAGGCAAACGGCTGGGTAGGGTTCTACGATTTCCGCCAGGCTGGAATAGATCTGCGTTTGCATGTTCATGGATAAAAGGATAAGATTGATGGGTATAGAAATCCATGAAAAGATCCTCTGGTTGAAAAATCTTGAACTAATCGAGGACCTTCGCTAAGATAGTTCCATTCAACTCGGGGTATTAGCTCAGGTGGTTAGAGCGCCACGTTGACATCGTGGAGGTCAGCTGTTCGAGTCAGCTATATCCCAATTCATGTCTAAATCTCTCAATACCATCCGCATCACTGCAGCCGAGATCTTGGCCTGTGCGGTCTGCGATCTTTTTCCTCATCCCGTTCACCCTGATACGCTAGCTCTTTTAGAGCAAAAGATGAAACAAATCGTCTCAGAAGCGAGGGCTATCCGCGTTTTGGAGATGGTTCCTGTCAGCGCTTCCGCTTTATTAAAAAAAGAGGGGCATGAAGAGCAGAGCGCCGAGCTAGATGAAATGGAGGGAGCTGAAGCTTTGGTGGAAGTGATCCAAATGGGCTCTTTTCATCAACTAACGTCGGGACCTTGTCTAAAAAGCACGGC
>JAJFUZ010000381.1 GCA_021372155.1 Parachlamydia sp. | reverse complement strand
ATCAACGTGATCCTCTTATCTAAACACGCCACGCAATCCAAATGGCAAGTTTGAAGGGAGGCAATATGGTTGCCATTATGGAGGAAATCTGGCATGAGGCATGTGAAAAGGTAGGAGAAGATATTGATATGTACGCTGGCCTGAGGCATAGCTCATGTAGCCAATATATCAACGAAAAGCACTACTCCATTGATCAGGTTCAGATGATGACTGACCCATACCAGAAGGGAGAGTGTCATGAGGTATGCATCCGTTCAATTGGATGAAAAGAGAAGACTGATGGAGGGGAAAGGAGGGTAGGGTGGTGATGTCTTGGCATCTACGAGTCACAACCTGAATGAAATATTTTGAGGATCCGTATTTAAAACGATTGTTATGTCTTTTCAGGTTCTCCATTCTCATACCAATTAAGTTTCGGTTCTTTCCAACACTCGTTGATGTAAAAAATTAGATGTAAGCCGAGCACATACCCATAGCCTTCGTCAGTCTTCTTTCTTGTGAAAGCTTCAAGTTTCTTTTGATCAATATCCCAATCACTACGGTTATTACTTTTTTTTATTTCTATTATAAGCGTATTCTCTGAGTTTGTCATACGTTTGTGGATTACGATATCAGGATATGTAGTTACTTGATTGATAAAATCCGAAAAGTCTTCGCCTGATCTTTTTGCCTTTGTAAATGCTGCATCAAATCCTTCTTTGATTATTAACGCTTTCTTGGGTTCATATTGACCTGCCTCGTAATTGCGGTTGTATTCAACATCAACATGGTAGCGTTGAAATTCAATTTGAAGATATTCTGCAAGCTTGTGTGTAATGGCTCTTTCGCTGATATCGTTTTGTATAATATCCTTTTCATTGTCTTTTACTCTCTTTAAACATCGATACACTCTTTCTTTAATTTCTTGCTTCAGCATCATTTCACCTTGTTTAATTTTCTCGTTCCGCCGGAGGCAATGAAATTTTTAACTATTTTTGTTTTTTTGACTATATGAGTTACGTATACGGATGAAAAAATCGGCTGAAGTGAACTCTTGGTTTTGCAGCTCGTCCTTCTTTTGTAACGCCTCGAATAGTTGTTCGATCATTTTTTTTGAAAAGCCATAAAAGCCAGCCTTGATGAATGATTCACCGTTTACTAGCATGAAAGTATCCGGGTTCGTTAATCCATATCCATTAATAATTATCTGCATGACAGAATTATTCTCATCTGACTTTTCAAAAACAAAATCAGTAGTATGTACTAAAACTTTACTGCCATTGAAGTAAGCCCATCCTTTTAAAATATTCTTCGGTTCTTCTGGTATTATTCTAACCAATGGCTCGAAGACGGGTGAATTTTCAAAATATTTAAGAATATTTGTATTGGTGAAATTACTGCCAGTAATGACTGGAGTATTCGGAAAAGTACTTGAAAACATAACTGCCTCTTTCATCTCTTTCTTGATTTCCTCATATTTTGCTTCTCCCATCTTCAATCGAACTTGTGGCTGTTCAAAAAAAGGAAGTAGTATCTCAGATTCTTTTACGTTACCGTATTTATCTGTCAATATTGTACAGTCAGCGAGAGGAACACTGGGCCTAAGTGAATCATAGTTTTCCGAATATTCAATCACATTTACATTCCAAGTAAGCATTTCTCCTAACTTTCTAACATTGTAGACAGATTTCATGGAAATATCTGTCTCATATATTGAACGTGTCTTTTTCTCTGATCCATTATAAAATGTAATATTGATATCCATTACCAATGATGTATTAAGCACCACGTTCTGCACCGGCTTATATTCTGGTTGAATGGGTATTGTAATTGGAGTTATAGGAGCATGAAATTGAGGTAATTCCTCATTATGAAGACTTTTTTCTAGTGGCGTAACGCATGATGCTATAAAAACCACAATTGCCAGTAATGCAATGATATGTACTTTTAATTTCATTTGCCAATCCTTATCTCAATAAGCATAAACGTAAAAAGCCCTCACTATTTCATCGAGATACCGGGTATGTGATCAATGTAACCATTGTGCGATGAGTATCGATACATTTGACGATTCGTAAAATCATGTTCTATTCTAATAGTGCTGTGCGAATGGGTGAAGAATTTAGAATTGCATTATAGATTTCTCCAGTTGCTCTTGGTAACAACTCATAAACCTGAGATAAGTTCCCACCCAGACTTTCTTTCCCTTGAAATTCTTTTTGAACTAATACTTTGTTTTTTTCATCAGAAACCCTGATGAGAATCTTATAGTGTAGATCAGTGCCGAAGGTAAGAGATAATACGCCTCCTCCTGTAACGCTTAACCACTCTAATACATCAATAGAAATAACCTTGTCTGCAGATGATAATTCGTTTTTCTTAAATCCGGCAGCTACTAAACCATTTGTAATAAATCGGGAAAATTCATCTGCAAGGGGGTTTAGTGTTGATGTACCGAGATCATACGCCCTGCCAAAGCCACCTCGAGTAATTCCTACCCATTCTGGCCTTGTCTGACCCGATAAGACGTAAGGACGCTTATCATTGACAATAACAGATACACCTTTATTCCCTTCATAAGTAATTTTAAGAGTAATATTATTGTAATCTATATATGACTCGAATTGGGCTGTCCGGATAGAAGGATCTTCTTTAAAATCTGAGCATACTTTAGCAACTGCTCGCTTTCCGCCTCGTTCTTCCGCTTCAGCCGCGAGATTGAGTAGCTTTGCTATGTTGTAATTCAAATTGTACCGGGCATAGGAAAAGGCTGTGCTACCCGATTTATCTTTCAGGCTGAGATCTGCGCCATTACTGAGCAGTAATTTTACGATAGCGAGATCCCCGCGTATGCATGCGAGCATAAGAGGTGTCTGCCCTCCATTGCTGGCGTTAATATCTGCACCATTTTGTAGTAGAAAATTAACAGCATCTTCTTTCCCTTCTTCAACTGACCATTGTAATGGTGTAAAATTTGAGATCGGTTCATTTATATTGGCACCACTCTTAACGAGACTTTGCATGGTCTGCAAATCTCCCTTGGTGATGGCTTTTGCAAGTGGTGCCGTGTTTATCGATGCACAACCAGTTATAACGTAAATCGATATTAGTATTATTTTGATATACTTCATGAAAGACCCCATTTTATGAAGGTACTTTAAATCGTCTAATACGTCTGTTGGACTCCATTAACATATGAGCCGGAGATGATCTGAGTTTTACTGCCAACTACGGTTTTTACAGAACCTACGTTCTTGTAGAACCAATAATAGACTGTATCTCCCGGTACCGATTGCCCAGTTTCCACGATATATTGATCAATTTTAAGCGATACCTTGGCGCAATCTTTTAAAATTCTATTAGCTGTTTGCACATCTTCGAGGCTCAATATTTTTGTGGTTGCCGTGACATTGACATTATAGGTGTTACCTAAATAAACAAAAGAATATCTTGAGGTTGATACCTTGCTCGCTCCAACCAAAGAATTATTAGGCATTAATAGTAATGGAGTATTAAAAATGACTTCTGTGGCTGTACTCGCACTATATTCTCCGTAATATCTTATGCCGCTTTGGTCGGATGAGTAGTATTCCATACCACCGCCTGTTGACGATCTAATGATTGCTGTATATCCACCGATTGATTTTGTCCCTGAGTTAGTGGTTCGGCTGGTTATACCAGCGGAAATGTAGTCTTGCCATTCATACAAATGTAGCGGGAAATACTCAGTTACGTCTATAACAGGAATTTTGTCAATTACCGTAATGGTAATGGTTTCAGAATCTGATCCTCCACGACCATCATTCGCGGAAAAAGTCGTAGGATATGAACCACTCTGCGAATATGTAGGTGTCCATGAAAAAGTCCTAGTTGTGGCATTAAATGTGGCACCACTAGGCAACGTGGAGGTGGAGTAGGTTATAGCATCTCCGTCTGGGTCAGATGCTGAGAGGATAAAAGTTAAAGTGGAATTCTCATCGATACTTTTGTTTCCAATAGTTGTTAATATCGGAGCCCGGTTCTTGTTAATGACAATAATGTAAATGGTTTCTGAAGCTATACCTCCCAAACGATCGTCGGCTGTAAAAGTTATGGCGTAAGTTCCGCTCTGAGAATAGGTAGGTGTCCATGAAAATGTCTTCGTGGTGGCATTAAATGTGGCACCACTAGGGAGCGTGGAAGTGGAATATGTTATTGTATCTCCGTCTGCATCGGTGGCCGAGATGATAAACGTCAATGTTGAGTTTTCTTCAACGTTTCTATTTCCAATAAGGGCTAATACCGGAGCACGATTCTTGTTATTAACTGCAATATTAATAAGTTCTGAGGCTACACCGCCATAACCATCGTTAGCCACGAAGGTTACCTGATAATTGCCACTCTGCGAATATGAAGGGGTCCATAAAAAAGTCTTCGTGGCGGCATCAAATGTGGCCCCGCTAGGCAAAGTGGATGTGGAGTAGGTTATAGCATCACCATCAGCATCAGAGGCTGAAATGCTAAAGACCAGAGTTGAGCTTTCGTCAATGGCTTTATTTCCGATAGGTTCCAATACCGGAGCCCGGTTCTTGTTATTGACAATGATACTTATGGTTTCTGATGCCGTACCTCCATAGCCATCATCAGCGGTAAAAGTTACCTGATAAGAACCACTCTGAGAGTACGTAGGGGTCCACGAAAATGTCTTTGTGGTGGCGTTAAATGTTGCACCATTCGGTAGGGGTGATATTGAAAATGTCAACGGATCGTTGTCTTCATCGGTTGCAGATAAGGTAATATCAAGCATTGCGCCTTCATCAATCGTTTTGTTGCCGATAGGGGATAAGACTGGTGCATGGTTGTTTCTTAATCGGGCAACACATTGAAGGGCATATATAGCTTCGGCTAAACCTATTTTTTTGTCACCGTCAACATCGGCTAACGGATAAACAGGAATTATTACATTTATACCGGAGATAATCTGGAGAGATATAATTGAATCTTCCAGGGTGATATTTCCGCTATTGTCTACGTCTGCCTCAAGAATGGCAAACGCAGAAACGGGGAACACTATGACCAACAACATTATAGATATTAAAGTTGCACGCTCTACGAGCATTCTCCAAGAACACAAAACCCCGCACTCTTTGTATCGAGATACGGGGCCTGTGATCAACGCAACCATACATCACCTCTTCAGCTTTTCATGGTGCTTTGACGTGCAGTGCAATTTTTGAAAAAACTTATCTCCCTTTTAAACACATTGCTCGTGCCATGTCAAAAAAAAGTTTTTTGGCCAATCGGACATTCTTCAGATCCAGTGTGGGGGCTAGTACCTCTTCCCGCTATTGCCGCAGTTAAGGAAGGTTAAAGGCGGGTTAAAGAAATATCACGGACACAAATCGAAATTTGTGAATAAAATTCCGGAAGTGCATAAGAATCGGACCCAACCCAGAAAAATTATTTATAAGTAATAACGATAACTTGTGCTGTCTGAGAAGGGTAAGGTTAAAGAAAGGTTAAAGAACGCACCAAGTCCCTTAGAGTCCTTCCTAAATTAAATGATTGACAAGGTTCAAAAAGAGAGATAGCTTTCAAACGTAATTATTGAAGATTTAATCTGACTTTGTTTAGTCGAATTTATTTACTGATCAATGTGACAGCACAGACAAAAGAGGTAATATGATCAGTGAAATCCCAATAACGAAAAACGAAGAAGATCTGTTTGAAAGGAACAATTTTGCTTGCCAAGTTGCTGAACACTTGGTTCTGAGCGAATCATCGCCAAGTTTAATAGTAGCCCTTGAAGGTAAGTGGGGAGAAGGCAAGACTTCGACTATCAATCTAATCAAGGCGAAAATCAGAGAAAATAATAAAGATGCTGCCATTATAGAGTTTAACCCATGGCTTATTGGCTCACTGGAAAGTGTTATTGAGGGATTCTTAGTACAACTTGCCTCCGGAATAAATCAAACATTCAATAGCGACGTTGCAAGCAAGGCAGCGGGAAAATTACTTGGGTTTGCAAAGTTTCTCTCCCCGATAAAACTCATACCCGGCGTTGAGCCTTGGGGTACATTAGTAGAAACGGCAATTGCTGCGGTAAGTGAAAGCACAAAAACTGCTGTTGACATGGCCGATCTCAACTTATTAAACCGCAAAGAGGCAGTCCAAAAGGCGATTGCCGAATTGAAAAAACCAATAATTGTCCTTATTGATGATATTGACCGCCTGCCTCCAGATGAAATTCGTGTCGTTATTCAAGCTGTCAAAGCTATTGGCGACTTCGATCGTGTTTCCTATCTGCTGGCTTTCGAGCCGGAACCAATAGTTAAATCATTGGCGTATAATGACATTTATGATGGCCGTAGATATTTAGAAAAAATTATCCAAGCATCGTATCCATTACCGAGAATCGGGTATTGGCACTTAAAATCCTTCCTTAATTCTCATATAAAAATATTGTTGGCAGATATTAAGCTGGAGTTATCTACCAGAGATAAAGAAATTTTGAATGAAGCACTAGATACAACCGCTATTGTAAGGTCTCTATCTTCACCTAGAGATGTTATAAGACTCGTCAACCGACTAAGGGTTACGGCCAATAACACACGTGAGGAAGTTAATTTTGCTGATACATTGGCATTTGAAACTCTAGAATTGAAATATTCGACCATATCTGAAGCCATTCGCAGGCAGCCTGAAATATTCCTTAAGACATCTATAGTTGAAGGTGACTATATTACTCAAGACCAACTTGATGATCTTACTGATAGGGAAAACAAAAAAGATGAGCCACCCTTGATAAAAGATCTTTTATCTGTGCAAACCCCGGCAGATATAAAAAATATTAGATCAATTCTTGGTTTTATCTTCCCTTCCCTCTTTGGCGAATGGGATGTGTCTTCTCATGAAGAAGCGATATTCAATAACAGGATTTCTACAAAGGAATCATTGCTTAAGTTGTTACATAGTGGGCCAACAAGATACATTTATTCAAGTAATGAGATTAAGCACTTCTTCAAATCGGAAAATGACCGACGGGAAATACTGCTTGATGCTTTCCAAGCAGGAGTACTCCCTGGTTGGCTTCAGTATGCTTCAGAATTTATGTCTAAAGCTTCAATCGTCAACTCATTGGCAATCTCTGATGAATTGATTCAAATAGCAGAAACAGCTCACAAAGAGAACGGACAAAATTTGACAGACTACATCGCCCGTTTTATTATAATAATGTTGCAAAATATTAAAGACTATGAAGAGAAGAAGAAGTTACTCGATCATTTATCTTCCAATGACAAATCATTATCACTTTCAGAGCATATCTTAGTTCGTCTGCTATCAAAATGTAAAATTTGGGATTCTGGTATTTATAAAGGAATTCAGGAATATGCGGATAATGAACTGGAAAACCTTCCAATTAATCCAGTGGATTTAGTTGCAGCAAAAGAACTATGGCTATCAGTTTTGAGAAGGGAGGCTAGTAAAAGAGATATTATTTCAAGCGAACCCGAACCAATTAGCATATTATTCCGCTGGGGCCAGCTTAACGAAAACAACTATGCGGAAGTACAAGAATACGTAGATAAAATTATAGAAAAAGAAAAAGGCCTTAGGGCATTTATTGGTTGCTTTCACGGAGGGAAAGGCCTAAGTGGCATTGAGAACTTAATAGGCAACAGAGGTATGATGATTAAAAAAATAGATTCTCTTGATGAAAAGCCATTATTCGCGTCGGAAATAAGAGAGCACCTTAAGGCAGTTGTCGAACGTAGTGAAGAAACTGTAGAATAGCAAGTAAACATATAGGTTCAAATCGGATCATACTGGAAAGCCAGGACTCGTTGATCAAGCCTCACCAAAGTAAAATTCGACGGTCATTTCATGACACCAAATAGATCAGATATTTATGAAATGTATAAGCCCCTCAGAAACCACTTAAGAAAATGTGGGGTTGTAGATTCTCTGAGAGTGATATGGTGTTATGCACAAAACCTTCAATTTAACGATGAATTTCCGGAAGATATAGAGGTTCATAAAAGATATTTGCGAGCGGATCACAACAAAAGAACAACATGGATATCGGAATGGCACCTCGCAATTTTGGCCAAGGAAGTCTTAATAAATTCGTTAGAAAGTGACTGGAATAA
>JAJFUZ010000348.1 GCA_021372155.1 Parachlamydia sp. | reverse complement strand
CCTGTATACAGGGGACCTTCTTTATATTGCAACTACGATATCAGCGTGTAAGCCTCTCAGAGGCTGCCGAGGCGCGGATGATGGCCGAAACCGTGGCTAATCTGATAGAGAATTTAATTCCTGCTATTCCTGTTCGACAATGGGTGATCAGTTTTCCCAAGCGAATTCGCCATTACCTTCAAACAGATGTTATCCTTCAAGAAGTTTTGCGCGTAGTTGTCGATGAAGTGCGAAAAAGAGTGATCGCCTGCAGCCATTAGAATTGGTTTTTGAATATCGGCGAATTCTGATAAACAAATATTTATTTTATATTTAGAAAACATGCATTTCTTGTTAAGAACTGCTATTAGCTGTCCCGCATGTAGACCTTTCCTTAAGGAGAAAAAACAATAAATCGCTGAATTGATGAAGAGTACCTATCCAAAAGCGCCGGAAACCATTAAAAAGATCGAGATTGAGCAGCTTCTGCATCTGGAAAGCAAAATCCATGAATTGACCAGAGAGCGCAAACGCGTTGTGACCCTCATCGGCGGATATGGGCCCGGTTATGATGTCGTCGATCCCCTGGTTGATGGCGAGCGGATTTGTCAAGGGCTTTACACATTTACCTTAAAGCAGATGGCAAAATTCCATTCACACGCTGATAAGAATCATCGCGCCCGGCTGATTTGATAGAGATAGAAGGGTATTGGCACAATGAGCGAACAGGACCCAAATCTGAAGAATCCGCTTTACCAGGAGTTTCAGCTCTTCGCGCTTGATAGTTTTGAGTGTGGCTTGGATTTCTCTTTGGAAGACTTGAAAAGCCGGATAGGCACCAGGATGCTGCTTTTTGTAGCAGTCGAGGTCATTGGAAAACCTCTGCAGCCCAACTCTTAGAGATATTTTTCGGAACGATCACGCAATCCAGATGTTCCTGTTGGATGACCCGCCTCATGGTCTCAGCAAACATGGGGTGCTTCTGAAATGCATCCTGAACGAATAGGATCGATGGCCCGTCTGATCTCAGCGACCGTCGCTGCCAGGGAGGCGTGATAGTTGTTTATGGCGACCAGCATGTTCTTATTCCTTGAGTTCGGGAATAGTTAATTCCAGGTTATCATACGCATCGTGGACGGAAGGAAGATAGCCGACGTCTGACATAATCTTGACGCCTAGGCAAACGACAAAGAAGGCAAAAATGAGGCTCAAGCCGACCTTGCCGCCTGGAACCTGCTGCACTCCCTGATACCCGAGCTTATAACGTCCGATCCAAACCATGAGGACAGGAATCATGCCATTCAAGATGGTGTCGCCAAAGCCTCCTGTGGCATCGAGGGCCAGCAGGAAGACGCGCTCAAAGCGCACCGCAAAGATCAGCGTCGGGACGACAATCAGGAGGCCGAGCAGGACATTGCCCCAGCCCTTTTTCGGGATGTGGAAACCGTCAGCCAGGAAGTCGAAAAGGCCGAGGGCCATGCCTAAGAAGGAGGTCACGATGGCAAAGAAGGCAAAAAATTCGGCGATCTGCGCCACAAAATAGCCTTCGACATGCTCGCGGAGGAACTGCGTGGCGGGCACCCCTTGTGCCAGCGCCTGGGCGAGGCCATTGGATCCACTCACAGGGACAATTCCTAAAATCAACGCCAGCCAGATGGCGTAGATGAGAAAAGCGATGAAGGTGCCGCCGACAATGGCAAGGCGCAGGGATTTGACATGGCTTTTCAGATAGGGCGTCAGGCTTGGGACCATCGTCTGGAAGCTAAAAGAGGTTAGCATCAGCGGGATAGCGAGCAGCGAAGAGGACCACTTGCGGTAATTCAACAATTCCGGTTTGACCTCGTCCGTCCCCATGATAACCAGGGCGACATAGGCCACAATCATCGCGATAAAGAGTATAGCGTTAACGCGGCCAACGGAGATGCTTCCTAGATAGACCACGGCCCCAAAGAGAATCAGAAAGAAGATGCAGCCGTGATCGCGCGTGAAGGCGCTGCCAAAAAAGCTGTTTACGGATTCCGCTATCTGGATGCCGCCTCCTGCCGCATAGGCGACGATCGAGGCATAGCTGATAAACAGAAAGAGCAGCCAGCTGACGGCCTTGCCTAAAGGCCCAAGCAGTCGCGAGGACATCGTGATGATATGGACCCCCTCCTCCATCCAGAGGCTCACCTCTAAGAGCATGAGGGCTGTGGCCGTCATGGCCAGCCAGCAGATCAGCATGATCGCCAGGGAGGGCAAAAATCCGCTAAGGCCCGTCGTAATCGGCAGGGCCAGCATGCCTCCGCCAATGCAGGTGCCGCCCACCAGAAACATGGCGGCAAGAAGGTGTCGCGACTTAGTCAAGGGAAGCTCCGATTAGGGATTTGTCAGAGGTTTTTTCTTAAAGAATTGGCGGCTGTCGCTGACGACCTCTTTTGAAAGGCCGATGACGCCGATCATGTTGGTCATGAGCATGAGGGAGATCGCGATATCGGCAAGCGCCCAGACCAGGTCAACCTGCACCAGCGCACCAACCGGAATCATAGCCACATAGATGTAACGGAACCAGTGGCTCTGGCGGGAGCCGAAGAGAAAGCCCACAGCCTTCTCCCCGCAGTAGGCCCAGGCCAGAATCGTCGTGTAGGCAAAGAGCACGATGGAGACCATGACGACCACCCCGCCCATCTTGCTGCCCAATCCCTGTTCAAAGGCGAAGGTCACCATGTTGGTACTTTGGAGTCCAGGTTCTTGCCAGGCGCCCGTGAGGATGAGCACAAGACCTGTCATGGTGCAGACGACCATTACCAGAACCGGAGCAATCAATGAGACAATTCCATCCATTACGGGATGGGTTGTCCGTGCGCTCGCCTGCAGGATCGGGACGATGCCCGTCCCTGCATCCGTGGCAAAAATGCCCCGGTCAAAACCAGTCGAAATGACCTTCAACAGACCATAGCCTAGAAATCCGCCTGCAACAGAAGAATAGTTGACCGCCGACTTCAGCATCAATGTGAGCGCTGGCAGGACCTGGTCGATATGCAAGCTGATAATGACCAGCGCCGTTCCAAGATAAAGGACTGCTTTAAACGGGACGACAATGGAGGCAAATCGCGCGAGCCGCTTAATTCCCCCCAGGATCACCATCCCTACAAAAAAGGCGATGCCAAAACCACACAATAGGGGATGAAGGCCGAGTTTTTGCAAAGGAAGCGTCACTGAGTTGATCTGCGTCAGATTGCCGACCATCAAGGCGGCAAAGACCGTAAAGATGGCAAAAAGAATGCCAACAGACGGCAATCCAAGACCATCCCGAAGATAATACATGGGTCCGCCCACATACTCGCCCTGCGAGTTGCGGGTCCGGTATTTGACCGCGAGCATGCAGCTGGCATACTGGATCGCCGAGCCAAGAAAGGCCATGACCCACATCCAGACGAGGGCTCCTGGCCCTCCCGTCGTCAAAGCCACCGCCATTCCGGAGATGTTGCCTGTCCCGAAATTGCCGGCAAGAACTGCGGATACCGCCTGCAGCGGACTAATATGCCCCGCCTGCTTTTCGTTTTTATTGATCAAAGAGGCGAAGCTTAGCTTCAGCTTGGAGATCTGGACAAACCTCAGCTTGAGGGTGAGATAGATCCCCATGAGGATCAGGGCAGGAAACACCACAAAGAAGGTGAACGCCTCATTAAAGCCCATCAACAAATCTTTTAGAGTAATATCCATAAGGGAAACTATTATAACAAGAAATTGGATTGATTTCAAGGGATTCCGATCTGGAGAAAGCTTCTCTCTGACGATGAGTTCAAGAAATGTACAATGTCGAGTTAAAGCGATTTCTTTTGTAATTTATCCCTTGCGCCCATTAGAATCTTTTCTCCATGATCCTATTGAAGGTAATATGTTACCTACCCCCACCCTTTCCTGGGTGAGCGAGACGGATGTAATGGCCAGATTCACGAGGAGGCAATAGCCGGAGTGCTATTGCCGAGGAGGGAAGCTGGGCAGTGTGTCCGTCGCAGCCTCCCAGGTAAGGGAAGGGGTGGGTAATATAGTACCACTGAGGACTGATAGCTCAGTGGATAGAGCACCCGCCTTCTAAGCGGGTGGTCGCAGGTTCGAGTCCTGCTCAGTCCGAAATTTTAAGGAACGTATGGGACAACCCCTCTTAGGGGATAGCGCTTACCCCCGCGAACTTTTTCCTGACGTCGACACGATCATCGGCGATTTTCGCACGACCGACTTTCTGGCGCTTTCTCCTCGAAAGCGCTTTCGCAAGATCAACGAGACGCTCGGCAGCCTGATCCAGTCCGCGCCGCATGAATCTTTCCTGCTGGCGGCCGTGGTCGATTATCTCCAGCGTGTAGATGATCTCAAAATCCTTACTGAAACCTACAATTTTGCCCATTTTGAATTCTGGCTCAATCATCTCTCAGGTTTAAGTGAGGAGGAGGAAGCGCTATGGCGGGGAAAGATCGCAGGCAAATATCTGCCCCGCGAAGAGTACCAGCGCATCTTCCCCATCGGCATGGGCATGGTCCTTCCTGGAACTCATTTCGTGACGGCGCATCTTTCGCCCGACGTCGATACGACGATCGCCTCATTCTGGGGTTGGGTTGACGCCGTGGCGGCAAAGGTCGGCTCGGGGCAGCATCTCTGGATGCTGCCAGGCGGCCCTCCCGAATCGCCCATCATGCAAATCATCCGCGACCTCTTCGGAAAGGGCGTATTCGCCAAGCTCTCCCAGATTGGGCCAGCGCTGACTCTGACCGCGATGGATCTCGTCACTCAAAGCAATTTCATCAAAGAAAGCGGCTCCACATCCATCAGCGCGCTCGACCATGGGGTCAACGAAAAAGCTGTGATTTTAGTCGATGAGAATGGCCATTATTGCGGAGACTGGCGCAGCACGGATGTCGAGCCTGTGCGGCAGGTGATCATCCTTTTCAAATCCTGCGTCCGCTGGTTTGAAAACAACTTTCACGTCCAGCTCATCTCGCTCTTTTCCAAGCCTAGCCCACATGTCAGTGATTTGCCTCCCTTTGTCGCAGCAGTCTTCGATGTGCGCCTTTCCGACTGCGAGCCCGTCAGAGAGTTCGATGCGAAACAGCGCAGCGACCTCAACACCTTTTTCACCCACGTATTAGGGCTTCCTAAAGGCATCGAGAGCACCTTCACCGATTTAGGCGAGGCGCTCTCCAGGCAGGGACTCGACGCCTTGATCGGCTTTCGTCAGGAGCTGGAGGCCATGCAGGCAAGCGACCTCTTCCAATCGGGAAAGCTCCTGGAAGACCGCCCGTCGATTTTCAACCGCATCCAGCGCATCTTCCGCAGGCTAGATAAAGATATCCACCGCGTCAGAGACTATGTGGAAAGGCTGGATATTGCCATCCAGATCAAGAACATGGTACTGAGTAAACTGCTTCACTATGTGACTTTACGCAGCGATGTCGAAGATATCCGCATCAAGATGAACCATTACAACTATCTAACGGTCGTCATCCCTGACGAGAATGGCAGACTCTTTCCTATTGGCGTCGTCTGGGCCCATGAACTTCGCAAAAGCATTTTAGGAACAGTGACGATGCGGGATTTCTGCAACCTGGAAGAGGTCAAGATGGCCTCCTATCTCTCTGTCGTCAGCGTCATCGACCACCATAAAAGCAACCTGAAGACCCTCTCCCCGCCTCTTGCCCTGATCGGGGATGCCCAATCCTGCAACGTCCTTCTGGCCGAACAGGCCCTGGCGATTAACGATCGCTACAGCCTGGGCGGAATGTCGCCTGAGGCCATTGAAGCGGGGCTGGTAGAGTGTGATAAGGAGCAGCCTACTTCAGAGAGCTTGCGCCGCAAACAGAAGCTCATGCAGAAGCATATGGCATCGGTCACTAGAGGGAATTATTACGTGCATCCCTCGCGCGAAAAGCAGGAATACCTCTCTTTCCTCCATGCCATTTTGGATGACACCGACCTTTTGACGAAGGTCTCGCACCGAGATGTGATCTGTGTCGCCGCATTGCTCAACCACCTGAAATCGCTGACTATGGGCAAAGAGGTAACAACCATCCAGCTGGATGATATTCCAAAAGATCAGAACTTTGCGAAAAATGCCGCCAAGCGCATTCTACAGAACGAGGAGATGTACTCCTTATACCGCAAAGTGTACGCTTCAAAAGAGGCAGAGGCAGCTGACAATCTTCTTGCATGCGTCGAAGGACGCTCCTCCACCATTTTCCAGGATACCAAAGAGCAGAATGGCTGCTGCCGTATTGGCCAGACCAAGCTGTTCGCCTCCAACTATCCTCTTTTTAGACAGCATAGAGTACACATCGAAAAGCTCTGGCGTAAGACCTCAGAGAGCGTGACGCTCAGCCATCCCGAGCTCGATCTGCATATGCACATGATCAGCACCATCGCCAGTGCTCGCGAAGTCTATGAAGGCCGAGGTGGGGAATACGCTCATCAGGATGAGTTGTGGTTCTGGATTCCCAATACTGAGCTGGCCCAGCGCCACCTTGCCAGTTTCTTAAGCGCCTTCCAGGCAGCAAAAGAGGTGGCCCAGAATGAAATAACCTTGGAGCTGCCAGGCGAGGAAGCCGAAGCGATGGCGGAAATATTCCTGCGCAACTTCCCGCCTGTTCCTGTGACGCGCGGCCAAGAAAAAGGGGGCCCTCTTGCCATCCTGCACTACCGGGCCGGCTCCATCAATTCGCGCAAGGCGATGATCTCCCCTTATCTCCCACGACAGGTTTAACATCCGATTTATGCGCTAATTTCACTCTTGAGCCGTAGAGTGAAATTAGAGTGCAAGGCGGTTTAATTTGATAAATAAAAGCTGATTGCGATACTCTGAGTTCATAGACAGAAATGCAACACTGCATCTCAAGTTGTGAACCGTCTGAAATGAGGATCGAATTATGAAGGAATTTGTCGCTTACATTGTCAAAAACCTGGTCGATCATCCTGACAAAGTCAAGATCAACGAAATTGGTGGCACGCAAACTCTGATTATCGAACTTTCTGTAGAAAAATCAGACATCGGCAAAATCATCGGGAAAAAAGGCAAAACGATCAATGCCATTCGCACGCTGCTTATGTCGGTGGCGAGTCGCAACGGCATTCGCGTCAACCTCGAGATTCTTGAAGAGAACGGACGTCCAGAATAACTGGTTCCTGAGTTAACGTTCGATAAGAAACGTCACTGGTCCATCATTGACCAGCGACACGTCCATATACGCGCCAAACTTGCCCGTCTGGACGCTGCCCAGTTCCCGGTTGATCTCATCGACAAATTTCTCATAGAGAGGCAGGGCAATATCCGGCGGAGCCGACTGGATGAAATCGGGCCGTCTTCCGTTGAGGCAGTTGCCATAAAGCGTAAACTGACTCACCACGAGAGCCTGGCCGCCAGTCTCTTTCAGACTCAGGTTCATTTTCCCTTCCGCATCTGCAAAGAGGCGTAAACCGAGGGCTTTACTGGCCAGCCAGGAGACAACTTCGGGTTTGTCCTCGCGATGAATCCCTAAAAAGATCAAAAGCCCCTTGCCGATAGAACCGCAAACCTCGTTATCCACAGAGACACGCGCCTCTTTGACACGCTGGATCAAGATACGCATTAGAGAATGTTCCTTTTCTGAATTTTGTCGATCAGCTCCGCCATCTCAGGGGGGACGGGGGCCTCAAGTTCGATTATTTTACCACTCATGGGGTGAGCAAAGCTTACCCGCCAGGCATGCAGCATCTGACGCTCTCTAACAAGCTTTTGGGCATATTTTTGATTGGCCGCGCTGCTGCCGTAAAGCGGATCGCCAAGGACGGGGGTCCCGCGATGCTTCATATGCACGCGGATCTGATGGGTCCTTCCCGTCACAAGCACAATGGAGACTACAGCAAGCTGCCCATCGAAAGCCAGGGTGCGGCAGCGGCTGAGCGCCGCCCTTCCTCCTTCCGATAGCACCGCCATCATGCGGCGATGGACGGGATGCCGCCCAATGGGCGCCTCAATATCGCAGACTCCGGGATTGCCGACGCAGATGGCAAGATATTCTTTATAGACGCTCCGCGAGGAGAACAGGGCGATAAGGCGCTGCTGGGCGAGGGTTGTTTTGGCAGCCAATAGCACACCCGTAGTCTCTTTATCGAGGCGATGGACAATGCCCGGACGCAAGCTCTCTTTCACTTCCAGCTGTTTGCAATAGTGCAAAAGAGCGTTGACAAAGGTACCCGACCAGTTGCCGACAGCAGGATGGACGACCATGCCTGCGGACTTGTTGACCGCAAGAAGGTCATCATCTTCATAGAGGATCTCCAAAGGGATCGCCTCCGCTTTCAGCTCCAGCTCCGGAGAAAGCCTGAAGGCGATCTCGACTTCATCGCCCGCCTTGGGCTGCACCCGCTTTTTAACGGGCTCTCCATTGAGCAAGACACAGCTGTCTTCAATTAGATCTTGAAAATAGGTGCGCGAACGCACGTCGCTGTAGCGTCGCGCAAGAATTTTGTCGAGGCGCTCACCGGCTTCTTCTTCTGTGATTACAAATTCTTCAGGTTGCATCGGGGATGGGTAAGAGGTGAAGAGATAGGGATTCAACCGGGTAATCCGGCAAAAGTTTTTTCAACAGACTGCGCAAGTGCGCTTCGCTCAACTCCAGTTGGGGAAGAGCAGCCACTGTTTCCAGAGTTTTGCCGATGAAAACCTGATTGCCCAAAGTGGTTTTTTGGCTGGTTTTTTGCAAGTAATCTTCTTTCATAAAAGTGGTAAGGAGTTGAGGATCAACCCGTTCAAAAGCGATCTGCAGCTGTCCCTCTAAAGGGGTTCCTAGGAAGAGTCGAATTCTTGACATGAATGCTACTTGTTTTCTCTAAGCTCTCGCCACATATCTTTGAGGCGATCCTGATCGCGCTGCATCTGGATGCAAATGTTCTGGGCAATGCTCAGCATCATGAAATTATACACTTTCGGCGCTTTGCGCTTTAAATCAGCAAGCGAGCTAATCTTCGTATTGGAACTCTGTTTCGCAATCTCATTGGGAGTATTCGTCGAAATCGCAGCAGCAGCAGTCGTCGCATCGGTCGCAGAGGGCTGATTCATCAGCGGCTGCGATTTTGGATCAACATGAACTTGAGGCACCATGTTTAAGGGCGTATCTGCCATAAAATAATCCTTATTATATATTTAAGGCCCTCAAAAATATAATAACAAATCTGAGATTAATTTACAAATGGGTAGGATCTGGGGAGCTGGCAAGAGATTAAATAAGAGATGCATCAAATTCCACACTTTGGTATGTTTTCTCTTTTTAAATTTCATCTGGAGACTTATCCTATGTCCGGTCCCGGCGCCCTTCCACCTATCAGAGATCTAGTATCCGTCCCTCCTCTACCCACCGCTTATTTCAGATCGAATTTAAGACCCCATAGTCGCCCTCTTCCTGATGCTATCTATTTCATCGCCGAAGTCGCGCAACAGCGCGGCCTGATTGGGAAAAATCCATCGGCTCCGGGCAATCATCAATCGATAATACCCGCAAAACGGTCCATGATTCCCGCAGCACAGGAACAACCCACTCCACCGGCCGATACTCCACCTCTCTCTCCAGCCTCGCCTCTCTCTTCCACTCCGCTTTCTATGTTGGCAGATATTGCTTTAGGCAAAGAAAATTCCTCAATGTCTCGAGGGGAACAGGCTAAACCACAACCGCCGACCCCACCTATTACCACTATGCCGCTCCCCAAGCGGGCTCGTCCTGCTGCACCTGATGCAGCACCACGCCCAGTTGCAGCACCTGGCCCTCTAGCATCTGGATCGCAGGTATACACAGCACCAAGGCCGGTTCCAAAGCCTGCTCCACAACCCGCGGCTGCTCCAAATCAGCTAACTAAGATGTTCGTCAAATTCACAGGAGGTCTTCATGCGGATTACCGTGTGCTCCCTGTTTTGCACATGATTCAGGATTTGACACTACAGAACCAATTAGGCGAATTTCCCTCACCCCACCTCAAACGCATCATCGAAGCCAATCTGGCCTTTTCCAAGAGACAACTCAATCCGCAAGAAAGCTCTACCTGGCAAAAAACGCGCGACACTTTTTTTTCAAAAGAGTTGGCCGCTTCTTCAACAAGCGAGGAGCTGCAGGGCAAACTGCAGCAGCTGATCCAAATGGAGGCGCAACTGGAGCATCAAGCGCCAAACTGCTTCAAAATTAAAGAGCTTGATCTCACCGACTTTATCGAGCAAAGTGACTATTTAGACACTCTTGTCCAATTGCGCTCTCTGGAAAAGCTAACTCTTGGTTGTTTGCATTGGGCACAAGAGGCCTCTGAGCTCAGCAAATTGCCCTCATTGCACATTCTATCCATCAAAGATTGCAATTTAAAAGGCACAGACTGGAAAAACTTCCCAGCTTTGCCCTCTTTGATTTCACTCTCCCTTGGAAGCTGCATGAGCCTGGAAACACAACATCTTCGATTCTTACCAAGTCAACTTCAAACTCTTGAACTCTATCATCCTAGATACCTCAATGGCACGAGCCTTCCTGAACTTTGCAACCGCTTTAGCCAACTTCGCCGCCTGAAGCTTGAGGAAGCTTCGATTTCTCCAAGCTCTGATCTTTCACCCTTTCGCCGGCTTACTCAGCTGACCTCACTAGTATTGAAGACACAATCGCACTTTTCCTTTGAATTGAACAGAGGACAACTCTTGCAGTTAGCCCAGGAAGGTGCCTTCCCTCAGCTTGCTGATCTCGAGCTTGGATTGCTGAATGAAAAAGTCGACCAAGACACACAGAACGATCTGAAAAAACTGCCCGCCATCAAATCCCTCATCCTGCACTACAAAGAAATGCCCAGTGAAGTGTGGAAAGCCCCAGAGCGGATGGAAACAGAAGCGGGTTAGGCCGACTTTAGCGCTTTCAGGATCGTTTCCAGGGAAAAGCCGCGCCGCGCCAGAGAGGCGATCACCTTCTGGCGCTGGTGCGGGTCAGAGATATCGCGCGAACGGTAACGGCTTTGGAGGAGGTGCCTGATGGCTGCCTCTTCATCTCCCCCTTCTTCTGATAAGGCCTTTGAGATCTCCCGCTCAGAAAAACCCTTCTGCATCAACTTCAAGGCTATTGTGCGCTGTCCATAGCGCCGCGCGCGCTGGGTGCGGACGAAAGATTCCAGCCACTGTTGATCGTTTAGGTAGCCAAGCTTCTTGCACTCTTCCAGAAGTGCCCCGATGTCCTTTTCCAAAACACCTTTCTCCTTCAGCCAGCGCCACATCTCAATCGTGGTGTAACTCCTCATCCCAAGCTTTTTGAGAAGGAGCTTCCTGGCTTCCAAATAGATCATGTCAGCTTTTTGACCTGGCGGTTGCTGATGCGCACGCCATGCGCAGTCACACCTTTGACGCGCACCTGTTCCATGTCGAAGGCCAGGCGCGAGACCTTCTGTTTCGGTTTGGGGATAAGCTGAACATCCAGTGTGACCTTGGGCTGGTCGGAGAGCAGCATGAGCTGCATGCCCTCTTCAAAATAGCGGTAGACCTTTTCGAGGATAAACTTATCGACGATAAAGCGCTTGGCATAGCAGAGATGCGTTTTTGGATCCTTGTAGACCGCACTCATCACTGTCTGCTTGTCCGCCACGCCGGCATAGATGACCTTATTGCCATCCTGCTGTACATACTGCTTCTCAGGGACGTTGATGACCATGTAGGAGCCATCCTGATAGAGCAGGAGCAGCTTGTCAAAATTGGTGCAGGCCAGGGGCTTTTCGCTGGCAACTTTCGTGCCGATGAAGCCTGTCGCGGGATCAAATCCCACTTTGATGTTGCGGGTCGCCACGGCGCGTCGGTCGATCTCTTCCAGCTGCTGCATCTGGGTCTTGCGCGGAAAGTCCTTCGCATACTTGGTCAAGAGCCCCTTGAGATAATGGATCGTGAACTTCTTGATCTGCTTGAGGTCCTTTTCCACCTTTGCCAGCTGCGTCTGATTCGCTGCGATCTCTTCCTGGTTTTTATCCAGGTCGAAGCGGGAAATGCGCCTGATGGGGATGTTGAGGAGCTTTTCCCGATCATCGTGGGTCGGCACCCGCATGAGCTGGTCGTGGTAAGGTTCTAAACTGGCGGCAACAGTAGAGTGGATCTTGTCCATCGACGAAACGTTTTCGATCTTTTTGTAGAGCCGGTTTTCAATGAAAATCTGTTCGAGGGTCTTGTCAAAAATCTTCTCCTTGAGGCGCCCCAGTTCAATCTCCAATTCCCGCTTCAGATACTCCTGCAGTTTCTCGACATGGTGGTTCAACATGGCGTCGATATCGGGCTCCCAGGGCAGATTGTCTTTGATGACAATGGGCTGAGAGTGCAGCGTAACCTCGCACTCGGTGAAGCTGTAGAGCGCTGGGATCAGCTCGTTGGCATAGATTCCTCGAGGCAGCTTGATCTCGATTTCGACCTTCTCCGCCGTATAGTCGTTGATCGCCTCGATCTTGAGCTTGCCCTTCTTGGCGGCTTCATCGATGGAGCGAATCAAGGATTCAGTCGTCGTGCCGTAACAGACTTCCGTAATAATGAGCGTTTTGGCATCGCGCTCTTCCAGCTTGGCGCGCAGCTTGACCTTCCCTTTGCCGCGGGCATACTCAGAGGCATCCATGATGCCACCCGTTGGGAAGTCGGGAACAAGGTCAAATTCGCGCCCCTCCAGGATGGCAATTTCGGCTTCGAGAAGCTCTCCAAAATTGTGCGGGAAGATGTGAGTCGACATCCCGACGGCGATGCCGTCGGCTCCCTGCATGAGCACGAGAGGGATTTTGGCGGGCAGGCAGACAGGTTCCTGGCGCCTGGAGTCATATGAGAGCACCGTTTCTGTCAAATCGGGATTGAAGAGAGTCTCCATGGCGAGCGGCAACAGGCGCGTTTCGATATAACGCGCAGCAGCAGCAGGGTCGCCCGTGAAGATATTGCCGAAGTTTCCTTGCTGATCGAGCAGATAGCCCTTGTTAGCTAGATTGATCAGCGCATCGACGATCGCAGCATCTCCGTGAGGATGGTAGGCCATCGTCTGGCCCGCCACGTTGGCGACCTTATGCAGCTTGCCGTCGTGCATGGTATAGAGCGTATGCAGGATGCGTCTCTGAACGGGCTTTAAGCCATCGTCGATATGGGGGATAGCCCTATCTAAAATCACATAGGAAGCATACTTGAGGTAGTGGTCCTTCATCAGGAGCTTGAAATCATCCATGTCTTACTCCAGGGGATTCTCCGACAGCAATGGCCTCTTCGTTGATCAGGTTGTGCATGATGAACTGCTTGCGCTTTGGGGTGTTTTTGCCCATGTAAAACTCAAGGGCCGGCTTGATATCGGAAAAGAGATTGACCGCTACAGGCAGCAGCCGCATGTCGGATCCGATAAACTGCTTGAATTCTCCCGGAGAGATTTCGCCGAGACCCTTAAACCTCGTGACCTCGTAGCCCTTTTTCATCTTTTTGATGGCCTCGTCGCGCTCTTCTTCCGAATAGCAGTAGAAGGTCTTTTCCTTGTCCCGGACTTTAAACAGAGGCGTTTCCAGGATATGCAGATGGCCTCCGAGCACAAGCCCTTCGAAATAGGTCAAAAAGAAAGTGATGAGCAGATTGCGGATGTGCATCCCGTCGACGTCGGCATCGGTGGCTAAAACAACCTTGTGGTAGCGCAGCTGCTCGATATCATCTTCGATATTCAGCGCGCTCATGAGGTTGTACATCTCTTCGTTCTTATAGAGCTGGTCCAGCTTCATGCCATGGACGTTGAGGGGCTTTCCTCTGAGGGCAAAAACAGCTTGGGTCAAAGGATCCCTGGCCGCCACAATCGGAGCGCTGCCCGAATCTCCCTCCGTCAGGAAGATCATCGTCCGCTCGCCATGTCCGGTGCCATCCTGCGCATGGTACTTGCAATCCCTCAGCTTCGGGATCTTGAACGAAATTTTCTTCTGCTTTTCCTTAGCCTCTTTCTTGACGGCGGACAATTCCTTGCGGAGCTTTTCGTTGAAGGCAATCCGTTCGATAATCGCATTGGCAGTGGCCTGATTCTTATACAGCAGCATCACCACTGCGTCTTTGACCTCCTGCACCAGCGGCGCGCGGATATCCGTGTTGCCAAGCTTGTTCTTCGTCTGCGACTCGAAGATGGGATCCTTAACCCTGACTAAAATCGTGCCCACAACGCCTTCGCGCACATCGACGCCCTGGAAATTCTTCTTGGCATATTCATTGACGCCCTTCAGAATCCCCTCTCTGTAGGCCGACAGATGGGTGCCGCCATCGGAGGTGTACTGCCCGTTGACACAGGAAAAGTAGCTCTCCCCATAGCTCTGCGTATGCAGAAAAGCGAATTCGACCTGCTTGCCCCGATAATGCAGCGGCTCATACAGCTTGTCTTCGGTCACCTCTTCATTCAGAAGATCCAGCAGGCCATTTTTCGACTCGATCGGCTCGCCATTGTAATAGAGGACGAGGCCGGTGTTCAAATAGGCATAGTGCCAGATCCGCTTGAGGATATACTCCTTTAAAAACTTGACCTTCTTGAATATCTCCCCATCAGGAATGAATTCGACATAGGTGCCCTCTGGCTCCTTCGTCGTTCCCTCCTTCTCTTCCTTCAGGATTCCCCTTTCAAACCGCGCTTCCTTATAGCGTCCCTCCCGGTGGCTTTTAACATAAAAATGGCTCGACAAGGCATTGACCGCCTTGGTTCCCACGCCATTCAGCCCCACCGAAAACTGGAAGACCTCATCATTATACTTTGCTCCCGTATTGATCTGGCTCACGCAGTCGATCAACTTGCCGAGCGGAATCCCGCGCCCATAGTCCCTCACCGAGACCTTTCCCGTCTCCTCGTCCAGGTCGATCTGCACCTTCTTGCCATGCTTCATGATGAATTCGTCGATGCTGTTGTCGACAACCTCTTTCAGCATGACATAGATGCCATCATCCGGATGCGACCCATCGCCCAGCCGGCCAATGTACATCCCCGGCCGCAGCCGGATATGCGCCAGCGCATCCAGGGTCTGAATCGTACTTTCGTCGTATTGTTTTGCCATAAATTTTGCCTGGTGTCTACTTCAGTAAATTGGCGCTATTTGCGAGCGTGAAAGCCTCGCGGTTGCAACATCGCAAAAGGGGTTGTATCAGGTCAATACTACCCCTTTTGCGATGTTGCAACCCCGGGGCTTTGACGCAGCAAAAAATAGCGCCAATTTACTGAATTAGACACTTAAAGACCTTCTAGGAAATCAGAAACAGGAATATCCGTCAATGTCTGCTTAACGCCAAAGACCTTTTGCGCCAATCCCTTATTATTACTTTCGTAACTTATCAATAACTAACTCACAGAATTTATTAATAATTAAAATTAAACTAATTTTACATTATAATTAATATATGATGATTTATTGCGAGGTATTTCATGAGCCTCCAAGGTGATTATCGAAATCCAAATTTTGTTGAGTCCGCCAAATTTTGCCACATGCTCAAACAGGAAATGAGCAAAGTCGATACGACAACTACCTTGGCGACACATGCGTTAAAAAGGAAGAGTGAGGGCGAGGGCTTGAATGAAAGCCTATCCCGTAAATCAATCAAGATAATTGACTCCAGCAAGCTGGAAAGGCTACTGGAAGGTGCTAAAAATCTTGAAGAAGAGATTCAAGCTTTAAAGCAGAGCGCAATTTAGCGCAATTGCAGGAAAAATTCCAGGAGATCACAGCGAAGATCAAAGAGACAAAAACGGAAAAGGCGATGCTGCAATCTGAAAAGAGCAGAATCATTATCCAGATGCAGTGTTTGAAGCTGTTAAATTCTCGCACTGACGTGAAGGAATTTAAAAAAATATTGGAAGAATTCCCTGCCAGGCTGGGAGATTATCCTCCATTTAAAGCTGAAATTTCCAAACTCTTTCAGAAAATCTATCGGGTACCAACTCCCAAAGATGGCTGGATGGTCAAAGATACAGATGATTGGCAGGATCTGCATCTTTGTGGCACAGAAGTTCAGGGAAGCTGTCTTAACGTTTCCAATCACGAAGTGGTCAACAACAAGTGTGTATTAGGCGTCATGTTGGATGGAAAAACCCGCATGATCGCTGTTTCGGATGAGAAAGGGGTGCTGAAAGCCAGGTGTTTCGCCCGCCCTCTCTGGGTTGAAGAGAAGGGCAAGTTTGTCTATGACATCGAGAGGATTTATATTGGGGATAAGGATCCGGATCTTCCCGCATTAGTCAAAAAAATGTGCCTCAGGCGGGCAGAAGCTTTAGGTCTTGAACCTGTAGTCTCAGGCTTCTGTGTCAAGATGGATAAGTGGAAAGTAGACGGACCCTATTCAGGGGGAGCAGAATCCAAAGGCAGTCGCTGCGAATGGGAATATGTCGATTCAGCCGGCGGTGCAAGTGCAGGGCCTGTTTATACAATTGATGATTTGTATCGTGTCAGCAAGGATCAGTAATCCTTCTAGCAGCCATACACCTTCGAAGCTGATTTGTGTCTAAAAAACCTTAGAAATTGGAAAATAACCTCTGCTTGATCTTGACTTGGCAATTGTAAATCATTTACAATGATGATAAATGGGAACGAGATTTGAAACCAAAACGACCCGAGAAACTGGAAAACGTTCTCGAACATGCTAAAAGCTGCATTGATAAAGGAAATTACATAGCAACGTTTCATGCAGAATGCCGGCAGCTTGAAAGAGATATCACGTTGCTGGATGCTTTACATGTTATAAAGACTGGTTTCAGAGATAAGCGGCATGATCAATACAAGGATGAATTTAACAGTTGGAACTACGCAATCACCGGACAAACGCTCCAATGTGAGACTATTAGGGTGATCATAAGTTTCGACTCTAAAACAAGAATGTTAATCATAACAGTAATTAATATCACAAAAAAGGATTATTGAGCAGTCGTATGAAAACAAAAATAGCAAAACAGTTTGAATACGATGGTTTAGGATTCCC
Organism: Parachlamydia sp.; assembly: GCA_021372155.1. Lineage (GTDB taxonomy): Bacteria > Chlamydiota > Chlamydiia > Chlamydiales > Parachlamydiaceae > JAJFUZ01. The sequence goes on along the minus strand of JAJFUZ010000348.1, from coordinate 1,284 downwards.
GATCCTGCTTTTAAATGTTCCATTGGTGAATATCAGAGGTGTAGAAGTTCCTGACATCGACTATAACGTTCTTCAAAAGATCGTATTGCTTGCTCTATGTCAAAAAATGACCCCATTCTCTGGGAATGAAGTGAGATTCATCCGCCAATATCTAGAGATGAACTATTCAGAATTTGCAAAAACATTTGGCGTAACGCATGCGAGCGTCATTCATTGGGAAGCTGCGAAAAACAAAAGCGCAAAGATCTCGCCTCCTCTAGAAATTTGCATCCGGCTACATATTCTTGATTCCCTAAAGGCGGATAATAGAATTTTCAGGAAAACCTTTAGGGAATTTGATCAAAACAAATTCAAGATGTTAGAACAGTCCAAAGAATTAAATTGGATCAGAATCGATTCAAATGCATTGGCAAGCGCGTAGTCTTCTTGATGTCATTTTCCTCCTGAATAAAAAATCACATTTCTGCGGGAATGGTTTGTCGTCTAAGAATCGCTTTACAACAAATTCCCTCTGAGGACATGATCACGACTTATGTCCGAACCATCAATTTTCAAAAACAAGTCAATCCTCATCACGGGAGGCTCTGGCAGTTTCGGCAAGGCCTTTGCGCGGCGACTGCTTGAAGAGGATGAATGCCGGCGCGTCATCATTTTCAGCCGCGACGAACTGAAGCAGTGGGAGATGCGGCAGTCAGAGCCTCTCTTCAATAGCTCCAAGATCCGCTACTTCCTCGGCGATGTGCGAGACGCAAACCGCCTTGAGAGAGCCTTCAACGACGTCCACTCCATTGTCCATGCAGCGGCACTCAAGCAGGTGCCTGCAGCCGAGTACAACCCATCAGAATTCATCAAGACCAATGTCCTAGGCGCCATGAACATCATCGACGCTGCCATTCACTGCGGTGTCGAGCGGATCATCGCCCTTTCGACGGATAAGGCCGTCAATCCTATCAACCTCTATGGCGCCACCAAGCTCTGCTCCGACAAGGTTTTTATCGCCGGTAATTCCTATGTTGGCTCACGCGGCTTCCCGCGCTTTTCTGTCGTCCGCTATGGCAATGTTTCTGGCAGCCGCGGAAGCGTCATCCCCCACTGGGTCAAGCTCATTAAAGAAGGCGCCTCTTCCCTGCCCATCACCGATGAGCGTATGACCCGCTTCTGGCTCACCCTGGATCAGGCTGTCTCCTTTGTGATCAAAAGCTTCCAAGAGATGCGCTCCGGTGAGATTTTTGTACCCAAAATCCCCTCTCTGCATATTGTCGATCTGGCTAAAGCCATGGCCCC
>JAJFUZ010000335.1 GCA_021372155.1 Parachlamydia sp. | reverse complement strand
AAACGAATCCCTTCTCCTCAGGAACCTGTCAAGCCGGTTCAAGCAGAGCCACAGCCAAACCAGCTGCCTGTTCCTGTTGTCGTTCAACCAAAAGTAGCTCCAGCTCCTGCTCCCTCAGTAACTCCTCCGCAACCAGCCCCTGTAAAAGCGCCTCCGTTGCCACAAGCACAACCTCAAGTCGCTCTTCCGCCTGCCCAGCCTCAACCGCCTGCTGGAACTCCTGCAACGCCTCCGTCTCAAGATGCAACAAATGCAACGCCTGCTCCCGTCCAGCCAGCGCCTCAGCAAGCACCAAGCCAGACATTAGAGGAGATCTTAGCTTCTCCTGATTTCATAAAATGCACTGACTGGCTGAGCGATTTTAAAAATATAGAAGCCCAAAAATGGATTCATAAAAGTGCGGATAAGGGCCGATTTGTCAAAACAGCAAATAAATATGCCATTATCCCAGGGGCACAAACAGCGGCAAAATGGATGAATAAACATTCTTCTGAGAAGCTCGCCAAAGACCTTCATGAATCCGCAGATATCTACGAGCGTATTTTGCCAGCCATGGTTTCTCTGTTCGACAGCTCCAATGACAAGACTAACATAGAGCATGCCATTGGCATAATGATGCCAAACATCCAGCACGCGACGAATAAATTAGCCCTACTTAAAGCAACCTATCAGGGGGATTTACTCGTCCCCCCTGCTGTCGACAAGTTAACCCGGATTCTGACAGAGAACTCTCAGGCAATGTTTCAGGCAATGTCAAGGATAGCAATGCCATTCACGCCATTCGATACACCATCCTATGCGAGATCAGATGGTTAACAATGGAGGAAGCTCTTTAGCAAGAGCTGCCACTCGATGATCCCACGTTTCGCCCTGCCGAATCTTTTTACAGCCGTTTTCAACGAGGGATTGTCGTTGAGTTTCATCGGCGAGATATTTATCAATGTTCTCCTGGATCGATTCCAAGTGCGGATGGCGATAGTAGACGAGTTCTTGATCCTCTGTAAACCGATCCAGAAGGTATTGGCTTTCCGTGGTGATTACGAGGGCCCCGGAGGCCAGCCCGGCAAAGACGCGCTCATGCGCCCCCTCTTTATTTTTAAATGAGGGGTTGAGCAGGATGCGGCTGCGCTTCATGATCTGAAGAGCCTGAGAATAGTTCACAGGGCTGTGAACATAGATGTTTTTCTGGTCGGCAAAATAGTCTTTCCAGCCAATTGCGTCGATTGTGCCTCCAAACAGATGGAGGGGGGTTTTAACGGCTTTGACAAGCTCGACGCGGTCGCGCCCTTTGATGTAATATTCTAAATCCTTCAGAACTTCATTGAGATCGACCTCTTTGAAGGCTTTTCCGCTGCGATGAACTCCCTCCAAGACGGTGTCAAAAGCAGCAATAAAAGAGATCTTCGGGTCGGAGAACGCCATCTCAACTGCACTGTCCATGGCTTTACAGATAAGCGTGGGATATTTGTTGCGCCAATCTTTTCGCCTTTTCTCAAAGTCGATGAAGGTGGCCAGCATGATGACATCGAAATGGGACTCCTGGGGGCCTTCTTGAAGCAGTTCAGGCTCGACGGCATGCGGCAGGAACAGATTCCGCTCAACCCCCAGAGTCTGCAGAAGACGGCATCCCATGCGGTCATCGCAGGCTGTGATCACGTAAGGGCTGTTGTAGAGGTAGAGAAAGTGGTAGGGGGGATCGACGAGGCAGGCCAAATGGGGCACTTTGAGAAAATCGCAGAACATCTCCCCGGCGCTGTTTCGCGGAGCCCCGTTAAAGCCTATAGAGAGGTCTGGGGGATCTTTTTTGGGGATCTCGAGCTGCGACTCCTTTTCCAGGAGTCTGCAGCTATAGCCTGCGCGAAGAAAGGCTTCATAGAGCTTTCGCGTAAAATGATGCAGCACATCATACTGGCTTGTGCGGGGGAAAAGAA
>JAJFUZ010000331.1 GCA_021372155.1 Parachlamydia sp. | reverse complement strand
CTTTGAGGAAGGCTGCGTCGAAGTCGGCGTAGGTCAGGAAGGGCCATTCGACGAGGTTGATGACCTGAGGCAAAACCTGCTCGCGGGCGATCACCTTGCCATCCACCTTCTTTTCAATCTCGTCGAGCTGTTCGAGGATATACTTCCGGCGCTCTTCGGAGTCGACCATGACCTGATGCTGCTTGAGTTGCGGAAAATAACTTTGCGCCTTGGTCAGCGCGAACATCTGAGGACTCAACTGGCGATGGCCGGCCGATTCTCGTCCAGAAAGAATATCGCCTACAATGAAGGGGATCACTTGATCGCCAAACAGGGCCACAATCCATCTCAAAGGGCGGGCATAGGTGATGTCCAGGTCGGCCCAGCGCATCTTTTTGGGGAAATCGAGGTTCAGAATCAGCGAAGGAAGCTGATCGGCAAGGATCAGGGCAGTCGGACGGCTCTCCGTCTTGATCTCGGCGAACAGGTATTTGACATCCTTAATCGAGCGGATGGTCACATTCTCTTCCAGGCCGGAGCGCAGGTCAGAGAGGGTGGGGGCCGCTTTGCCAATCGAGCGGAAGAAACCCTCGCCCGCGAGTGTTGGCTTGCCAGAAACGTCGTAGGCACTCTCCAGAGGGGGGCCGCGCTTTTCGGTCGACTGGGCGGGCTTGGCCATAGAGAGGGCTTCGACATAGAGAGCAAGGCGTCGAGGCGTGCCATAGGCTTTCAAGCTTTTAAAAGAAAGATTCTCTTTTTCGAAAAGCTGGCGAGCAGCCCTTTCCAGATTGGCGCAGCCAATCGGGACAAAAGTGGCTGGCAGCTCCTCGGAGCCGATTTCAAAAAGGAAATCTTGAGATTGGTCTGGTTTTGCGCGCATCAGCTCGTCGCTCATTCTTTCCGGATGCTTGACGCCTGAAATTTTTGCAGTTTTGAAGCGATTGAGGAGGGGATAGCCCTTCTCTTCGCGGCTTTTTAAATATTCCTGGGCGACAACGCAGGCCAGGTCGCGGATGCGGGCGATATAGCCAGTGCGCTCAGTGACGGAAATGACCCCTCGGGCATCGAGGATATTGAAGGCGTGCGAGGCCTTGATGACAAAGTCATAAGCGGGGAGCGGAAGGTTGAGGGAGAGGAGGCGTTTGGCTTCGCGCTCATATTCTTCAAAAAAGCGGGACCACATTTCTGTGGAGGCCTGTTCGAAGTTGTAGTGGCTCCATTCGATCTCGTTCTGCAGGTAGATATCCCCATATTTCAGGGTGTCGTTGTACTGAATGTCGAAAATGCTGTCTACTTTCTGGAGATAGACGGCCAAGCGCTCAAGGCCATAGGTCACTTCGCCTGTGATGGGCTTCAGGGATGTGCCTGCGACGCTCTGGAAATAAGTGAACTGCGTCACCTCCATCCCATCCATCCAGACCTCCCAGCCAAGGCCCCATGCTCCGATGGTGGGCTGCTCCCAGTCATCATGGACAAAACGCATGTCATGTTCGGAGAGGTCAAAGCCGATCGCTTCGAGTGACTTGAGGCACAGATCCTGGATATCGGGAGGGGAAGGTTTCAGGATCACCTGGCATTGGAAATAGTGCTGGATGCGCGTGGGGTTGGTTCCATAGCGACCATCAGTCGGGCGGCGGCAGGGTTCGATATAGAAGGCCTTATAGGGCTCTGGACCTAAACTGCGGAGAAAGGTGGCGGGATTGGCTGTGCCGGCTCCCTTTTCGAGGTCATATCCCTGATGGACGACACATCCCTGTTTGACCCAGAAGTCGGCCAGTTTTCTGATCATTTCCTGAAAGGTAATCATGTCATTTTCTCCGATGCAAAAGAAAATAGTGTAACATGGATACAGGATAAGAGTAAATGTATCCCGCACTAAAGTCTCGTACTGTTTGATCTTGACTCCACCTAAACATGCGATGTACGATGAATAATGATGAATAAGGTCTTTTAGAAACAAGGAGAAGAGCTACGCGTTTAATAGATAAACTAGCAACAATTTCTGACAATAATACAGTTGCTGAACTCAGAAACATGCTGAAAGCTGAACTCTGTAACATGCTGAGAGTCGTACATGTGAGGATCAACTGGTATGGACAACGGGTTGTTTCTGTAGATGGATATGAAGGTGAAGTGGAAATCAACACCCTTGCTATAAAATACTTGAATGCTTCCACTTTTCAACGCGATGCAAATCCAAGTGCAAAAGAAAGATTAGATTGTTATGAACTATGGGGACGGTTACAAGTATTGTACGTTGAAAGCGAAATAAAGTTAAGACACACTTGGCTATTTAAATATCTAACTCCTTGTAAAGAAATTATAACCTATACTGTTGATCCACTGGCGATCATTGGAGAATGGGAGTGTGGATCTACAAAAGAGTCCCTTTTTCAATTCCTTCCTCAAGAATTTAGAAGAATCTGGCCACATGCAGAACCTCAAAACTCAGTTGCGCAACATGATGGTTCAGTAAGATGGCAGGCTACCGAGGAAATGGTTCGAGCATATTTAAAAAATTAGCAGAATGAAGTGTTTGTTCAAAAATCATATTTATGATATATTTTATGCATGCTACGTGATTTTTTTGAATTAACACTTCCCGAACTTTCCGCCTGGCTTGAAGAGCAGAACGAAAAGCCCTTTCATGCACGCCAGATTTTCCGCTGGGTTTATGACAAGAGCGTCTTCAACTGGGAGGAAATGAGCAACCTCAGCAAGGATCTGCGCGCCAAACTGACCGCAGCTTTTCGTCTAGGCACGCTCGAAACTGTGCGCATGACGGAATCCCAGGATCGTCAGACCTTCAAGTTTCTTTGGAAGTTGCGCGACGGCAATATGGTCGAATCGGTCCTGATTTGTTCCGGCACCCGCCGCACTGTCTGCGTCTCTTCTCAAGTGGGCTGCCCAGCCAAATGCGCCTTTTGCGCTTCCGGGAAAGCCGGCTTCATGCGCAATCTGCGCCCACACGAAATTGTCGAGCAGGTGGTGCAGATCAACCGCTGGCTTTCTGCCAAAGACGAGCGCGTTTGCCATCTTGTCTACATGGGGATGGGAGAGCCCTTCAAAAACTATGAGGCTGTCACAGCATCCATTCGCCTGTTGAGTGCTCCTGAAGGATTGAACATCTCGCAACGTCGCATCACGGTCTCCACTGTGGGTGTGATTGAGGGAATTAAACGCCTGACTCATGACGATCTCAAAATCAAGCTGGTCCTTTCGCTGCACGCCCCCAGCCAGCACATCCGCCAGAAGATCATTCCCTATGCGCGCAAATACCCCTTGAACGAACTCATTTCCGCCATGGATGATTACTGGGAAAAGACCAAGCGCGACATCACCTACGAATATACTCTGATCGCAGGCATCAACGATTCGCCCGAGCAGGCCTTTGAGCTGGCCCATCTGTTGAAGGGCAAGCAGTGCACCGTCAACCTGATCCCCTATAATCCCGTTGCCGGTCTAAAGCTGCAGCGCCCTGATAAAAAGGCCATTAAAGATTTCCGCAGCGTTCTGTTCGGATGTCGCATCGCCAACACCTGCCGCTATACAAAAGGCGATGATATTGCGGCGGCCTGCGGCCAGCTTGCCTTCCAGCAGAAAAGCCAGGAAAAACTCATTGCCCTTCCAGAACTAAAAGATGCCGTTTGATACCGCGCGAGTAGAGAGCTATTCCACCCAGCCTGGCGTCTATTTGATGAAGAACAAATCGGGTGGGGTTCTCTACATCGGCAAGGCCAAAAATCTACGCGCCCGTCTCAAGCAGTACTTTGTCCCGGGCGGCGACGGCCGGCCCATGATTCCCTTCCTGATCCCCAAAATCGAGTCGATCGATACGATCAGGGTCCATTCCGAAAAGGAGGCCCTGCTTCTCGAAAATAACCTGATCAAGCAGCATCAGCCCGCCTATAACGCCCTTCTGAAGGATGATAAGACCTACATCGCCCTCAAAGTGACGAGCAAAAGCTCCTGGCCGATGGTTCAGCTTGTTCGCTATAGAGGGCGGCCAGAACCGGATGGGCTCTACTTTGGCCCCTACACCAGTGCCTACGCAGCGCGCGATACCCTTGACCTCATTCAGAGACTCTTTCCATTGAGGCAGTGCACGGACCAGGAATTTGCCCGCCGCACCCGCCCCTGCATCCTCTACGATATGAAGCGCTGCATCGCACCCTGCGTCAATAAGTGCACGAAAGAAGATTACATGAAGCTTGTCGAACGGACGGTCAAATTCTTGCGTGGCCAGGATAAAGAGATTTTGAGGGAGCTGCGCCAAGAAATGCAAACAGCGGCGGAAAAACTGGAATTCGAAAAGGCAGCCGCGATCCTCAAAACGATTCGCCATATCGAAAAGACGATCGAAAATCAGCGTGTCGACAAGCCTCTTGGCAACGATGCTGATGCGTTGGCTATCTTCCGCCAGGGTCGAGAGGTGATCTTGAGCCAGCTTATTCTGCGCGACGGAAAGTTGGTTGGTGCGCGCCATTTTGATTTCACTGAAATTGCCGAGGACGATTACGAGCTGCTCGAGTCCTTCCTGATCCAGCATTACGAAAAACAGGATGAGCTTCCTCACGAGATCCTCTTGCCCGTTCCTCTCGAAGACAGCGAACAGATCGCTGAAATCCTGGCCAACAGTAAGAAGCGCAAAGTCTTAATCTCCTGCCCTCAGAGGGGAGAGAAGCGCTCCCTTGTGGAAATGGCCCGTCTCAATGCCGAGGACACCTTTAAAAAGGAAAAAGACGAGGCTACAATCAGAGAAAAGACTCTCTTGGAGCTGCAGGAGCGCTTCCGTCTCTCGCGCTTTCCCCACCGCATCGAATGCTTTGATAACTCCAGTCTGGGAGGAAAGGAGCCTGTATCCGCAATGATCGCCTACACCGATGGCGTCAAAGATCGCAGCCGTTATCGCAAATACAAGGTAAAGACGGTGGAAGGACAGGATGACTACGCCACGATGCTGGAAGTGCTCATGCGCCGGTACAAACGGGCTCAGGAAGAAAAAGATCTGCCAGATCTTCTCATTGTCGACGGTGGCAAAGGGCATCTCAACGTAGCCCTCAAAGTCCTGGCAGATCTTAACATCGCCAGCATGGATGTGATCGGTGTGGCCAAAGAGCAGGCCAAACACACCAAGGGGATGACCTCGGAACAGGTTTACCTCCCCAATCTCAAAGATCCCATTCTTCTCAAAAGCACATCTCCGATCCTGTTTCTTCTGCAGCAGATCCGAGACGAAGCCCACCGCTTTGTGATCACCTTCCATCGCAAGCGCCGCTCCAAGCAAACCATCCGTACAGCTTTAGAGGAAATCCCGGGCATCGGCCCCGTGAAACGCAAGCTTCTTTTGCGCCACTTCGGCAGTCTGAAAAAACTGCTCGAGGCTACTGAAGAGGAACTCAAGCAAGTGAAGCGAATTTCCCAGGCGAATATCCATGCTATTCAGGCGTTTAAGACAAAATCAAGTTAATTGAATTGTCAAAAAATAAATTTATTTCTAGAGTCAGGTTATAGGATAAACCCAGACAAAAGGAGTTGTTATGGCTACCAAAGCTGCCGCTGCTCTCGACAAGCAGCAAACAATGAAGTTCCTGTCCAATTTCTTTGAAACGTTCCAAAAGTGCTGCAATCAGCAGGGCTCCGTCAATCCCTCCATACTGGAACCCTTCCTTGCTAAGAATTTTAACCTGACGGTCAACGATTTTATCTCTGCAAGAAGCCTGTCTGATTACATGAACCGCATTGCCCAGTTCCAAAAGAAATTCTCACACGTGGAAGTCTCTGGTCCAACGCCAGATTTCTGTGTATTTGGGAACAAGTTTTGTGTGCAGTACACAATCGACTTTACCCTCCGCAATGGGCACAAGAATGAAGTTTTGGTCATGGCCCTGGGAACCTTGGATGATAATAAGATCACTTCCTGGAAACAGATCACGCATGAAAAAGGCTCAGGCCTGCACTGGGAAACTTAAATGATGCTCTGAGAGAGGCAGCTTTGCTGCTTCTCTCAAATCACGCAAAACATTAAGATGCGGCCATGTCGCTGGACCAACTCTTTTCCAGTCTGGAAGATAAGTACCATGACTATGAATTTCCAAAAGTCACGGTCGTCATTCCCACCTATAATTGCTCTCAGCTGATCGGAGCGACGCTGAAAAGCGTCCTGTCGCAGAGCTATCCCGACTTTGAAGTGATCATTGTCGATGGTGGCTCCACAGACAGCACCCTCGCAGTCATTCAATCCTACCGCCGAGAAACTCTGCGCCTCTATGCCGTTTCAGAGTATCGCCGCTACGCGATGCTCAATAAGGGTATTTCGCAGTCAGAGGGAGGCTATATCAACTTCCTGCTGCCCGGTGATACCTACATTGCTCACGACAGTCTGAAGTTTATGATGAGCCTCGCGCTCGAACATCAACTGCCTGACCTGCTTTATTGCGGCACCCTATTGCGCGAAGGACGCCAAGATCCAAAACTTCTATTCCGGCCGCTGGAAATCAATAATCTGAAAAAAGGGCAGCAGCCGACAAGCCTGCAGGCCTGCTGGTTCAAAAGGGAGCTTTTTGATCAGATCGGCAATTTCCACTTCTCCTATGATCAGAGGGGCGGTTACGAGCTCTTATGCCGCTTCTGCAAACAAGGAGGGCTCCGCAGCTTTGCGACCGAGCGCGTCTTGATCGATTTTGATCTGCATTTTGTTACCCGACGCATGGTTTTGCAGCACTTTCTGGAGACAATGCATACCATCTGGCGCCATTTTGGATCCCTTGCCACTCTGCGGTGGCTCTTCATCCAGAAGGATGTTTCGCGCCTTATCAAGCTTTGGATGCACAGCATGCGTCTGGCGCTACTGGGGAGATGAGAAAACTGATATATTTCAGTATCACAAAAAAATCAAAGGTGATGTATTTAAATATATCATTTCTTAAGAGAATGTCGTAAAAGGTGTCATCATGTTTACGCGGCCGATTACAAGTCCAGAAATTCAGCCTAACAATTCTAATTTGCGCTCAGAACCAAAGGAAGAGTTGACGAAACCAGTTCAAATCTTTCAAGAAGCGCTTTCGCAAAGAGACATGCCAAAATCTGCAGTAAATAGAATCAGCTACACGCTTCTTGACATACCGATTGAAATTCTAACCTATATTTTTTCCTTTGAACCAATGAGAGATATGTCTGTGGTTTCCAGATTTGTCTGTAGGGACTTAAGACGTAAAATTCCTTGTGACAAAGAAATAGCCAAAAATCTCTGTTGGCGTGTTGCCGCACGCGGCTATCTTACTATGTTGCAATGGGCTCGTGCCAATAAAGCGCCTTGGGATGAAAGAGTGTGCGCACATGCAGCCGCAGGGGGGCATCTTGATATCTTGCGATGGGCGAGAAGTAAAGACGCCCCCTGGACAGTGGATGTATGTGCCAATGCGGCTAAAAGGGGACATTTCGAGGTCTTAAAGTGGGCAAAAGGCCAAAGTTACACTGCCCCTTGGAACGAATTGGTACCCTATTATGCTGCAAAAGCAGGGAATATCGAAATGTTTCGTTGGGCAGTGGGCTTAGGGTGCGGGTTCAGCTGGAGAGTCTGCTCAATTGCTGCTTTACATGGGCACTTTGATATCCTAGAGTGGTTTTGGCAGAATGAAGATGGCTTTCAGTTTAGAGCGGAACGGTTCTTTCAATGGGCCAAAGCTAAAGCTGATACAGA
>JAJFUZ010000291.1 GCA_021372155.1 Parachlamydia sp. | reverse complement strand
CGTAGCTTGGAAGGCTACTGTTCTACCATTGAACTACAGGCGCATGGTATAGAGAAAAATTATAGAGGATTTGGAGTTTTAGCGCAAAAGTATCTTTTCATCCTAGCTTTCCTGCAACAAAGGACTTAACCCTGCTTGTGATTTTATGGAGCAGTTGGTCCATCGCAGCCCTTATCCGCTTTTGTACCTCTTCTAGCATCTCTTTTGGAAACTGGTTAAGGCAGTTATGCTTGTTAAGAGCCATTATAGCTGCGTGAATGGATGCTGTAAGTTCATAGGATAACTTAGAGAAATCCTGATTGTCGAACGACAAGCAAATGTCTTGAAATTTGATCGAAGCCGCTGCATCGATCCCCTTTAGATAGCCAGCTTCAATCAAGAAGCTGACTGCGTTCCAAAATTTAATTTGATAACTCTCTTTATGGGCAGTCGATGCATCTCCAGATATAATTACGACGATATCGGCGGCCTTCTTAGGAAGCAGCAACTTCAACTCGGGATGCTCAGCAAATACATGAATGCTAAGCGGAGTCACATAGGAGCCTTCCGATACTATCCAGGTTTGCAATGCTGTGTTTACCTTAGAAGTTAAAGGCGGCAATTTTTGTTTTATTGCTAACTTTAAACTGAGTTCCAAAAGGAGTGCACAGCACATCTGTCGGTCTGCGATCGTCTTCAATCTTTCCCTTAAACAGGTATAAGCGGCATCGTCTGGCAATGTAGGGAAAGAAGGATCTGTCCATTCGACCTCTCTATCTTTTAATGCCAGCAGGGCTAATTCTGGTAGGAATGTCTCCACAGTGAGAGGAAAAGCCGCTAGGCGACTCCAGGCAACAGGAAGGAGGGCTCTGGTAGCCGATACCAGAGGAAGTGCTTCCTGGTGGAACTCATCATCAAGAGCGGTGTCTAAACTGAAGAGACATAAAGCGCTGGCGAGTGCCTCTTCATCCTCTTTTGACAGCCGGTCTGTCTTAGATTCGAACAGCCATTGCATCAATGGAAGGAGCGTTTGATAGGGAGTAGATTTTTGCAAATGCGTGGTTGGGTCGTCTGCCCGAGAGACATCCATGATTCGGAATCGCAGAACACGAGCGACGAGGGTCAATAGGGCTTTTTGGATGCATTCGAGAGGGCAAGGTTCTTCAAGAGGGTGAGCTGGTTAGTCTGCAGGATCGCTAGCAGGTGAGGGAGATCCTTCTGCTCAATGGGGGTTTGGATCACTTTGCCAACAAGTTCAGCAAATTTCTCATCAGGCTCAGCGACAGTGAATCGATGCTGCGTTAGAAAAAAGGTCGTCAATTCGCCGATGGCATCTTCATTTCCCTGCCGGGCTGCTTTGAAGCTGACAGGATGTTCAGCATCAAATTTTCTTTTGGCAAGGGTTTGTTGACCGAGCTTCTCGATCTCTTGCATCTTTGCATCATCTGAAATTGGGGTATGCGCAGCTCCTGTCGGTGGAGAAGCAGAAGCAGAATTGGTAGTAGAATTAGTAATAGAAAGACTCATGAGATCTCTATCAGGATATTCTATTAGAATTTAACATGTTAGTTGATTAAATAAAAACAGAAAGCTAATATTTTCTTTTTGTCTCATGGCTTATCTCTTCTCTGCTTGGCGCCAGTTTCACAAAAATTATTGCAAACTTCAATTTCGAATTGTATAACATTGCTCATACTCATTTTAATATGACCACCATTCAGCCCTCATCCCAAACTCCCGATATCAGCTTTCAAGTAAAATTAAGAGAGCGGCTTGCATCCATTTCGTCCTGGAAAAATCATTCAGGTTATGATCAAGAAGAGATCGTAGAGAGTTTCATGGATGAGATGGGCGCTCTTTACTTGGATTATTTTCAATATCACCTGGAAGAAGCGCAGGCAATCGGACTACAATATGCGACCGATATCTGTTGGGCCGCCAAGGCGATCAACATGTGTTATATTTACAAGTTATGGTCAAGAGCTCTGCATGCTGATGATTGGTCTGACATATGGTTGGAAGTCTGTTGGGGCCGAACAAATATCGAAGCTTTCCATGCCATGTTTGGCGAGTTTGTGCGCGAATTGGATGTTGCAGGCATCCTAGAGTATATGGAAAGCAAAAAAGGGCATGAAAAAGTTGATCTAAGGCAAATTCCAAAAAATGTACCAAAATCCCATTGGTGGTGGTTTGAAGACTTTACCAAGGACAACACATGAGCGAAAATACACTTCTATTCAACATATCTAGTTTCCATGATACAGGTCCGCATAGTCTTTGCGTTGCCAGGCACTGCATCAAGAAAGGCAACCCTGATGGTGCCTGTATATCCACCCAGCTAGCCCAATTTTTAAACAATCAGGATTCAGGACGTCAGGCGATAACAGGAGTAGCAATTCCTGCAAATGCGTCAGATTGGTATTTGTTAGATGGCGCACTTAAATCACCAAAAGAAGATAAAAGCAAAAAAATCCTAGAACATTTTTCCCTCAGAAAAGCCTCCTATGGTCTACGCTATAACTCTCATCGCCTGGATGCTATGGACTATGTGAACACCCTATTCGACAGATTTTCATCAATTAATGATGAAAATCCAATTTTGGGAAAAAAGCTGACAGCTTTAGATATTTTAAATTATAAAGCTATATTTAAAATACTGTGTAATCAATGTCAACATTCCAGCAATGGTGAGATATATCGCCTATTTGACATCAGAGGGAATCCCCCAAAATATACCTATAAAGAATGGTTATCCCTTCTTTTTGCTATGGGACATTCAAATTCCTCTTCTGCGCAAAAGGTCCAAACTTTATCTCAATTTGTTGCACGCTTTGAGTTTTTTAAATGGTTTGTAGATGAATCGGAAGTAGAAAATGCAAAAAAATCAAGGCTGTCTGAAGCTGACTTTTTGAAGGATATAAAGTCTGAAAAAACGAGTGATTTTGTCAATAATTTATGGACTGCTTATTTAGTTGTTACCTCGCATTTCTTCACTCTCGATTCCCAATCACTGCTCAATCACCCCATCTATTGTAAACTCCTTGAGCATAGAGGCGATTCTAAGCCTCAGTTATCAGTGGATGCGCATCAATTGATGCAATTGAGATCTGCTTTTAGTAAAGGAATTTATTTGAAATCTCGCTCGGATATTCAAAAATTCCCAATCAATTTCAAGTCAAGTGTAGAAGCATCCTATCACCCATTCAAGCACGGTGAGGTTACACATACATTTTTTAGAAGAAAAAATGTGAATATTTGGGATTTTAAGTTAGTAACCGAGTCTGATTTTCTTGCATATGCACGAAATTCAATGAGAGATTATTTGGAAATGATTCATCAAATTATCGGTCAAGGAGTGCTCGTTAAAATTCAACCCGATCAATTTACCTCTGCGCTAATATTTCAATTCTCCATTGAGCGAGTTTCTACCATCACAGGCGAACATCGAATTTATTCCACATACCTAAAGTGTTATCAGAACGGAATCAGTTACGTTTTGACATGCTTTGATCGGAAGGTAAGCAAGCTGGAACTAAGAGAGCGTCAGTCACCCAACCATGCCAGCAAGATAGGACATGTTCCGGTTAACGTACACGAACAGCTGCGACATTTTTGCGTTGACTCACCCATTCTGTGAATCATGTGTATTTTAAATCATTGCGGAACGTCATGCCGAGACAGCGCAGAAAATCCTAAAAGCGGTATATTCTTGATGCATGCAAGACCGCCGCGATTCAAATCTCCCCGATAAGGTCAACAGGATCCTCAATATCATCCTGATTGCGCTGCTCCTGATCGTATTGCGAGTCTGGCACCTGGAAGTCGTCCAGTATGACGAAAAACTGGAGCAGTCGCTAAAACCTCAGCACCGCACAATTTTAGAGCCTGCCAGGCGCGGCACGATCCGCGATCGCTTTAACCAGCCCCTTGCCGTGAACACCATGAAGTACAATGCCGCCATCCTCTATTCTGAGCTGCGGCAGGTTCCGGCGGTTGTGTGGGAGAAGGGAGCGGATGGAAAGAAAGTCAGGCGCTTCAAGCGCCGGGAATACATCAAAAGGCTTGCAGAGCTGCTGGGAGACGAGCTGCAGCTTGATGCACAGCGCATCGAAGATCTTGTTCATGCTAAGGCAACTTTTTATTACCAAATGCCTTTTCTGATCAAGGAGGATATCACCGAAAAGGAGTATTACCGGCTCAAAATGCTGGAGAAGGATTGGCGGGGCATCCATGTGCAGCAGGTGCCGCGCAGAAGCTATCCAAGAGGCAAAGTTGGCGCTGATGTGGTGGGCTATATGGGAGCCATCAACCGGGAGGAATATGAGCGCATCCTGCATGAAATTGCCGATGTGGAGGCCTTTTTGGAGAACTGCAGCGAAGCAGAAGATATGGCCGCTGCTGACGAGGCTAAAGAGCACCTGATGGCGCTTAAAGAGCAGGCCTATTCGATCCATGACGCAATCGGCAAGTCAGGGATCGAAAGCAGCTGTGAACGACTTTTGAGAGGGTATCATGGACGAAAAACTTACTACTCCGATGCCAAAGGCAACTTCTTGAAAGAGATGGATGCCAAAGAGCCTCTCGCGGGCGAGCGTGTTCTGCTGGGGATCTCAGCAGACCTGCAAGAGTATGCCGAAAAGCTGCTGGCGCAGAATGAGCAGATTCGCATGGCCTGCATTTCGAATAACGATGCCCTCCAGAAGTCCAGTCTATCCCAGCATCAACCCTGGATTAAGGGCGGCGCCATTGTCGCTCTGGATCCAAATACGGGAGAGATTCTGGCGTTGGCCTCATATCCCCGCTTCGATCCCAATGATTTTGTGCAGTCGGCCCAGCCTGATGTGTCAAAGGCGAAGAGGCAGAGAATCGGCCGATGGCTAGAGAGCGAACAGTATCTGGCTGACATCTGGGACCAGAAGCTGCCTCTGGAGAGGGAACGCTATGATGATAAACAGGGTTCTTTTTTTGACGAGGCCATGTGGCTGACTTGGGACAATTATCTGCGCCGTATTCTTCCCAAGGAGCACCCTGTCATTCTCGAACTGCAGCGCATGGGGACGATCGAGGCAACGATTGCCCTGCAGAGGAATGTGGAGCAGAGCGACGATTACGACAAACTTCTGCTTCTCGATCTTAGCCGCCTTTGCGTTGACGAAACCAGATTCAGCGCGGCATTGATCCAGAAAAAAGGAAAAGCGACTCTGAGTGATTACCGCCAATTATGCGGCGCAAAGGTGGCCGTTGAGGAGGTTGTCAAAGGGATGGCGGCAGACCTTTTTCGGGAAATCCATTTCAGACCATGGCGGGAGAAATATGAAAAGCTGTTTCTGAAAGAAAAGAGGGCTCAGGAAAAGGCCGCAAACAGCTATCAGAAGCCCTATACCGACTATCTTGATGCGGCGGAGAGCGAGATGTTCAAAGCTTTTTGGGAAAGATACCACTGGTCTCTTCTGGAAACTTTTTTAACCGGAAAAAGTGGTCCTGAAAATGATTTGGAAGCCTATGAGCAGCATTTTATTGCCTGGCATCGCGAGATTAGCCAGGGCGCCCATCCTGATATTGGCTGGAGAGAGAAATATCTTCTGCTGCAAAGAGGCCTGAATGGATTGGACTCTAGCCTGGCGGTGGAATATCTTAAGACGATGCGCGGCTACCGCGAACTGGATCGCCCCCTGCTCGGACGTTACCGGCCCTTGCGTGTAAAAGATGGCGTGCAGCTGGAAAGGCATCTGGCCGCCGCTTTTTATCCTAAGCATGGATTTGGTTATGGGAGATCCCAGGCATTTCGGCAGGCAGCCCCGCAGGGCTCGATTTTCAAACTGGTGACGGCATATGCCGCACTTATCCAGCGCTATCAGGAAATCGGTGATCCTGACATCTCGCCTGAAGAGCTTAATCCTTTGGAAATGATTGACCAGACACACAAGCGCGGCAAGCAAACTTATGTTGGTTTTGATCTTGCGGGAAACCCTATCCCGCGCTCCTATAAAGGAGGACGGCTTCCGCGAAGCCCGAATACGAAAGGGAAACTGGATCTTTTGCGAGCCATCGAGACTTCCAGCAATCCCTATTTTTCCCTTCTCGCTGGTGATGTCTTGAACAGCCCTGAGGATCTTGCTAAGGCGGCAAAAGGATTTTCATTTGGCACCAAAACAGGCATCGCTTTGCCTGCGGAAATTTCTGGACAGGTTCCGCAGGATCTCAAGACCAACCGGACAGGCCTTTATTCCACAGCGATTGGCCAGCACACCCTTATTGTGACACCTTTGCAGACAGCCATCATGCTGTCTGTGATGGCCAATGGCGGAGCTGTCATGCAGCCTCAAATTGTCCGCATGCACGCGGGCCCCCACTCCAGGATGGTGACAACCCCCCAAAAGAAATGGGAGATCCCCTTTCCCCCGGTTATTCGAAATCTGCTTGTCGAGAGCATGGAGCGGGTGGTGGAGAGAACCCAGAAGGAGAGTCTGGGCAGACTTTCGCGCATCTATCGCGATTATCCTGAAGCGATTAGCGATTATGTGGACCTAAAGGATGACCTGGTAGGAAAAACGAGCACGGCTGAAATATTGGAGTATGTTTCCCTGGATTTTCAGCAAGGGACAAACATGTACAAACATGTCTGGTTTGGAGGCATTTCTTTCGAGGATGCAGCCCATGAAAAGCCTGAACTCGTCGTCGTCGTCTATCTGCGTTTTGGAACCTATGGCAAAGAAGCTGCGCCTGTTGCCGCTCAAATCGTCAAAAAGTGGCGCGAGATCAAAGCTGCTCCAAAAAAGATGTAAAATACTTGATAATCAATAAGTTAGATATGAAAGATACCTTTCATAACCTATCTTGAGCCACGATTTGCAGACGAAAATGCTTGTGCCAAGCCATGCTGTTATGCATAATGCCTGGCCAGAATGCTCTTTTCAAAGTTCGATTTTGAAAATGATGAAAAAAGTGCCTTTCAGCTATTCCAGGAGCTGAAAAATGAAGAACAGAGTGTGGAGCCTGAATCACATTTTTGAAAATTTGAAAAAAATTTCTTGAAACCTCATTTCATTTTGATTAGATATGAGTTTTAAACAGATCTTGATAACCAACATTAACATGGAGTTGATGATGAAAAAACTGATGGCATTGATGACAGTGCTAGTGGCATTTGCAGCGCCAAACGCTGCTCAGGCCTTTTTTATGAACGATAATTTTCCACAGGGATTGTATCTCGGCGCATTTGGCGCAGCGGACTTTCCTGCGGATAAACACCATTCCCATAGCCATTCCGGAAGTGGAAATCATGGACATGAAAAAAAGCTGGAAACTGGCTATTTTGTAGCCGGATCTCTGGGCTATCGTCTGTGCGATGGATGGAGGGGTGAAGTTGAAGGTGGCTACCACCACAATTCGAGAAAAAAGCACCACCATAACGACAGCAGCAACCATAACCACAGACGCCATGGCGATGCGAATACATGGTCTGTCATGTTCAATGGCTACTATGATATTCCAACATGCTGGTGTGTGAAGCCATTCGTTGGCGCTGGTATTGGATATGCCGATACAGAACATAAGCGTCATCACCGTCATCACAGCAGCAGCGCCGGAGTCGATTGCGCCGGTGGCTGTGGCAGCAGCAGCTCGCATCATCACCACCGCCACCATGATAAAAATGGTTTTGCATGGCAGCTGATTGCTGGTATTGCATATCCAGTCTGCGATGGCTGGGATGTTTCTCTCCAGTATCGCTACTTCAATCCAACAGCTGTTAGCCGTCTGCACTACAACGACGTCGGCATTGGATTGGCCTACGCCTTCTAAACGTCCCTCAGGCTTAAAAGCGGCAGCACCTAGCTGCCGCTTTTTTCTTTCTTCCTTATCAATGATTTAAATAAATTCAATTCATTTGGGCCACCAGAGACAGTCGGGGACATGTCCTTCGACGCGTCCCCCGCGCCTCCTTGAGCCGCATCTCGCTTAGCCAAATCGCCTCCTCGACGGGGCCCCCTGCCGCGTCGGCTCGCAAAGGCAAAATAGTCAAAGCTACTAACGGAGAAGGAGGTGTCCCTGAAAAAAAGAATCCATACAGCTTTTTGTGTTTTGGCATCTGGGCTTGACTTTTGCTCTCTAGGAGAGGATAATTATCTCTTTTTCATCAGAGAAAAATCATCGCATGATCAGAAAATGGCTGGCAAAGATTAACTATGGCTTAGGCATTGCTATCGCTTTCTGCCTGTTGCTTGCCTTTTTTTTCCTTTTGATGCGTCCCTCTGACATTGCGATTTCCGACAAGCCGCCGCCAAAATCGACACTGCCAAAGAGCGCCTTTCTGCAGGCAAAAGAAGCTTACGAGACAATCGGCCCTCCTTTTTTGAATTTGCAGTTTGCTCCGATGTCGATGCAGCTGCCCGACTTAAAGCGCTATCTCTTGTATTATGGACGCAATGGACGCCCCGATGCGACCCAGGAAAACGCCCTGCTGCATTTCTCGTTTACGGGCAACAAGTCGGTCTCTTCGGTCATGCCGGGGGAGCCGTTGTACATCCTTTATGACCGCAAGTTGAATCCGCCGCAATATGTCTTCAGTCCCGGCAACATCGAGACATCCCTATGGATGGAAGCGACAGCACAAGGCAACGAGGCTCTCGTCAATGTCAGCATGCAAGGCGAGACGGGCGACATTATCCAGCACCCTGAATCCAATGCGAGATTTACCATCACAGAAAAAGAATATGTCCGCTTTGGAAGCGCGGGTTGGGAGCTGGGTAAAAACAGAGTGGATGCTACGATCCTGGCGCGTCAGAAGGCGCGCTGGTTTGGCCCAGATGTATTTCTGGCTCGCCATGGAGGCAAGGAGTATGCGTCGCTGGTTGGCAAGCAACGCATCGACTTTGGAGAGGGCGATGAGATCTATTCCGTTTTCGTGGGCCTGAATGACAGTCTGGTTTGGGAAAATAGTCGCTGGAAACTGGTCAAACCCGGCTCCGATTCCCTAGGCAAGCCGCTGCTTCTGGTCAAGAAGATTGAAGACCGCCTGATGAACCTCGAGCTATGGGATCCAGAAGGCAAAGGCAAAGTGGTCCTCAATCTTCTTAAAGCAACGGAACCGACCCAGCAGGTGAATATTCTGCACAGCTTCAAATTTGTCGGGGCAAGAACGCGGACGCAATTTGTGTTTGAAATTGACAAAGAACGCATGCTCTTAAGCCCAAAGGATTGGCTTCTGATGACGCCGAAGGGGTGGATGAAATTGACGACTCCCAAAGAGATCGACGACTATGTCGAACGAAGGCTGGTCGGCCCTCTTTTCGTATTTGATGCCGTGGATCGCAGCGAAGATCGGCTTGTGCTGAAAGGCACCCTTTTTAATGCATCCCGAACTGATATGCAGCCTATCGACATCGTCCTGCAGCAGTCTGGACCAGTCGGAGCTGGCCAGCAGAAAGGGGGACAGGAGAAAGGGCGAAAGCCGCCGAATAAGGTTCCTGTCCAGATGGATGATGAGGATGATTTTGAGCCTTTTGACGATGATGATGAGGATTTTAATCCGGATGACGACTATTAATACTTTTTTTCGTTTGAAGTGGTTGTATTCCGCTCTTTTCCTGCTGTGTGTCAATGCCCTTCACGGGCAGACGATAGCTGAAAAGAAAGCGGGCGGAATGCCTGCCGGAAGTGATCTGGTGAAAGACCTTCAGAAAGTCCTTGTGGAAGTTAACAAGGAACTGATCGAGGATCACGCCGAACTGCATAGGCTGTACGGCCAGGTGAACGAACTCTTTCGGCAGAATGCGCCCGATTCCAGCTACAAGTCCCTGTTAGACCGGATTAATCAGGTGCGCACCGAAATCGACATGCTGCAGAATAACTGGCGCGAAATGGCGACGCAGTCAGGGACGCAGGAGGGTTATGCTCTGTGGCATCAGCCTGAAAGCACACTTGGACAGCTTGTCGCAGATTATGGGTCGCAGAATTATGTCTATCTGATGACCCCGGAAATCGCCGCGATCCCTCTGAGCGTCGATTCCAATATTCCTATTCCACGCTCCTCCTGGAATGAAATGCTGGAGCTGATCCTGAACCAGAATGGCATCGGATACAAACAGCTCAACCCCTATCTGCGCCAGCTTTATTTCATCAAGCAAGACCGCTCTTCTATTCAGCTTATCACAAACAAGCGCCACGATCTGGAGTTTTTCGCTCCACAGGCGCGTATCGCTTTCATGTTAACTCCTGAACCGGCAGAGGTGCGCCGCGTCTGGGCGTTTCTGGACAAGTTTGTCAATCCCAACAGCACCGTCCTGCAGGTAGTTGGCAGGGATATCCTGATCATTGCTTCTGCTGCCGAGATTCTCGACGTGCTCAAACTGTACGACTTTATCAGCGCTAACCGCGGTGACAAGGAATACAAGATCAAAACGGTCACCAAGGTAGACGCTGAGGAGATGGCCAAAATTCTTGGAGCCATTTTTGACCAGTTTGGAGAGGCTCCCCGCGTTTTTGAACGCTCTCCTTCTGGAAATGCGCCTGGCCAGGGATTTGGCCAAGGCTCTCAAGGTGGCAAAGGCGCTATGATTAATCTCCAAAAGAAGGAGCATGCCGATACGGGAGAGGCCAACGGCCTGAGGGTTATCGCGCTCAAGCATGTCGCCCAAGCGGTTTTTCTCATCGGAACAAAGAAAGAGATCGAGAAAGCTGAAGAGATCGTTGACGAAGTGGAGGATCAGGTTGGATCAGCTCGCGAAAAGAAGATCTGGTGGTACACCACGAAAAACGCCGATCCTGAAGAGCTCGCGCAGATCCTTGAAAAAATTTACAACTTGATGGTTTCGACAGGTACAGGTTATGAACAGCCACCTTACTTGGAGGGGCCTCCTCTTATCGAGCCGGGTGTGCCAGGGCCCGGCCCCGGACAAAGCTTCCTTCCAGGTCCTCCTGAGCTTCTTCCTATCCCGCCGGTCGGTCAGGCGGTCCTGCCCAGTAACCTGTACAAGCAGGATTTCTATCAGTCGGGCAATTATGTGGTTAATCCTGAGCCTGTCGAGCCTTTGAGAAGGCCTATAAGGATTCCCAATCAGAACCGCAACAACTTTATCGTCGACTTGAAGACTGGGGCGATCGTCATGGTGGTGGAAGCTGATCTGCTGCCGAAGATCAAGGAGCTGATCAAGAAGCTCGACGTTCCCAAAAAAATGGTCCAGATTGAAGTGTTGGCTGTCGAAAAGCGGCTCACCCGCAATGATGAGTTTGGCCTCAATCTGTTCCGTTTTGGCGACTCTGCCTCCAATAAAGATTTTGCATCGATGAACTTCAACAGTCCGATCCAGCCGACTAAACATATCCCCAATCCACTCAATCCTGCTGGCATTTTTGAGTACATTCTCAGCCAGAAAGCCCACAGCTGCTTCCCGGCCTTCGACCTGGTCTATAAGTTCCTGATCAACCAGACCGATGTGCGCATCAACGCCAACCCCACTCTTGTGACCGTCAACCAGGTTCCGGCAAAATTTGCCATCGTCGAAGAGATCACGCTCAATATGGGCGCGACGCTGATCTCGACAAACACGGGCGTCACGCCCCAAAACTCTTTCACAAGGGCCCAGTATGGCACCACGATTACCATTACGCCCACCATCCACACGCACGAAGACACTTCGCCCTATGATAATAACAATTATGATGAAGTCGACTATGTCACGCTCGATACCGATATCATCTTTGATACCATTGGCAACGTCACACCCGCCACTTTGGGCCAGCCGCCTGTAACGCGTCGCAAAATCACCAATCAGGTCAACATTCCTGATGGCGAGACTGTTGTCATTGGAGGCTTGAGGCAAAAGCAGACCGACGATGGGGAGCATCACATCCCTTTCCTCGGAGAAATTCCAGGCTTTGGCAAATTATTCAGCCTCAGCAACGTGAGAGAAAATGTGGTCGAACTGATCATTTTCATCACCCCAAGAATCATCCGCGATCCTGCAGATGATTTCATGCGCCTCAGGGCTGAAGAGATGCTGAAGCGGCCAGGCGATATTCCGGAATTCATGTGCCAGCTCTACATGGCGCAGGAGGCGGAAAAAAATCGCCTCTACGCAGGCACCATGAACGCTTTGCTCGGGCCTCCTCTGGAAAGGTGCGTCCCAACGAATTATTACAGGGACAACGCGATCATCTACCCTTACGTGCCTCCGACACAACAGAAAAAGGAGGATGAAGTCGATCAATGGTGCGGTCAAAGTAATGGCCAAGGTAACTATCAAGGTAATGGCCAGGGTAACTATGGCCAATAGTGATCCTAAGCCAGGAGAAGTGGTCCCTCGCAGCGACGAGATCGCGAGACAGGAATATGTGCGCCAGGGGATGCTGACGGGGGACGAGGCCACACACCGTTCACTTGCATCGCAGTTTGGCATGCCGATTTTTCTCGACATCTCTACCTATCGGCTGCCTCGTGAATATTACAAGAAAGTGCCCTATGCCTTTGCCAAAAGGCATGTGGTGATGCCCATCAAGGAGGAGGCTGGTGCGGTCCTCGTAGCAGTATCAGATCCTCTCAATATGGAGCCGCTTGAAGAGCTGCGCCTGATGCTCGATACAGATATCAAGGCGGTCTACAGCCCTCGAGAAACTATCCTGAATGCCATCAATGAGGCTTATCGCCAAGAGACAGGGGCGGCTTCCGAGCTGATCGCGCAAATGGGCGAGGGCGAGGCAAAAGAAGGAGAAGTTGAGGTCTACGACCTTCTTGACGAGAACAGCCTGCAGTCCCCCATCGTCAAACTGCTTAACCTGATTCTCATCGAAGCTATTCAGCAGGGATCCTCCGATATTCACTTTGAACCCCTTGAAGATACGCTTAGAGTGCGCTACCGCATCGATGGAGTCCTTCAGGCGCGCCATTCTCCCGCACAGGAATTTCAGGCGCAGCTTTTGACACGTATCAAGGTGATGGCCAGGCTCGATATTGCCGAGCATCGACTACCTCAGGATGGCCGCATCAAGCTCAAGATGGGACGCCGCGAAATTGACTTCCGCGTCAGCACCGTTCCTGTGGTAGGCGGCGAGCGCATCGTGCTGCGTATCCTCGATAAGGGCAATGTGATCCTGGGTCTCGACAAGATCGGCATGCAGCCCGCCATGTATGAAGATTTTCGCCGCCTGATAGAGATTCCGGAAGGCATTATCCTCGTCACCGGTCCGACAGGCAGCGGAAAAACGACGACGCTCTACAGTGCCATTTGCGAGCTCTACAATGATGAAACCAACATCATGACCATTGAAGATCCCGTCGAATATAACCTCAAGGGGATTGCTCAGATTGGTGTCCAGCCAAAGATCAAACTCGATTTTGCCACAGGACTGCGCCATATTTTGCGCCAAGACCCCGATATCATCATGATCGGTGAGATCCGCGATTTGGAAACTGCTGAAATTGCCATTCAGGCTGCTTTGACGGGCCACCTTGTGCTCAGCACGCTGCACACTAACGATGCTCCTTCGGCCATCACGCGCCTCGTCGATATGGGGATAGAACCCTACCTCCTCTCATCATCGATTGTTGGAGTGGGCGCTCAGCGCCTTTTGCGCCGGATCTGTTCGGAATGCAAACGCTCCTATGTGCCGAACGACCGTGAGCTGGAAAGCTTGGGAGTGGAGCGCAAAGACCTTCACGAAGGGGTTCTCCATCAAGGTGCGGGATGCAGCGTCTGTTTTGGATCAGGATATAAAGGGCGCCACGGCGTTTATGAGATGATGGTCGTCAACAATGCGTTAAAACGTCAGATTGTCAAGAGCCCTGACGCTGTCGAATTGCGCAAAATTGCCCTCGAAAGTGGCATGAGCACGCTTTTAGACCATGGAAAAGACCTTGTCCTCCAGGGAATAACCACCATCGCAGAGGTCTTGCGCGTCACAAAGGGTTCAGAGGATAAATTTTAGTACTCAGTTATGAAAGTTTTTGCTGTTTTGGCTAGCGTGAAAGCTCCCGC
>JAJFUZ010000267.1 GCA_021372155.1 Parachlamydia sp. | reverse complement strand
CTCTTTTTTCTGATACGACGCTCCGTCCGTTTCCAGATGACATCTGGTATGAATTGGCCAACTATCATTTACCGCATCTCTCCGATCCTAAAAAGGAACTGTTGCGCCAAAATGCCCCCTACCCACACCTTGCAAGCACTCAAGCGGTCAACTTCTTTTATCAAAAAGTGGGCGGCCAACCTCCTAAGGCGCCTTCAAAGAGTAAATTGGAAGCGTTTTCTGAGAAGGTGAATCCCGCGCCCCAGCAGGGGATAGTCATGCGCAGCGCACAGTTAAAGCAGGAAGATCCTGCGGCAGCGCAACAACCAGCATTACCTGTAAGGCAAGTAGCCCCAGCAGCGGCTGACAATCAAGCGGAACGGGAATTACAAGCGATGCGAGAAGCGTTTCGACAGCTGCAGGCAGCAAGCGAAAAAGATCGAGCGGAAAAAGAGCGGCTGCAACGGGAATTGGAGCAAGAAAAACAGGCCAAACCAGCAGCAGCACACGCCAAACCAGCAGCACAGGCTCAACCTGCTCAAAATGAAAAATATCTGTGTTCCATCTGCATGGATAGAGAATTTACTGTATTTTACGATCCCTGCGGCCACAAGATCTGTAAGCCTTGCGTAGATGACTGGAAAAAGCAAAAGAATGGTGAACTGAACTGTCCGAACTGCCGGCAGACTGCCGCAAAAGTCACAAATCTTTTCGATTAACTAAGCCATCACATAGCTCCGCCTTTCAAGGCGGAGCTCCTTGAAGCTGAAGATCAAACAGTGGTTCTAAAACCAGGCATTCCTCGCAATAGGCTTTCCAACAGTCGACGTGAAAAAGACGTACCGGCAATTGGAGCTGGGCCAACACTTGATAAACAGTGGCGAGATCATTTTGTCGCATGTAGTAGATGAGATGATCGCCATCGGCGGCTTTTTCTAAAAAAACCGATTCCAGATGCACGCCTTCGGCTGCAAAGGCTTCAAGCAATTCCTTTTGGCGTTGCTGGAGAGTCTTAAACCAGGCGCGCACATGCTGCAGCTGGCCATCTTTGATTTTGATGCGACCGCAGAGCAGTTTCTGACAGCCGAACTCTTCGGCCTGTTCCAGCACGGTCTTCGTGCGGTTTGGATAGTAATGATCCATCAACGCATCATCTGCAGCGATCAGCCCATGCGCTGAAGCGATTAAAATCAGCAAAAGTTTCTTCATGCTGATGAAGTGTCGCAAATTGGGTGAAAAAAGGCAATCAGGTCTGAATCACGCCGGTATGGAATGTGCGTGAGGTTAGAGGAGCTCTTCTGACTAAGCCTAAGAGCTGGATGAGGAGACCGCGTGTCTCGTGGGGGGCGATGATGGCGTCGATCCAGCCGCGGGCGGCGGCGTAGCGGATGTCGGTCTGCTCTTCGTAGCGCCTCTTGATCTCTTCGCGGCGCTTTTCTGCCTCTTCCTTTTGCCATTTTTTGCCTTTGCGTTCGGCGGCTTTCTCTTCGACGGTGAAGAGCGTATCGGAGGCCTGGTCGCTGCCCATGACAGCGTAGCGTGCGTTGGGCCAGGCGACGATGAAATTGGGGTCGTAGGCCTTGCCACAGAGGGCATAGTTTCCTGCACCAAAAGAGTTGCCGATCACGACGGTGATCTTCGGCACGATCGAATTGCTGACGGCGCTGACCAGCTTGGCGCCGCTGCGGATGATGCCGCTCTGCTCGGCCTCTTTGCCCACCATGAAGCCCAGGACATCCTGGAAGAAGATCAAGGGGACTTTGGTCTGGTTGCAGTCCATCACAAAGCGGGCTCCCTTGTCGGCGCTGTCGGAGTAGAGGACGCCGCCGATCTCGCCTTCACCTCGCCCTGTTGTGGTGGTCATGCGCTGGTTGGCGATGAGGCCCACAGGGTATCCTCCGATCTTGGCAAAGCCGCAGACGAGCGTTTTGCCAAAGTCGGCCTTGTATTCCTGGAAGGTGTCGCGGTCGGCGATGCAGTCGATCAGCTCATGCACATCATAAAGCTTGCGGCTGTCGGCGCCGACAATCTGATAGAGCTGCGAGGACTCTGTCTTCGTTTTGGAGGCCTTCAGGGTATGATTTTCATCTGGAAGAAGCATATCGACAAGAGCGCGCAGCCGCAGAAGGCAGCTGGGGTCATCGGGTTCATAGAAATCGACCGTCCCGCTGATTGAGGCGTGCATTTTCGCCCCTCCAAGCTCTTCAGGATCGACTTCCTGGCCAATCGCAGCTTTGACCAGCGCCGGGCCGGCCAGGTAGAGGCCGCTGCCTTCGGTCATGAGCAGCTTGTCGCATAGGACCGGAAGATAGCCGCCGCCGGCAATGCAGTTGCCCATGATGGCGGCAAACTGAGGGATGCCTGCGGCCGAAATCACGGCATTGTTGCGGAAGATGCGGCCAAAGTCATCTTCATCCGGAAAGATCTCATCCTGAAGCGGCAGGAAGACTCCCGAGGAGTCGACAAGGTAGATGAGGGGCAGGCGCTGTTCAAAGGCGAGGCGTTGGGCGCGCAACACCTTTTTGACTGACTGGGGAAGCATCGCGCCTGCTTTGACGGTGGCGTCATTGGCGATGACCATGCAGGAGCGGCCTGAGACCTTGCCGATGCCGGTAACGACGCCTGCTGCGGGAAATTCGCCCCAGTCTGCGTACATGCCGTAGGCGGCCCAGAGATTCCATTCCAGGAAGGGCTCACCGGGATCAAGAAGGAGGCGCAGCCGTTCGCGTACGGGAAGGCGCCCCAGGCGCGTCTGCCGCTCTTGGCCAGCTTTGCCGCCACCATCGCGCAAAAGGGCTTCCTGTGCCTGGATCGCTTCGGTCAACTGCTTAAGATCGCTCATTTATGCAGTCCGGTAATCTGGTCGGAAAGGACTTCGATGCCCTCATCGCGGTTTTCGAACAGCGTGCCCAGGTTTTGCTCGATCAGGTCGAAGGCGTAGCGGCAGTAGAGCTTGGCTGTCGCCGTCTCTTTCGCCAAGGCTTCTGAATCGCCGCCCTGTGTTAAGGCTGCGTCCAGGCGGCTGAGGACGGCTGAGACGGTATAAATTGCCATGGCGCTCGTGGCGATGCGGTCGAGCAGAAGCTGTCTTTCGACGATCTCTTCGCGATAAAGAGCTAGCAGACGCGTGATGCTAAAGCCAAAGCGCTTGACCGCCTTGCCCAGAAGGGCGGCCTCCTCCCAGATAGCTTCGGAGCGCACGGGAACTTCGGGGGCCCAGAGCCCTTTCCATCTTTCAGAGGCAAAACTTTGCAATGTCTCCCAATGGGCCCAGGGGCTTGAGATAGCATCCAGGACATGTTTGAGCTGCATGCCGACGTCGCGCATCCCGACGGCGCCGATGAAGGCGCGCATCACTTCGTTGGAACCTTCCCCGATCATGTTGAGGCGCGCGTCGCGCATCATGCGTTCGTAGGGGGCGTCGGAGAAGAAGGAGCGTCCGCCGAGAATCTGCATCGTCTCATAGACGATCGTCCAAAGCGAATCACTGGCAAACACTTTAAGCATCGCCGATTCCAGCATGATGTCTTCGACGTTATTGTCGATCAGGCCAGCCGTCAAGTGCGTGGTAGCCTCCATGGCATAGAGCAGCGCTGCCATCAGGGCGATCTTCTTTTTGACCAGTGTAAACGACGCCAAAGGGCGTCCGAACTGGCGCCGGTCGATGGCATGTTGCACCGCCCTGGCATAGAGCTCCTGCGCCGCCCCTGTACACATGGCTCCAAAGGTGGTGCGGCCGTAGTCGAGAGTGGTCAGAGCGATTTTGAGCCCTCCTCCCAGCTTTCCCAAAATATTTTTAGCGGGGACTTCGAGATTTTGAAACTCCAGAATGGCCGTTTTGGTCCCGCGCGTGCCGACCTTGTCCAGAGCGGCATCCACCACTTTGAATCCCGGCATGTCGGAGGTCACTAAGAAAGCAGTGACCTTGTCCTCTTTTCCCTTAGCGGTCTCGATCTCCGTCTTTGCCATGACCGTCAGCACATGGGCGATCCCGCCGCTGGTGATCCACTGCTTGCGCCCATTGATGCGGTAGACATCTTTTTCAGGATCATAGACCGCGCGCGTCTCGATGCCGCCAGCATCAGAGCCGGCATTAGGCTCCGTCAGGGCAAAGGCGGCCAGCTTTTCTCCCCTGCACATCGGCTTTAACCACTTTTCCTTCAGTTCGCCGCTGCCAAAGAGCAGTAGCGCTTTCAATCCGATGCTCTGCTGGACGTTGATGAAAAGCGCCGTCGAACCGCAGCGTCTTGCGATGGCAGCGGTGGCGCGGCAAAAGGCGTACTGCGACATGCCGAGCCCGCCCCACTTTTCGGGGATGGTGACTCCAAACATGCCCAGCTTGCCCAAGCCGGCAATGACTGAATCGGGAATGGTGGAGTTACGGTCGATCCAGGCGCCATCGATCTCTTTGTCAGCAAATTCTTCGACCTTTTTGACAAATGCTTCCGTCCGCTCTTTTTCCTCAGGGGAGACTGCCGGAAAGGGGAAGACCTGATCGGCCTGGAACAACCCAAAATAGAGCTTTTTGGCAAAGCTGGCCTTTTTTTCCTCGGCAAACAAGAGTTCTTCGGCCATCTGCCGCTGCTGCTCGTCCATGGTATCCACCTCTTTTCCGGACTCTAGCAAAGGGTTGATTTAAAGCAAATTTTCCCTTATGCTCGATGCTCCATTTGGTACTTATTCGTCGCCCGCCACCCTTGCATGGGAGAGCAAGCTGGTCAGGGTGTCCATCGCAGCATCCCAGGCAAGGGTGGCGGGCGGCGAATAAGTACAACCTTTAACCCGGGGGTGTTATGACTTCTATCTTCAAATTGATGGGAATTCTCTTTCTGCTCAGCGTTACCTCGCTGGCGGCCGATGAATCGGATTGCTGCCAAGAAGAATCATTCTGCAGAGGAAAAGTTGACATTGGACCAGCCTATGTCCATGTCGATATCCTGAAGTCGGGGAAGACCGATCACCGCATGGACATGCCCGCCGTCAAAGCCGAATTCAACTATCGTTTCTGGAAATGCCTGGTCATCCGGCCAAGTTTTCTTTGGGGAAAGTCGGGCAGCAAAGACTCCATCTTCAACGGCGGCGTTGGGCTTGGCGCCTTTATTCCCATTAACAAGCAATTCTCCCTCTCGCCAGTCGTCGGAATCAACTTCGGCTACCTGAAAACCCATTATGACCTTGCTCATCCGCTCATTCCCCAACCTGTCCACGTCGAAGAAAAGTTCCAATCCTCCTCTCCCTACCTTGCGCTCGAGCTGAGCTGGACCTTCATTCCGACCTGGCGTCTCGTCGCCAATTACCAATATTCCTGGTCGCGCACCCACACCACCATCAAGCCCTTCGTCAAAGAGCGCAGCCACAGCGAAGGCTCCAGCTACTCCGCCATGATCGAACACGATCTGAACAAGAACTGGTCGATAAACTTGGGGGGCGCCTATAATGAGAGCCTGACGAAAGAGAAGCACGGCCTGCGCGCCTATGGATTCAAACTAGGCGTGGCCTACTGGTTCTAAGGAGGAACATTATGCAACCTTTAAAGAAATTTTTAAATAAGTACCATGGCGAGATATGTGTCCTCCCCCCTGAGTTTGTTGAAAGGCCGTTGACGCGGGAGCAGGCTATTGCCCAGGCTCATTTGCCAGCCAGTGGCATAAGTTCGGCTGCCGTCCCGACGCCACTCAGCGAAAGAAGAGTCAGTGTGTCTCGCGACGACAGGTTTGGTCCCTTTTCTCAATCCTTCGATATGCAGAAAGCTTTGGAGAAAGCAACCCGAGCATGTGAAGCGGAAAAGTTTGCCCTTCTGCAAGATGCCACCCGCTCTTATGAATCTTTCTCTGAGCAGATGACCTTTTGGGAAGTGACCTCCTTTTGGGCGCTTGCCGTGTCCTGTTCTCCATTTCCTTTCCCCATGAATCTGGAAGTAAAGCACGTTAATAAGATCGCTTTGCTTGCGTCCAAGCATCTGGAAGCCGACAAAATTGAGACGATCTCTTTGATCCACGCAGTGGGCTCGCTCATGGCCAATCGCCAGCTTAAGGTCAAAGCACCTGAAGCGACGCGTACGATGGAAATTTGTTCGGATAAATTGTTGGCTGAACTCGTTTTCTTATTTGCCCAGTCCCTGAAACCCGAGGAGGGAAAAGAATGGGATGCGGACAAGCTCTCTTTCATGGCTCTTTTAGTGCGGCAGATCGATTCGGCTTTTGACTGCAGTATATACAGGATTGTTGATTTGCTGCTGGTAGATAGCCTGAAAACCTGTGGAATGATTGAAATTTGTATGCACCTCATTTCGCAAGATGCTTCCTTCGCGAGTTTGCGAGCCTTCGGGCACATGATGCAATATATGGAGTATGAGGTTCCGCCAGGATTCCACCCATCACTTTGGACATGTGCGAAAAGTCTGGATCTCACCCCCCTGGATGAAGAAGCCATCAAGGATATTCTTGAAGCCCTCTTTCATGGGAAGCAGGCATCGCTTGTCGAGCCTGTCGCCTTTCTCCGGCAATGGTTTGATATTTTGTGTCGAGCAGAATATAAAAATGATGTGCAATATATCTTCGGTTTACTTAGTCAATCAGCCGATTACCCCAGCATCTGTTCGGAACTAGAGGACAAATACAAAAGGTGTCCTTGATAACTTTTAGACAATGAATGGAATCACTTTCATGCTCGATCTTGCAGCCACTCCCGCGATCCATTATCAGAGTCTTTGCCTGTTTGCCAGCCTTGCAGAGCGTGATTTACTTCACGATCCGAAATTTCCACAATTGATTACAGGGGCATTGGAACGCACCAATTTCAAATCTGTGCACCCTATTCATTGCACCAAATTAACTCTATTAAAGGCCATTTCCACTCTGCATCATCGCGTCATTTTGCATCAGCCAAGCCCGGAAGCGTTGCAGGCTGTGAAAACCCTCATCCGCGATCCACAAACCGGCTGGCTCTATCCCTTTGCCCAAGAGGATCTCGAGATGCTGACGCAACTGATATCTGCCTGGAATCTGGCTAAGAAGGAACCGGTATTGGAAGCTCTGTGTGATCCCAAAGTGAGTTATGAATCACTGACATTCCATCCCTCAAAAAGACCCTTGGGAAAACTCTTATAACTTCTCTCCGAAACGTGAAAGATATTTAAGCAACTGCGATTTGATATTTCGATCGATGATTAAATTGGCTGCTTCGAGGGCTTTAGGAGAGTCGTTCTCACCACCATGCACTGTGATTGCTTTAGCCAAATCGATCAATGTGTCAGCTTGTAAATGTCTATCAGGAATGTAACGGGCAACTTCTATGCATTTATCTAAAAGAAATTCACATGATTGATGGGCCATCCAGACATTCATAAGAGTATGGACCAAGTGTTCATTATTCAGTTGTCCTTTAATTTTGAGAAAAGATAATGCATTATTAATTGTTTGGTTATCTGAGCTTTCTAAAATGGCATTAAGCATAAAATTTAGGTTCTGAATTTTAAAGTCTGCGTCTTTAATGTTATTGAGTAACTCAAATGCTCGATTATATTTTTGTGATTGAAAGGCATACAGCATTCTTACAACCACCTGCATTTCCACTTTTTTGTCAGACTGAGGCATGGAGTCCGCAATCGCGCTGGCGCCATGGTAGTCTCCAGCCTCAAGATGTCGCTGAAATGAGTCGACTATTTCACGTTCTTTTTTTACGGATTGAACCATTTTTTTAGTATCCAACGCAGCTGGCTGGTCAGAGGAGGGAGCAAGAGGAATTTTTGGAACTTTTACTTCCCCAGTCACTTTCCCTGCACTTAATGTTTCTGCAGCTTTACTTACTTTATTTTCTAAACCAGGGAGCTTGGCTTTTGGTGTTTCTTTCGGTTTCGAAGGTTCGCTTTCCGAAGGAATATGTTCAAAATTTACTGACATAATACTACCACCTCACTTTAAATATATATTAACATTATTTATTTTAAAATAATTATTAACTAATTAAATGACATTGTTTATTAGTTGTTTATTTAATATAACGTTAGAAAATTTAATTGTGAGAGCGATGAGATATTTAACTTTTCTATTTCTTTTT
>JAJFUZ010000266.1 GCA_021372155.1 Parachlamydia sp. | reverse complement strand
CCAGAGGGGCTTGAGATAGAGGTCAAAGGCATTCTTCAGCATATCGCCTCAAGTAAGGGCATCCAGGTGGCGCAGAATCTGATCGGCCTCTATTTTACTCAGGAAGCCATCAAAAAGGATCCTGGAGTCTCCGCTCCTGTCAAACCCAAAACCATAGCTGCAACAGGTGTATTGGGAGCGGGAGTCATGGGAAGCGGCATCTCCTGGCTGCTCTCCAACCGCGATTACCCCGTGCGCATGAAGGATATCGACCTCACAGCCCTGGGAAAGGGCTACGGCTCCATCCGCAGCCTCTACGATCGCACTGTGAAAGAGAGGCGCCTCAAGCCCTATGAGGCCAGCCTGAAGTTCCAGCGCGTCAGCGGAACAACTGACACAAGCGGCTTTCAAAATGCAGATCTTGTCATCGAGGCGGCGACAGAGAACTTTGACCTCAAGCAGAAGCTATTTGCCGAAATGGAGGCTGCGATGAAGCCCGATGCCATTTTAGCGACGAACACCTCCTCCTTAAGCGTCAATACCCTCTCCAAAAGCCTGAAAGCCCCCGAGCGCTTTATCGGCATGCATTTTTTCAACCCCGTCCCGCGCATGCCTTTAGTGGAGGTAGTTCCCGGAGAAAAGACTACACCCGAAGCGGTGGCTACCGTGGTCGATCTCTGCAAAAAGCTCGGCAAAACGCCCATCATCGTCGGCGACTGCGCCGGCTTCCTCGTCAACCGCATCTTCACCATGGGAGCCAATGAGCTCATGCGCCTCTTCGAAGAGGGCGTTTCCTTCGAGAAGCTGGAAAAGTTGATGCTCAATTTTGGCTATCCGATGGGCCCCTTCACCCTTGCTGACGAGGTGGGCATCGATGTGATGGCTAAGGTCAGCAAGGTCTTAGAAGCCGCCTATGGCGAGCGCATGAAGGGTGGCAAGCTATTGGACAAGATGTTGGAACAGCAACTTTTAGGCAAGAAGGTCGGCAAAGGCTTTTTCCTCTATCAGGGAAACAAACGGAAGCGCAATCCCGCCATTGAAGAGCTTTTAGGACCGGTTACCCCTAAAGAGATATCCGAAGTCGAAATGGGCGACCTCGTGATCCTTACCATGGTTAACGAAGCTGCGCGCTGCCTCGAAGAGAAGGTCATCGCCCGCCCCGACTACCTCGACATGGCCCTCATCATGGGAACAGGCTTTCCCCCTTTCCGCGGCGGCCTCCTGCGCTATGCGGACGAACTTGGCATCCCCTATGTCGTCGACCACCTGGAGCAATTCTCAGGCAAATATGGATCGCGTTTTGCCCCCTGCAAGCTTTTGCAGGAAATGAAGGCTTCCGGCAAGAAATTTTATTCATAAAATTTACAATAAATTAATAAAAACTATTGATTTTTTTAATAATAAATTGATAAAATAAATACATGCAAATTAACCGTTTCGAACATCCAGACCCGCGATTTCAAGAGATTTTGCATTCCATTGAGGCTTATCCCCCCTTTTACTCCGCCTGTCTGAAAGATTTGCAACAATGTACAGACAGGTTAAATTTCACACAGACCCGCTTCGCCCTGGAGGTCATCCTCGGCATGGCTTGGCTGGAGCAGAATGCAGAAACTGTTGCCCAGATTACGGATGAGCAGCAGCGCAATGACTTCATAACAAAGAAGATCTGCCTGGTGGCTGAACCTGGCTTGTTTCCGGGCAATTCTCAAGAAGCGGTGCGCACAAGCCTGGCCATGCGCATCGATGAATTTAAACAGGCTTATCTGTTTGATCAGAAAAGAGGCTGCACGGCCTCTTTTTTTGCCTACGCTTTTGTTGGACCTCCCTGCTTCAATGGAAGGCTGATCACACTCCAAGAGTACATCGTCCGCGAGCAGCAAAGAATTTCTACTTATGATTTTGACCGCAAACTGGATTACGACGCCGAGGCCTGTAAACTCGAAAATATCATTTATGAGTTTCAGAATGTGCAAGACAGCAAAAGTCTACCTGATATCCAAGAACTCCAAAGTTATCTGCTGAAAAGTATGAAAGATGACCGGGTTGCCCTGGCCAAAAATCCCCAATTCGCAGAGATCTTCAGGCGCGCGAAGGAATTTGCGTCTAGCAATCTGTAGCTAACTCTAATTTGTTAAAACATAACAATTATGGCAAAATGTACAAAAACGGCCAAATTGCGCCGCAAAATGGAAAAATTTCGCCAAAATGCCACTCGCATTCAAACAGTGACTTTAAGGAACCAACAGAAAGTTTTTCTTCTCACTTGATCCTGCAAGTAAATTGCCGACATTGAGCATCAATAAATAACCTGCATTTTCGCCTTAGCAAGCCAATTCTTGCATTCAGGCAACGCTAGGAGCCTGGGGACAACCTTTTCCCAATTGACAGGGCTTTCGGGTGTCAGCCCTTGCGCGCCGAGGTACTGCAGAAAGGGCTTGGCGCTCTCAGCTTTTCCAAACTGTTGAAAGGCGCTGATGAGTAAGGGAAGCGTCGCGGGTGCGGCCAGCTTTTCCAGCTGGAAGTCCTTCAGAAACTGCTCTGCTTTTTCAGTTGATTCCAAGAGGCCTTCCAGGACTTGGGCAATGGCTGTGGCGGGAAATTCGGCAATTTTGCTGGTCTGCGCATCCTCGACTTTGCCAAATCCTGCGAGCTCCCCCGCAAATTCTTCCACTGCAGCCATACGGCCGGTCAGGCAGGGATCGCCCTGTCCCAACTTGATCATGAAATCCTTCAGTCTATTCTCTGCTTTGGCCCTCTGGTATGTCAGCAAAAGGAGATTGATGCGCCTTGTGAGCATTTTTTCAGCTTCGGCCACAGTTTTGCCGGCGCTGAACCCTGGTTCTGCTCCTCCTCCGGTCAATCTGTTGATTCTGTCATTGCGCGCGTTGTCATCTTTCTCCACCGCGATCTCATGCTTTTGCGCCTGTACTCTTCTCATCCAGTTGAAGGTATTGACGCTGTTGCGGTAAGCCGAAGAAGACTCTCCCACCTCGGATTTCAGCTGTGCAAAATCGTCCAGGGCTTGTCCAAAAACGGTATCTACCACATTTTGGGGCCTTTCCCTGCGGATGAACTTCAGAGCGGTTTGAATCCTGGGCAGATCGGGATCATCAGTAGGAAGAATTTTCACATAGCTGCTCAGAATCGCTTCGAGGTTGGCGAGGTGTAACTGGGATTCATAATCGAGGCTGTTTAGCCAGCCAGCCGCCTGCATATAAGAGAAAGCTTGGAAACATTTGGCGATCAATAGCTCTTTTGAACTTCCATTGGGAGCATGGAGAGTCGCGAGCAATGGATTGGGCGTGGCATCCAGAAAGCGGGAGCGATAATCTTCTGCAATGGCCCCCTCTTCTGATATCCACCCCGCCGTGCGTTCGAATTCATCCCCGAGGGGAGTGTAGGCTTGCTTAAGAAGGGTTTGAGGTTTCTGAACGATCTCTTCGATAAGCCCTGTCATTTTGTATAGAGGAGAGTTGCCTCGCAGAGTAGAGTGGTGGTTATCCATGGAATCGCACCCGACAAACGACAGTTTTCCATCCTGGTCTTTATAGGCTATCATGGAGTACCAATGACCCATCGTTTCGTTACCTAAAACAAGAGAAAGCATTTGAGGGCCGGGGCTGGCAGCAAAACGATACAGCTTATGCGCCTCATCCAAACCGCGATTGTCAAAAAATCCGAACTGAAGCGTTCCCTGTTCATCCATGGTGCCGATATTGTAGATTCCCAGGTTTGGGGTACGAATCGCCTGCTGGAAGACTGCCAGGTTTGCCGGTGGATGGGGATCGTCGCGCATTTTTTGCAGGATCTCCTGGAGCATCGGGGTGCTGGCATCCCGTTTGCCTACGCCGGCGGTGGCATCGATTACTGGTTTGCAGTAAGTATTGTAAAATTCCTGGAAGAGCTTTTTGTCTTGAAACATCCGCTCAACATGGGCAGCATCATCAGCTGGGGCTAAAGCTACGAGGGCATTTTTCAAGGCATGATACCCGCAATTTTCGAAACCAGATGCCCCTGTGCCATCCGCATTCTGATCTAACACGAGAGCCTGCAAAACCTCCAATACGATGGTCTCGACATGGGGAATGGTCTGAAGCCTGGCGAATTGAAAGACCACACTTTCGAGCGCAATGGTGATGGCGCGCAGTTCCGTCACATCTTCGTCCGTCATCTGAGGGTGAGAAGATAACAGGCCTTTCAAAACTTCGAGCTGATCTTTCAAACGTGTGTTAGCCAGGATGCCGATTTTTATATCTAAGGGTGTATCGCGATTTTGCAGGAGCCTGACAGTTTTCTTGAGACTCTCAACCAGTTCCTGCTGGGTGGGGATATCTTTGGCATAATCGAGCATCTTTTGAACGTCGCCAAGAACAGTGGCCATCTGCTCGACCGACCTTCCCTTCCATTGCGTCTGTTTCGGGAGGGAAATCGGCGATTCGGGCAATTTCACCGCAACTTCAAATCCGTGAATATCTGGAGTAGCCATCCTTGATCCTCCAAATACTATTATAATTAAAAAAATAATTATAATATAACTAACTAATAAATTATTATTTATTATTTATCTAACACAGCCATTCTAAGGCGGTTAACTGAAATAAGCTGACCCGCTTCATCGTGAATGAGAATTTCCCAAACCTGCGTACTGCGGCCGATATGGAAAGGCCTGGCGGTGCCATAAACATAGCCCGACCGGACCGTCTTGATATGGCTGGTGTTGATTTCAACACCAACCGAGTAGTACTGCGCCGTGTCGATGCAGTAGTAGGCGGCAATGCTGCCCACCGTTTCTGCCAAAGCACAGGAAGCGCCTCCGTGCATGATCCCGAAGACCTGTTTGGTGCGATGGTCGACAGGCATTCTAGCGCGCAGGAAGTCCTCGCCAATCTCAACCAGCTCAATCCCCAGATGCTCCATCATCGTGTCCGAGCGGGTCGCGGAGGCCTCTTCAAGTGTGAAAGTTCTTTTCCAAATTGGCATGTGCGTCTCCGTGGAATATCGTGTGTTAATTTAGCCGATCGAGTAGAATCCGGGTAGAGTAAATACAGAAGACAGATGGCTTTTTTTTCAAAATTTTCTGCATGGCTGAAATCCAGAAAAGGGCGCTGGATACTTGGCATATTTGCGATACTCATGCTGGTGCTCTCTTTTAGATCGTGCACGGGAAATGGGGTTCTCGAAAGGACAACCTTTCACATTGCCAAGAAGACCAACTGGTACCCCATCCAGCTCAGCGGCAAAGAGGACAACCTGAGGGGCTTTATCGATGAACTGATCACAGAGATTGTGCAGGATGAAAAACTCAAAGCTGACATTGTGACCTACCGCACCGGCGACCTATTCAAGATGCTGGACAATGAGGAGTATGACGCTATCCTCTTAGCGCTGACCGTCGATGCTTTTCTGAAGGAGCGCTACGCAGTGTCCGAATCGATTTTTGTTGCCGGACCCGTCCTTGTCGTCTCGCAAGGGTCGAAGGTGACCTCTCTGGAACAGCTGAAAGGCAGGCCCATCGGAGTCGGCAAAGACTCCCCCATTAGCTTTAAGCTGGCGAGCCTCCATCCCGACCTGATGCTAATCACCTATGACAATATCATCACAGCCCTCAACGATCTGGAGACAGGCTCTGTTGCTGGCGTCATTATGGAAGCACAATTGGCTTACACCTATACTCAGGCCCTTTTTCCAGGCAAGGTGAAGGTAGCCAGCGAGCCCTTGATCGATTTAGGGATCCGACTCATTGCCCGCAAGGAGCCACATGGAGA
Organism: Parachlamydia sp.; assembly: GCA_021372155.1. Taxonomy (GTDB): domain Bacteria; phylum Chlamydiota; class Chlamydiia; order Chlamydiales; family Parachlamydiaceae; genus JAJFUZ01. The sequence continues at coordinate 8,480 of JAJFUZ010000266.1, read as the reverse complement.
GATGCTTATCGAACATTTCAATGCAGGCCTGGCGAAGCAAAAAGAGGATGGCGATTATGAGCGCCTTCTCAAAAGGTGGGAGCTGGTCAGCCCGAAATGAGTGAGCATAATGGAGACCAGGATGAAGATAAGGAGTTTACCGAAAAGACACAGGCGGAGCTGAGGACGGAGATGGCCGAAGAGCGCACGCGCCTCGCCGCGGAGCGCACCCTGTCAGCATGGATTCGGACAGGTCTGGCTGGTGTAGGCGGGGGTCTTGGCATCATTCATTTTCTTGTTTTTGAAAATGTCTACCACCGCATGCTGGCTAAAATCTTCGGGCAATTTCTAATCCTGTGGGGTGGGATGCTGTTTTTCTATGGCTTCTACGACTATCACAGGCTCGTAAAAGAGCTGAGCCCAGCAATCAGCACTTCCAAAATAGCGATTATAGCTTTCATGACCCTGTCGCTGGCATTTCTCTCGATCGCTTTTTTTATCTTTTCGTTCAAATTTTAATTACTTGAGCTGGTTGCAAAACTCATTTGTATACCCTGCACACATCGATCAGTGCGTAATCGTGGCGGATGCGTTCGAGGATATCTTCGTCTATCAGGCATGGCACCAGACCCCAGACCAGTTCACTGTAATTTTTAATCGAAACATCAGTTGAGAATTTTCCCATCCCGGCAATATTGTGGATGGCAAACTCTGCCCATTTATGGGGATCCTGGTAAACTTGTTCAACCCTTTTTTGCGCTTCAAAATAGCTCTCCAGATCTTTCAAGGAAAAGTAGCGGTCTGGCGTTCCTCCGTAGTGGCCCTCAATCAATTTATGGAAGAGGTCGCTGAAGATCTGATGCTCTTCGTCATTGACGCAAAAAGTGCGGTCGCGCAGCGTGTCGACAGCGCGGCGGATCTTGGGATTGGCTTCGTAGACCTGACGAGGATGATAGGAATCTTCAGCCTTCATCTTGGCAATTTCGTCAGCTGAACAGCCGAACTTGAAGGGCCACCACTGATCGGTGACGGCTTCGCGCATCTCGATGTTGGCGCCGTCGTCCGTGCCGATCGTCAAAGCACCATTCATGGACAGCTTCATATTGCCGGTTCCGGAGGCCTCCATCCCCGCTGTCGAAATCTGTTCGGAGAGGTCTGCGGCAGGGATGATAACCTCCGCTTTGGAGACATTATAGTTCTCAATTAGGATCACTTTGAGAGCGCCGCCTATCGCCGGATCGCGATTGACTTTGCGCCCAACGCAATGGATCAACCTCAAGGTATCTTTCGCAGTCTCGTAGCCAGCTGCCGCTTTCCCACCGATGATTACAGTGCGCTTGACAAGGCGGCTTTCAGGATTTTCCAAAAGCTCGAAATAGACCATGATGACATGCAGGATGTTCATGAGCTGGCGCTTGTATTCATGGATGCGCTTGACCTGGACATCAAAGAGCGAACCAATGTCAAGGATGGGCGGAGGGGCAATGAATTCCCCGCTGGCATTGCGCAGCTTGTTTTCATGGTTGATGTATTCAATGAGCCGCAGCTTGTTTTTGCGCTTGATCTGCAGGAACTCTTCCTGGGAGGCCTCGTCGGCTGCACAGTCAGCAAGTTTGCTGATCTCAGTGAAATCGGTGATCCAGCCCTGTCCAATGCGCTTGGTGACGAATTTGGACAATTCGGGGTTGCAGTGCAGGAGCCAGCGCCGCTGCGTCACACCATTGGTGATGTTCACAAACTTGTCTGGAAAAGCCTCATAGAAGTCCTTAAAGACGTTATGCTTCAAAATTTCCGTGTGAAGGGCAGCGACCCCATTGGTTTTATGCGACCCAATGATCGAAAGGTTGGCCATGCGCACTTTGCCATTTTCGATGATGGACATGCGCCGGATCTTCTCTTCATCTTGCGGATACTTGCTGCGGATGGAGTTGCAAAACTCGAAATTGAGGCGTTCGATGATCTTGTACTGCCGTGGCAGGAGATAGTAAAACAGCGGGACATCCCACTGCTCCAAAGCCTCGCTGAGGATTGTGTGATTGGTATAGCCGCAGACAGCCTGCGTGATCTCAACTGCCATCTTCCAGGGGATGTCATGAATCTGTGTGAGGATGCGGATGAGCTCAGCGATGGTGAGCGCTGGGTGGGTGTCATTGATCTGAATGCGCACCTTGTCGGCAAAGGATCGGAAATTATCATGGGTTGCAAGGTAATGGCGGATGATATCCTGTAAAGAGGCAGAAACCAGCAGATACTCCTGTTTCAGACGGATCCGTTTGCCCGTTTCATGGTGGTCGCTCGGATAGAGCACATCGGTCAACGTCGTATTTTCGGCAGCCTGGTCGAGCCTTCCGGCATTATAGCGCTGCAGCTGGAAGTTGCGTGGCGATTCCTTGGTCGACCACAGACGCAACGTCACGACTGAGAAGCGCCCCTCTTTATTGTAGCCGATGATCGGAATATCGTAAGGAAGCGCCCACACCTCTTCGAATTCGTGCAGCATGAGGATTTCATCCCCATGGATATTTGTCGAGGGGATCGTATGGCCGCAGTATTTGATAATGACTTTTCGCAGATCCCGGCGGAATTCCCAGGGATTTTCGTTGAGCAGCCAGCAGTCGGGAGCCTCAATCTGCATGCCATCCCACAGCTGCTGCTCGAATGTGCCATACTGATACCTCAAGCCATACGCCTGGGAGGGATACTGGTGTGTCGCGAGCGAATCCATGAAGCAGGAGGCCAGCCTACCAAGGCCACCGTTACCTAGCCCTGGATCGGGCTCTCGTGCCAGAATATCGGAAATCTTGCGATTCATCTTGCTCAAGACCAGGCGGATGATGTCATTGGCAGCTAAGTTCGTAACATTGTTCGTTAAAATGCGCCCGGGCAGGTATTCCATGGAGAGATAGTACATCATGCGCACATCTTTCGTGACGAATGTGCGCGAGGCAGCCAGCCAGTTGATCATGATCTCTTCGCGGAGGGCTAAACAGAGAGCGCGATAAAATTCATCGATGTTGGCCTCTTCAGACGCGCGACCCATCGAAGTAATGAGATAGTGCTTGATCTTGGCGATCAGATTCTCAGACTGCTGTTCGAGATCCGGGCTCATAAAGAAACACCTAAAAAAATCATTTACCGTCAAAAGCCCATCTTACACAAACGCTGATAAGGAGCAATCAGATTTAGAGCGACCTCAGCCCTTCATGCAATGTCGTCTACTACAATAATTGCATTGCAATAATGTTCACTTCGACCTGATATCTCCTTTACTTAAATCTGCAGGGTATATACAACAAAATGTTGTGAAATGACAACAAATTGTGGTGGTTATGTCTCCTGCAATAACAATTAGAGTTAGTAGATATTATTCTTTATGTAATCTCAAGCCGGAACAAGAATGCTGTCGTTCGCACAAACTCTGAACAAACTTCAATCGATAAGCCAGGAGCATCTCCTTCAATTCTGGGATTCTCTGCAGGAGCCTCAGCGCAAGCAACTACAGGGTCAGATCGAAGCCCTCGACCTGGAGCAGTTTCAGCGCCAGCAGGCTCTTCTATCCGAAAAACCGACACATTCAAGCGAATCCTATGAGGCATTCACTTCCTACTCCATGCGAGTACAAAAGGCTGATAAGGAGAGGGGACTGCAACTCATTGCCTCAGGAAAAGTGGGTTGCCTTCTCGTGGCCGGCGGTCAAGGTACTCGACTTGGCTTCAAAGGGCCCAAGGGGATGTTCCCCATCTCCCCCATCAAACACAAAAGTCTTTTTCAACTTTTTGCCGAAAAGACGCTCGCCGCCAGCAGGCAGGCTGGCCGCCCTTTGCCCCTGGCGATCATGACCTCCCCCCTTAATCATGAAGATACTCTTTCCTTTTTTGCGCTGCACAACAACTTTGGCTTAGGCCAGGACCAGCTTTTCTTTTATTCACAAAGCATGCTTCCCTTTCTGGATAAATCAGGAAACCTCTTTTTGGAAGACACTGATTCTATCGCCCAAGGACCGGATGGCAATGGATCGGCCCTGCAAGGCCTCATCGATTCAGGGATCTGGGGGAAATGGAAGAATTTGGGCGTCCAATATCTCAACTTCATCCTGATCGACAATCCTTTAGCCGATCCTTTTGATGCTGAACTGGTCGGCTTTCATGACCGCCAAGCGAGCGATATCACGGTCAAATGCACCCAGCGCTTAAGTGTGGATGAAAAAGTGGGGCTTTTGATGTATCGAGGAGGAAAAGTGCAGGTTGTCGAATATTCCGAATTGCCTGAAAGCGAGCGAGAGGCACGCTTGCCGGATGGCTCTCTCAAGCATGCCTGCGCTAATATCAGTCTCTTCTGTTTTTCCGCTCCCTTTCTGGATAACTTGAATGGAGCTTCTTTTCCCTTGCATCTTGCCTATAAGGATGCCAAAGCGCTTGGAAAGAGTGTCAAGGCCTGGAAGTTTGAAAAGTTCATCTTCGACCTGCTGCCCTGGGCAGAAAATGTCCGAGCTCTCATGTATCCTAGAGAGGAATGCTTCGCTCCTTTGAAAAACAGCCAGGATCCTGATCTCATTCAACAGGCCTTGCTGAAAATGGACCAAGTTATCTTTGCTCGCATCACTGGCGTCGAAGCTACCGACCGCCTTTTCGAATTGTCACAAGAATTCTATTATCCTACTCCAAGTTTGCTGAAAAATTGGCACAAAAAGCCACTGCCTTCAATTGATTATATTGAAGCAGGAAATTTCGAAAGTTAAACAGAGCAATAAAATGCGAAAGATGAATATGGTCCAAGAAAGATCTTTTTAATCAATCGCTGAAAGCTACCCTCAAAGCGCCTATATACAAAGTCCTTATTTTGTGCTAAGCTGACAAAATATGGCTGACTCATTGAAAATCGGATGCCTGGGTGCCGGTTGCTGGGGATTTTGTCTGGCATCAATTCTGGCTGAAAAAGGATACCGCGTCGTCTCCTGGACGACTAAACCAGACCTGGCAGAAACTCTCAACAAGAAGCGCACCCATCCCTTCCTGCCGGAGCATCGCACAAAAGGCGATCTGCACGTTACCACGAAAATCGAAGAGGCGCTCGAAGGTGCCAACCTTGTGCTCGAAGCGGTGACCTCATCCGGCATTCGCCCCGTGATGGAAAGAGTCAAGGGAGTTGGCATGCCCCATTGCCCGATCGTCATTACATCTAAAGGTGTTGAGCAGAACAGCGGGCTCATTCTGCCCGATGTCGCTCTGGAAGTTCTGGGACCTGCGAGCCAAGAGTGGGTCGGAATGCTCAGCGGTCCCGGGTATGCCGAAGAGGTGATTCGGGGACTGCCGACATCGGTTGTGGCATCAGCCTACAAGCTGGTTACCATGCAGCGCATCTGCGAGACATTTACCACGAAGACCTTCCGGGTCTATCCCAATTCAGATTTGCGCGGGGTAGCCTTTGGCGGGGCGCTCAAAAACATTATCGCCATTGCGTGTGGGATTTCCAAGGGTTTGGATTTAGGCTGGAGTGCGCTCGCCTCTCTCATGACCCGCGGCCTGCATGAAGTGCGCAAACTGGCTGTGGCGCAAGGGTGCAAAGCAGAGACTCTGAATGGTCTTTCAGGAATGGGCGACCTGTGTATGACCTGCAGTTCAGCGACCAGCCGCAACTTCCGTTTTGGCACCCTGCTGGCAAAGGGAATCCCTCCTGAGGAAGCAAGCAAGCAGATCAAGATGGTTGTGGAGGGGGCTTACACTTGTCTTTCGGTTTTGCAGCTCTCCAAAAAGCTGCAGGTAGCGATGCCCATCACGGAAACGGTCTACAAGATCGTCTATGAGGGACTGCCTCCCAAAGATGCTGTCAAACTATTGATGCAGCGTCCGATCAAGGAAGAAATGCAGTGAAAATCGTATCGCCGAAGCAGATGACTCTTCTGGAAGCCGACGCCTACCGCGATGGCGCTTCCGAAGAGGATTTCATGGAGGAGGCCGGCAGTGGTGTCGCTCTTGTTGTACACGAATATGCCGAGCTGCATCAAACGGACCGTCATGTTTTCTTGCTTTGTGGCAAGGGCAACAATGCCGGAGATGCTTATGTCGCAGGGATCCATCTGCTGCATCTCGACTACGATGTGGCTGCACTCCAGCTGACTCCTGTTGAAGATGCCTCTCCTCTTTGCAAGGAGAATTATCGCCGCTTCCTGCAGGAAGGAGGCAGGGTTCAGGAGGTCAAATCTCTCGATGAGGTCGTCATCCCCGACCACGGTTTGATCATCGACGGCATTTTCGGGACGGGCTTCCACGGTACGGTGGGAGAGCCTTTTGCCACAGCCATTCGTCTTGCAAACGCATCCGGCCTGCCTATCATTGCCGTCGATATCCCCTCAGGACTCAATGGAGAGACTGGGGATGTGGAGGGGGAAGCGATCATTGCTGTCGAAACAGCCTTTCTAGGTCTTCCTAAAACTGGTTTTTTTCTGAAACATGGATGGAACCATGTCGGCAAGCTACGCTATATCGACTTTGGACTGCCTCGCGCATATATCGATGAGGTGAAAGCTGATCTCATCATGTCCACGGCAGATCTGATGCGTCCCCTGCTTCCTCCTATCATCCGCAACAGGCACAAATATCAGAGAGGATATGTGATGGGATTAGCCGGCTCTTCCGGCATGCCTGGAGCCGCCCTTCTCTCATCGCTGGCAGCTCTCAAAGGAGGTGCTGGAATGATGCGTCTGCTCCATCCCGAAGGGATGCAGGCAGAACTGGCCGACGCTCCCTTTGAACTGGTCAGGGTTGCTTATCGACCGGGAGATGTCGTTCAAGTTGCGGAGTTGCTGGCAAAGCCATCAGCAGTTTATATTGGGCCTGGCATCGGCCGAACGCAAGAGACCAAAGAGTTCCTTCAGCGCCTTCTCCCCCTTGTGCAGAAACCCTGTGTGATCGACGCAGATGCCCTCACGCTTATATCAGAAGAGAAGATGAGCCTGCCCGAAAAAACTCTGCTGACACCGCACATGGGAGAAATGCTGCGGCTACTCAACCTTCCCGCTCCTCAATCCCTGGATCTCTCATTTCTCCGCATCTGCCAAAACTATGCCGAAACAGAAAAAATCACCCTCCTGCTCAAAGGAGGGCCTACTTTCATCTTTCAACCAGATACCCCCATCCAGGTCAATCCGGTTGGCGACCCGGGCATGGCTACAGCTGGAAGCGGCGATGTCCTGACAGGCCTGCTCGCTGCTCTGCTATCGCAAGGGCTAACACCGCATCAGGCGGCTTGTCTGGGTGCCTATATCCATGGACTTGCCGGGGAGCATGCCGCCATGGAGCTCTCCTCCTATTGCATGACCGCCTCAGATATTTTATTCTATTTCCCGGAAGGTTTCCGATTAATTGAATGGTAAGCCTTGCTAAATAACATTTCTTCATCTAAAATCACTATTTATTAGTAATAGGTATTTTATGGACAGAATAAATCCCAAGGCACTCTATCTCTATCCAACCTGTTTTGCCATCGGCTCTGGCGCCCTGGCAGGCGCTGGCTGGCTGGGTGCACACCTTGTCCGAATCATCGTTCCGAGCATTGTTCCCGCAGCCCATGCCGTCGCTGCGGGCTTGTGGGCTCCGGCCTGTCTTGCCATCTGGCTGCTGGCGAGCGCCATCAATAGAAAAGGCGGACCTGTCAACCACTCTATCGGGGTATTTGGGGGTTATTTAGCAGCGATCGCCACCGCTAACATGATGGGATATGCCGTCTCAATAGGGCCCTTTGTGAGCCTCGCTTCGCTGTCTTTCCCGGTCGCTGCAGGTGTAGCCCTGATCATGCCAATCGGAATTGCCCTCATCACAATCACAAATGTGGGCAGAAAGCTTCGCGATTTCATTCTACATACGGATTAATCGCTCCAAAGCCAGCTACTGACTCTGCGTTGGAACAGGGGGCAGCCATACTCTTCATCGAGATATTTGCCTTCATAACAGCGGCCGCAAAGCGTGCACTGATGATTGATGCGGATGACATAGAGACCGTCGCAGTCAGCTGAAAACGCACGGACTTTGCACATGCCCTCATCTTTGTCATAATAGTAGACACCATCTGGCATGGTGACGATATCTGAGCGCTGCACATAGATTTTTTCAAAGGCGGGTTCGCGCTCGCCTTTGTAGTCTGAAGAATAGTTCCGGCCTTGAGCATAGCTCAAGAGAGGAATCAACAGGGTAAAGATCAAGAATAATTTATGCATAATTCCGCAGTCTAGCGCAGGACCAAAAAATTGTAAATGTTCATCAACACCACCCTTTCCTGGGTGAGCGAGACGCACAAGATGGCCAGATTCGTGAGGAGGCAATAGCCGAAGCGCTATTGCCAAGACCCAGAGTGCTGCCTTATTTGTCGCTCGAACAGCAGCGAAAGCTCTCGCGCTTAAAGGATCCGAAAAGGGGTTGTATTGTCGAATACATGAGATAATTGCGCTTAAAGAGGGTTGCTCCTCTAAAACGGAGTAGCTAAGCTCTCCAATGCAAAACGGCCCT
>JAJFUZ010000260.1 GCA_021372155.1 Parachlamydia sp. | reverse complement strand
CCACCCCCTCTTTATTCGCATGGACAAAAATCGGCTTTGGAAACAGCGGCGCTTTCCCCTCATTGAGATAAGAGACGAATGACGCGAGCCCACCCTCATAATTAAAGCGAACGACCTCGCGATTTGGATCGCGCTCATCTTGAAATACGATCGTAATCCCGCGATTCAAAAGGCCAATTCACGGAGGCGCTTGAGAAGAATATCGTAATCAAATTTCGTAACGGTGAAAATTGTATCATCCGGCCAAAACGTATTCTTTGTCCCGCGCAATGCCGTTTTGCCCACTTGTTTCAGCGGCGTGACGGGCTTGCCCTTTTCAAAGATCATTTCATATACAATTCCGCCGCGAGACACAGTCAAAATAAATTTTTTCGCCAGCGCATTTACACAAGAAAGACCCACTCCGTGCAAACCGCCGGAGACTTTATAAGAGCTCTTATCGAATTTACCGCCCGCATGCAAAATTGTCATAACGACCTCGAGAGCGGTGACCTCGCGGCCTTGTTTAACAGACTCTTTCTCATGTTTTTCTACAGGAATGCCACGGCCATCGTCTTCGATCGTCGCACTGCCATCGACATGCAAGGTGACTGTAATTAATGTGCAATATCCCGCCATCGCTTCGTCGATAGAATTATCGACGAGTTCATACACCAGCTGATGCAGCCCATTACTCGCCGTATCTCCGATATACATACCCGGACGCTCGCGCACCGCCTGCAAGCCTTCCAATACGGTTATCGAACTCGCGTTGTATTCCTTATTTTCTGTCATCGTCGTCATGTCCTGCTTCATCCTATGCGAAATACAATATTTCGCACCTGGGTTTTCGGAAAAAGTTCTTGCAACTTGCGCAACAAAATGGGCTTTTCATGCTGGCATAACAAACTGTACAGCGTTGAACTCTTTACCACCACTGTCAATACGCCATCGATAAAAGATACCGCTTCCGTCATTTTCGCCATTTTCGGCCCGATCATCATCGGCCACTCTTTTATGAGATCCTGCATCGGCTTGTCGCTTCTTTTTTGAATCTGACTGAGTATGCCAGGCAATAGCTCCCCAATTGTTTTTGCAGGAGGAGACGTTCCATCGTAGTTCTTCGGCGTGCGCTTCATATAAACCAGACTGAACTATAGTTGAGATGAGGCAAAAAATCAAGCGCTCAGAGGTATGAGGCTTTCCCGCTGTCGCGGGAAAGAGAAATTGTTCAGAACTATTCCCCGCTCATAGAGACAATAAATCATAGATAAAGCCGACAAGGTTGGGTTATGTAACAAACTCAGCTGACAAGAAAGAGAGGTTTTTCGGTACCCGAATAGCTTTTGCTACATGAGCTTCGAAAAATCTCTCTTTCTTGTTCGTTTTGTAATTCTCTCTATTCTTCAACTTTTTTCCATGCCTTTTTTGGCACACCATAATCACTCCAGGCACATTGAATTGCCATTTCCAATGTATCTTGAAGGTAGTCATTTATACACTTGTCGCCATCAAATACATAAACATAAAAACCGACAAAAGGGTCGCATTTAATTTCATAGTATCGACACTTGTTAGATTCAGAATTAGCACGCCATTTCATAATCAGTCTTTCTTGAAATAATAACGGTGTTCCGGGCCTACATCAGTCCATCTGCTACCTGGAGTTTTTTTCTGTTCTAAATGAAAATGACTTTCATCACCATGGGAATTTTTAACATCAAAACGAATCTTTTTATCCCCCCGCATCAAACTCATCATAGCTGTGGGTATAGAGAACGGTGAGACCCGATGGAAATGTTTCAATCGCCACATGGCCAAATCAATCCCGCATGGATGTCGTATCACAACTCTCGTTTGTTTTTCTGAGCAGACACCTTGCGTAACAGCTGATCGATCTGATCAATCACATTCACAAACATTTGACAGTCGCTTAAGATTTTTCTATCTTCTTCGCTTGATGGATGTATTAATTGCAAAAGATCAAACAATTCTTTTATATTATAAAGATCTTTTACTTCAAAAACACCACCCTCTGACACGGTTAGCGCTAAACCCGCATAATACGAATCTAACTCAACAATTTTTTCCACTAACTGATCTAAATTTTCATTACTAACAGAAAATTTTGGTAAATTTAATCTTTCAATTTCAAAATAAAAGTTCTTTAATAAATTCAAGTCGTTGTTTTTATTCATTTTATTCCCCCCGCAAAAGGCACCTCAAGAAATCAGCTTCCTCAAACGAACAAAGTTCAGTCCCAAAATGTTACTATTTTTCCTATGTTTGTCCAAAACCCTCCAGTTCTAACACCATTTTCTTTTAATTTAATCGAAGATCCTAACTCTCCATTTTTTAAAGTTGTTTTTACAGCCTTATCTTTGTTTAATTTAAAAAAATCAAGCGCATCCTGGGTGTATTCTTGATATGTACGTCCATTCCCATGTTTTTTTGAGTGGGTTAAGTTTTTTCGCGATAAACTTGGGTTAAAATACAAAAGCTCTTTGCAAAAACATCAATAATACTGTTCGTGGAGTTGGTGACGATTCTATAACATGTTAAGCAATCAAGTTTTACACGCATTGACAGCCATGTCTTTTTTATTTCTTCGATTTCTTTTGATTCGCAAACTGTTTTAGCCTCTAAAATAAAATCAGGAGGAACAATTCCAAAATTCATATGCGTTTTTAATAAATAACATTGTTGAAATTCAATCAAAC
>JAJFUZ010000245.1 GCA_021372155.1 Parachlamydia sp. | reverse complement strand
TAATTTATTATGCAAACAAATTTTGACGGTCGCTTTGAGATTCATCGTTTCGTAAGCAGTGAAGGAAATTTCCCGCAAAAAATCAATGATCCCGACTTCCAGCAGCTTGAAAGCAAATACGAGCAGCGTCTTCAAACTCGGGCGAACGATCCGGCTTTGCAGAAGATTTTGAATAACAAAATTGTGACTGCCCTCTTTCTCGATAAGATTCCCAGGACTTCACCTCTTGCAGCGGATATTCAGCTGGTTAGGAAATATGGGTACAGCAGTTCGACAATTGATTCCATGCAGATTATCTTTTATCTGGAAGCAATCAAGGATGATCCGCTGCTTGTTCCCGAAACGCGCCAGGCGCTTGAAACCTGGGTGGAAACCGAACGTGAATATCTGGATATTGCCATCATCCTCGATGGCTGGAGGGCGGAGAATCCCCAGATCGTGGGTCTTCTGAAAAGTGGATCAGGTGAGGGGCTTGAAAAGATCAAATGTGTCCCTCCAGCGGAAGAGGTCAAGCTGCTAGCCGAGGTGCTGGCTTTCAAATTTCGCCTTTTTAAGCCTTGGCAGTTCAAAATGCTCGGAGGCTATAACATGCATGAGACACGCCTTCGTTTTAATAGGGAACTGAACGGAAAATTTACCGTTTACCACTATAATACTGCTAAGGAAACGACTTTAAAAAAATATACCGGCATCCAACCTGAAACATTGGGCTCTACTCAATTCTGGGAAGGTTTTATCCGGTTGAAATTGGAGAAGTCGGATATCAAGGAGATGCAAAAGTTGCTGGAATCAATTGGGCGCTTTGAAGATCCCAGCTTCGATGAATCTTTTAACATTCCCAAATCGACACAGGCCAGCGACAGCTGCCCAGCCCAGGCTGTTGAAGCGGATCTTAAACATGAGATTGTTCTGTCGGCGGCATCAGCCGATGAAGGGGAAATGCAGTACAAGCTTGTCAAAAGCCTGATGGCCCAAAAAGCCGTCGAGCTGGAAAAGGGTAGGGTAGAGCCGCGCCTGTATGCGCTTATTCAAAGCAAAACGGAAATCAAAAACCGCTATTTGCACTGGCGTGAGATTGAGAAGGATCCTCACCTGATGCAAGAGGCCGCCCAGCTCTATCTTCAGCTGATCGCCATTTTAGAGCCCGCCACAAAAACAGATCAGGATACTAAAACCTGGACCGCCGTGCATTTGCGCCGCCTGGATCGCAGTTTGAATATGATGCTTAAGAATGCCTCTCGAACCCAAATCGACAAGGTATTCAAAAGGCACGATGAATTATGGCCGAAAGAAAAATCTCCCATCGCATGCCTGAAATTTCACCGGCAATCTGCCGATGTGAAGGAGGCTGTCCATGAGGTCTTGACTGCCTCGCGTACTCTTTCGGGGCGTATGAAGGGAGCTTTGCGCTACATTCTGCCTGAAGGGTTGGCGAAGCTTCTGGACGATCCCAATCTGAAGGTGTCGACACTGATCATGTTGTTGCGTCGCGAAAAAACAGAAGTTGCTTTGCCTGTATTGCGGGAAGTGATCGGTCAGCTGAGCACGAAGGAGATCAGCGAGCTGCTTTACACGGCAGCAATTCGTGATAAGGATGCGGTGATCGCAAAGGGATTGGCCGAGATCGTTGTGGAGAAGGGGCTTGGAGATGATGAGCTCAAACAGTTATGCATGCTTCTCTTGGATCGGTCAAAGACCATCTTCGACAAACCCATCAGGGATCTTTCTGAAGATAGGATTTCTCTTATCCTCTATGCCCTGGTTCTGAATGGGCATCGCGGTGATGCCATCGTGTTCATCAAAAGAGCAATTGTGAAATATTTCGGCAATGCGGTTCCACTAGTCGATCGCATCGTTTCCAAAGAGTTGTTGATGGAGGCCTTGCATGCAACGTTGGATATAACAAATTCAGAGACAACGCTGCAGAGTATGCTCAAATCCAAGTATTTGTCGGGCTCTGATCAAATCCAGCTGATTGACTACTATCTTGAAGTAAGCCACAGCGATACTCTCGATTTTCTTGATATCAACTTAGGCCTCGATGTGCTGCGCCACCTGTATGAAAAAAAGTGTCTTTCGCCTTCCAGGTTTGAGGAACTTTTCCTTAATTTGCAACGGTATAATGAGTCAAATTGGGAGCCACATTGGGAGAGGGATTTTCTGCTTTATCTGACCGACCGGACGATTTCACAGCCTGGGGCTTACACTGTTTTCACAAGAAATCCGACGTCAGGGGATCTCCAAAGAAAGATCGCCGAGGTTCAGTTAGAACGCGAGGATCTGCAACCCTTCTACAGAATGGCCTATCAGTCATTCCTGAATCCAGAACAGTTTCTCAGCGATATTGCCAGCTTACCTCATCCCTTAAGTCAGGATAGTTTTTCGCCGATTACGCCCGAAGAGATTCAGATTCAGATCAGAGCATTGATTAGAAATCTGAAAGAAGATGATCAGGTGGAACGTCTTGCGGAAATCGCCGTGAAGGCGACACATGCAGAGTGCTTTAGCGGCTGCCTGGAAAGACTGTGCAAAAAACAGGAACATCAACCCCAGATAGAGGCTTTGTTTGACAGCTTTTTGAAAAGGGGCGGAGAGCAGGTTACCGTCAAAAATGCGGAATCATTCCTGTGGACGGTCTACGTCCATTCCAAGTTTCAAGGATTGGCCGAATCCCTTTACCAGATCGGCCTGCGCCATTTTGGCGATACGATGCCCCGAATTCCTTGACTAGCTATCACATCGTTGCTGAGAAACGCTGAAATCAGCTATCGTAACCTGGGTTACGGTAATGAAGATTACGATGGACTTTTTTGTAGGGAAAAGCAACAAGTATGACCATCACTGTCATCTACGACAATCGCTGTGAAAAACCTGCCCTGCAAGAGGGGTGGGGGTTTTCCGTTCTGGTCGATTTTGAAGGACGCAAGATCCTGTTTGATACGGGAGGCTATCCTAAGGCTTTCTTTTCTAACATCGATAAGCTGGGCATACGTCTCGATGAGGTGACGCATCTCCTTTTTTCCCATCGCCACTGGGATCATATGGCCGGTTTTGACGAGGTGCTTAGCAAGCTGCGCAGGGGAACACAGGTGATCCTTCCCCGATTCTTCTGGCGCTCGCCTTTCAAGCATAGGCATTTACAGTTCAAAACGGTCAAGTCGTTTTCTGAGATTGATCGAAACATCTTCTCCATCTCGCTTAAAGGGGGAAGGATGCTCTATGAACAATCCCTGGTGCTCAAAACTGCGCAAGGGACGGCCATTATCACGGGGTGCGCCCATCCCGGGATTGTCAACATTATCCGAGCTACCCAGGAGAAATTGCCCGGCAATGTCTCTTTTGTGATGGGAGGCTTTCATCTGCTTTTCACGCCCGGTCATGTGTCTGCTGGTATTGTAGAGGATTTCAAAGAACTTGGGGTTCAAAAAGTTGCGCCATGCCATTGCTCCGGAGACCACACCATCCGACAATTTCAGGAGGCGTACACAGACCGTTTCTTTAAAATCGGAACTGGCAGCGTTATCCCACTTGGATCGTGAGCTATTTGTATTGAAAAGGACTGCTCTATGGCGCTAACAGCTAGAATTTCTCCAATTACCGATCATATCCTTGAAGAGTTAATGAAGAGCACAGGAAAAAGAAAAGTAGATATCATTGAAGCTGCGCTTAAATTTTATCGTTTTCACGAACGTATGAGAATACTAAACGAAGAATATGAAAGACTTTGCTCAGACAAAAAAGCCTGGGCCGAAGAGTTAGAAGAAAGACAGGAACATGAGGGTACACTACTCGATGGACTCGAAAGTCCAGAAAATTGAGTTACACTTCAATTTCGTTGTTTAGAACGCAAGTAGCGTCATCCCACTTGGATCGTGAGGGGTGGGGCCTGATAGACTTTGCCGCCGACTTTGACATTGATGGGATCGAGGGTATACTGCCCCTTGTTCATGCCTTCGAGTTTAAAGCTATAAAAGCTGATGACGAGATTGCTGTAGTCCGACATGGCGACTATTTGCACGAACTCGACTTTTAGAGGTTTGCTGCCGATACGAAAGCTGCTTGGGTCGACGGCGCTGCTTTCCTGATGGGTGACCATGACGGTCCCCTCGATCGGGACTCCTGCTACAATATTCTCATAGGCATTTATCGACGAGCTAACCTGGACAGGGTCGGTGTAGATGAGGACATTCGATGCAGGGGTCTCTGCAAGAAGCGATAGGGGAGTCAATAACAGCATCAGAAAAAATAGCATGGTACATCCTCTATTTGAAATAGGCCCGATAGAAAAGCAGAGTTGCCAGAGTTTTGCCGTCGACGATTGTCCCATCGCAGGCCATGACCACGGCATTGCGCCAGGTCACAGGCTCAACGATGATCTTTTCGTTCTCATCCAGATCCTGGCCGACAAATGTGAGATTGTTTGCGACAAAGGCATGCATCTCTTCGTTGCAAAA
>JAJFUZ010000226.1 GCA_021372155.1 Parachlamydia sp. | reverse complement strand
GCTGTGGATCGCGGTTGCCCAGTAGGAAATAGTGGACGGCATCCGGAAAAAATTCGGGCTGAAGCGCCCCCTCAAAATCGCGCATCACCTCTTCCAATTCCTGCATCTCATCTCGATTCAGCGCTGCCAATTTCTTCAATCCGGGACGCTTGAAACGGATAACTGAGCTGCCGAGCGTTGGCTGCTCGCCATCTATTTCAAGAATCCAGGAGTCATATTCTCTGAGAATCATGAATCTTATTAGCGCAGACTCTCACTTAGGACTCAATAGAAATTTTATCCGTGCTTCATCAATAAAACCCGGGCAGCCTGTGCTTCGCGGCGCATTTGATTGAACTCCGACTTTCCATTGGAGTATTCGAGGGCGAGATCAAGAGCTTCGAGAGCGCTGTCGCGCTCGTGCATGGCAAAGAGACATTTGGCCAGGTAGAAATAGGGAATGGGGTTTTCCAGTTCGCAGATCGCCGCCATTTCATAAGCGTCGATGGCTGCTTCGAAGTCGCCGGTCATTTGTGTTGCCATGCCTAAGCCAAGCCAGTAGTCGTGGTTGTAAGCATTGAGTGTGACCAGAAAGAGGAAGGCGTTGGCGGCGTCGATGTAACGCCGGTGTTCGAACAGTCGATAAGCGGCCCCATAAAACTTAGCCATCGTCTCATCCGAAAATTCGAGAATATCCTGGGCAGCCCTGCCTTTGGCCAGCTCCTGCTTGACCCATTTGCGATCTTTGAGTTTTTCGCGCACTTTTTTTGAGATTTTGAATTCCCCAAGTTCGTCTTCCATAGCACGCCCTTTTTTAATCTATTTATATTATAATTTAATTTTACATCTATTTATTAGTAATGTCAACATAACGATAAAAATTATTTGTTTATTAATTATTACATCTATATAATATTTCTATAAATTAGGAGAAATCATGCAAGCAGCTATAGCCCTATCCCCTACCCCCATTGAGACGATTCTCGATCAAAAACTCAACTTCGTCGAGCATGAGAGGAAAATCCCGGAGATTGTGCAGGTTTCCGGCCGTGTATTCCAAGTACAGGATGTCACCTGGGGAAAGCGCAACCCCAAAGATATAGAGCGCTTTCTTATTAACACCAAGCGTGACGGTGATTGGCTGATTTACCAGGACAGCGGGACGCAGGAGACCTGGTTTGCCACCTACGGCCAGGGGATGTTCAAAAAAGCTAAACTAACGCATGGCAATCCCCCTCCGCCAGAATCCAAAGAACCGATCCTTGCTGCCACCACCTGGCACCAGCAATTCCTGGATTTAAAAGATTCGCGCATCTTATCCCCCGAGCAAATCCAAAAAAATCTTATCAAACAGCGAGAGGATGCCGAAGAGGCGCAGTTACATCAGAAGACAAATACCCTTTTCTCACAGTTGATGATCTCCAGGAAAAAAGTTAACTATGAATATACATCTAAAAAAGGAAACCCTTCCGACCTGAAGACAATGGCGGAGCCCGTACAGGTTTTGGGCATGCGCGTTGGAATCGCCTCTTGTAAAGGATTGCGCGAGAAGATGGAAGATGCACATCTGGCTAAGGAGGTCTCCTTTGATATCGCAGGTAAAGAGCATAAGGCAGCCCTTTATGGAGTCTTTGATGGACATCGCGGTCCAGCCTGCGCCCGCTTTCTTGCCGACCACATGGAAAATACTTTGAAAGCGCGTTTGACCGATCTGACAGATGCCGGCATTTGCACCGCCCTGCAGCAGGCCTTTCATGATTTAAAAAAGAGCTTACTGGAGAAGGGCTATCAAAGCGGTTCGACAGCCTCTGTTGTCCTGGTCCTTCCTAAAGAGAAAGGTGGTATGGACATCTTCTGCGCCAACGCAGGCGATTCCAGGGCGCTGATCGAAGAAGAAGGCAAGGCACTGCCTTTAAGCATGGACGCCAAGCCTTGGTTTCAAAAATTCCATAAAGGAATCATTGCCCGAGGGGGTTATGTGAGCCAAGGACGCGTCATGAGAACACTTGCAGTCGCGCGCGGTTTTGAAGGAAGTCCTCTAGTGAGCGGCCCAGTCAGCGCCAGGCCCAAAATCATCAAGCGCTCGATTGAACCAGGTTCCGATCAAAAAAAACGCCTGCTCATCGCCTGCGATGGCCTGTTTGATGTTTGCTCATCCGCGCAGGCAGCGAAACAGCTTCCCTTCATGCATGATGCGAAACAGCGCCCTAATGAAATGGCCAAGCATCTTCTAAGTGGAGCCTACGCAGCCGGCTCCACCGACAACATCACTGCTATGGTAGTCGATCTTACGTAACAACGTCCTTTCTAGGATGAAAGGCATCGAAGGCTGCCTGAAGACGCGTTGGACTCACGTGGGTATAGCGGTCGGTGCTGCTGATGTTGGAATGGCCAAGCATTTCCTGGATGACGCGCAGGTCTGCGCCATTGTTCAACAGATGGGTCGCAAAAGAGTGGCGCAGCGTATGGGGCGACAGGCGCTTTGAAATCCCGGCCTGACTGGCATAGCGTTTGACCATGCTCCAGACCGCTGTGCGGTTCATCGGTTTTCCCTTCTCGCTCACAAAAAGAGCCTCCTCAGTAGAACTGTCACTAGCATCTCGGTAATGGGTTAGATAATGGTCGACAGCCTGAAGGGCCTTGGAACCAATTGGAACAGTGCGCTCTTTGCTTCCTTTGCCTTTGACGCGCACAAAGGTATCGTCAACTGAATAGAGGGTCAGAGAACAAACCTCTGAGACCCTTAGGCCACTTGCGTAGAGCACTTCTAAAATAGCCTTATCGCGCGCACCCGATAATGTGGAGGCATCAGGTTGATTGAGAAGACTCTCCACCTCGTCGGGATCGAGGACTTCAGGCAAACGCTGCCAAAGTTTGGGGCTGATGAGATGCTTGGCAAGGTCCCGCTTCAGATGGCCCTCTCGTTTGAGAAAGCGGAAAAAAACTTTGAGTGCCATCAGGGCTCGCGCACGGCTTGAGGCAGCATACTGCCGCTGTTCCAGCATGGTGAGGAATGCGACCAGATCAGCTTCCAGCAGATCTTCCAGGCATTTTGCGTTCAGAAAAGTAAAAAACGCCTCCAGATCACGTCTATAGGCCTCAATGCTGTTGTGTGCAAGGCCCTTTTCTGAAGTCAGGTAGATGAGGAAATCTTTCAGAGACGCTTGCATATGTCTCTTCAGGATGTGCAAGAGCTGAACTTTTTGGCAAGGTTATCCTGGACCTTTTCCGTCTTCAACGTGGAGAGATCCATCTTTTTGACTGCAAGCATCTCTTCTGTCGCCACCACTTCATAGAGGTCATAGATCTCGCCTCCCCTGTCCATGATGTTCCGCAGAATCAGCTGACGCTTGCGGGCGAGGTAAAGAGCCAGCACAAAGGCCTCTTCTCGAGACTCCTCGGTATCGGCGTGCAGGGCCTCTTTCAGCAGGAGGAAGGCGTATCGGCTGAAGTCGACAGCTTTAGGCGCTTCTTTCTTGCAGCCTTTGAGCAGTACCTTGGATTTCCAGAAAGCGCGATGCCCTTTTGAACTCACTTTTTCCCAGCAGGCAGCGCAGTAATCGCGACGCTGGACCTGCCGGTCGGGCCCCTCTTCAAGAGCGGAATAATACTGGGTTCCCTCGCCAAGGGATTCGTTACCAAGAGCACAGACCTGTGCACGGCGAGGAATGTCTATCTGCTTCACAATGATTCCAAATATTTAATATAAGCATCGCCTAAAGGATAGGGCTTGCTGTTGCCCTGAGGATAGCCCTTCTGGCCTGCCATGCGCGAGATGATGCGCGTCGCAAGCTCTTTGCCGAGCTGCACTCCTTCCTGGTCGAAAGAGTTGATTCCCCAAATAAATCCCTGGAAAGCGATCTTGTTTTCATAATATGACAAGAGCGCCCCCAATGTAAAGGGTGTCAGCTGTTTGGCGAGCAGAATATGCGACGGACGGTTGCCCGGAAAGACCTTATTGGGATTGTCGCTGCCTTTGCCGGTCGCCAGGGCAATCGACTGGGCAAACAGGTTGGCGAGCAGTTTTTCTTGAGAAGTAGTTCCCTGGATTTCGATATCCAGATTGCAGACATTCTGCTTATAGCCAATGAATTCCATAGGACACGGAGTCGTTCCCTGGTGCAGCAGTTGATAAAAAGAGTGCTGCGCGGAGGTACCTGGCTCACCCAGGATGATCGGTCCCGTGTCGAAATCGACCGGATGACCCTTCTGGTCAATCCGCTTGCCGTTCGACTCCATATCGACCTGCTGGATATGGGCCGAGTAACGCGAAAGTGCTTGGGAATAAGGAATGATTGCCAATGTCGGGCAATGCAGGAAATCGCGATTCCAGATACCCAAAAGGGCACCGAGAAGCGGAAGATTGGTGCCGATATCGGGCTGCAGGGCGACTTTATCCATCGCATTGCAGCCGCGCAAAAGCTCCCAGAAAGCCTCAAAGCCGCACGCGAAAGCCAGCGTCACTCCCCCGCACATTGAGGTGGTGGAATAGCGCCCGCCGATCCACTCCCACATGTGGAAACATTCCAGATAACGTTTGCGATCGTCCAGCGGACTTCCTTCACAAGAAACTGAAATAAAGTGCTCTTCTGACTTTAAGCCAGCTTCATGGAAATGGCGCCGCAGGAATTCCTCGTTAACCATGGTTTCCAGAGTGGTTCCAGACTTCGAAATCACCAAAACAAGCGCCTTTTTCAGATCGACCTGACGAAGCACCATGGCCGTATCGTCAGGATCGACGTTGCTGATGAAATGAACCGATCTGCCAGGCTTCTGGAGATGCTTTAAAGCCAGATAATGAGCTTTTGGACCCAGGTCGCTGCCACCAATGCCAACTGCGATCAGGTCTGTGAAACGGTTTTCCCGATCGATTCTGGCGATAAAGCTTT
The DNA here is from genome assembly GCA_021372155.1 of Parachlamydia sp. Taxonomy (GTDB): domain Bacteria; phylum Chlamydiota; class Chlamydiia; order Chlamydiales; family Parachlamydiaceae; genus JAJFUZ01. The sequence continues at coordinate 15,016 of JAJFUZ010000226.1, read as the reverse complement.
TCAGCTTTTCCACCTCTTTTTTGGCTTTTGCCGTACCTTCTACAGCAGCTTGGCCCTGATTGGGATGGTCAAAAAAATCTCGCACAGCAGTGTGCAGAGCGGGGCGATTTTCGCTGGGATAGCCCTGGATGTAATTCATCACCTCGCCAGCCTGCATCTTTTCCATCTTCTGAATCGCCTGCGCCTCTTGGGCCAGATCGATCAGAACGCGCATGACCTCTTCATCAATCCTCTCCGTCCCATACAACAGCTTGTACCCGCAGGCCTCGGAGCAAAAGCGGGCCAGTCTCTGAGGATTCAGATTGCCCTCTTTTGTCAGATCAAAAGGATGCTCGGCCAGATGGCTGAGCATGACACTTGCCCTGTAGCGCATGAATTCAGATGCTACGCCAGGATAATCTTTCAAAGATGTCATGGGCTCCTCCACTCTTCCTATATACCTCACCATGCCTAAAATGAAAATTAATAAGCAAACGCCCCGAATGGATTTTAAGAGTCTGCTAGTAACAGAATGAGTCTTTAGATGATCTTACTTTTGGGTTCGTCAAAAAAAAGATTCTGGTAAGAACGTATAGAACAGTTCTCTTTAGAGACATCTTTCCATGACAGATTTGAGGGAATTTTAATATTTTCGCGAAACTCTTCCACTGACATGCGCTGACATGAGATTTTAATGCAACCATTTGATAGAAAAGGACATTTCACAGTGAAACTTAACTCAGCTTCATTAATTTCTATTTCACTTACAGCGTTTGAATTGAAAAATATTTTTTGATCTGGAAAATTTAATACTACTTCTGATGTTTCACGATTTTGTATGCAGTCTTCTCTGCAATCTTCAAACATCTTATTCAATTGTTCCATGGTTTGTTGGCTATCAGCAATATTAAAATTGTCCTGACAACGAAACATTAATCTGCCAGGATTGCGGTAAAGAATCATACTTCGCAATATAGCTAGATTGACAGCGAAGAGCCCGCCATTTAACATTAAAACTTTCCACTGTCTTGGTCGAGAATTTAATGGTTGAATTTTTCTGAGAATCTGCTGTGCGACGTTTCTGAATTCATTCTTCTGTTCTTCAGCATAGTTCACTTCATGGCATTTTCCCACAAGCATTTGCCCATAAAAAGCAATCTTGTGATTAATCTCGTCGAGATTGATACACTCCAACGCGTCGAAGCGGACAGAGACAATTTTTTTTTCTGCCGGTAAATAACATTTAAATCCTGAATCGGTAAGTGTTACAGTAGACATACATTATCCTTTATTTAGTACAATCGAAAATTAGTCCGCCAGCTGCGCTAAACCCTTGCAGCTTGCGTTTGCCTTGGGGGGTTAACGTTTTACCGCAGTAGATGAGTTGATCGAGTTCATCCCATTCTGTCGTGAGCATGGACTCAGGAATAATGCGAAAAGGCACTTTCTCAAACTGGAGATTTTGTATGGCACAACGCAGTTGTAGAGAGAGGCTTTCCTCTAAAGCAGGAAGAACGACAGCAACTCGCGCATTGCCAGGTTCCGTTGAGAGCAGTTTTTGGCCCACGTATCCCCAGACGGAGCTGCCTTCCTGCCAGGCAAGTTCCTGGTCGGCGAAAGGAGCGTCTTTCAGAACGAGATGAATCGGATCATAGCGCTCGCGGCTGATCAGCTGACCTAAAAGCAGAGGATCCTGCACATCAGAGCAATCGAGCAAGGCAAAGAGACGCAAGGCATCTGGTAGATGCATGGTGAGGAGACGCATGTAATCAACCGCCACCCGGGCGCAATAGAGCGGCTTCAAGAGGTTTTCCTCATCTTTCCGTCCTTCCGCCCATTTCAGATAGTTGGCCCGCTGCTGATCATCCCAGGCAAAATGATGGGAATAGTCGGCATCGCCTCGATAAAGGACCAGGCCGAGAGAGGATGAACGGAAAGGTGTCCAAAGGGTTTCACGAAAGTGCTCGAGAGCAAGCCCCAAGGCCTGATGCTGCATGGCGTTGCCATAGGGATAGTGGAGTCCGTCTGAAAGGCCGAGATTGATCTCCCACAGAATTTTAAACCCTGCCTGTATTAGACGCTGAGCTTTCTCGCTCTGCTCCTTCCACTCCAGCGAGGCGCGCATACCCCCTTCCATCTGAATCAAGGCTGTGTTGAAACCTTGAGGGATCTCGTGGGAACCTTCAAATACCCCTTCAAAAACCTTCGGGATAAAGCATTGCGCACCCTCATAGAAATGGGGCTTATTCCAATGCAGACCTTCTGGTATTTGTTCTTCGTCCATTACTGTTTCTGAAACTGATGGTAGCGGATGATCCTTCCCTGGCTGCGCCAGAGGGAATCGAAATAAGAGTCGCCATAGCCATCCATTTCAGTCACAAAATAGGGCTCAGAATAACGGGATGCAAAGGCCTGATGGCGGGTCATCTCGCCGATCATGCGTCTCGAGTAGTCTGGGTCATCGGTGACCAGGGTAAAGCAACCATTAGGCTGCAGGATGCGTGACACCTCATTGACAAATTCGGGCCGGATGAGGCGATGCTTGGCGTGGCGCTTCTTTGGCCAGGGATCGGGAAAATTGATATAGGCCATGGCAAAACTTCCTGTGGGGAAGTAGCGTCGCGTGGTTAAGAAAGCCTCTCCGCAAACGGCGATCAGATTGGGCAAATTGTGATTTTTAATTTTCGACCAGATTTTGCGCACCCGCTCGAACTTCTTTTCCACGGCAACCCAGTTGATGTGGGGAAAGGCCAGTGCTTTGGAGGCAATCCAGGCACCATTTCCACTGCAGTATTCGATCTCAATGGGATTTTCATTGCCGAACAGCTCGGGAGCACTCCATCCGGGAAAGGCAAAATCGTCGTAAGTTTCGCAGCGGGTCGGAGCGTAGAGGATGCGGTCCTCAAGCATGACTTTGCGCGCATTCCAAGGAAAGGGGGCTTTTAGATCAGATGGTTTCATTTTTTTGGAATGCAATTATAGCATATTCAAAAATTGTCGCAACAGATTATTATAGTTGTCAATTGGAGATATCATGATTGGTCGCAACGATCCCTGCTGGTGCGGCAGTGGACAGAAATGGAAAAAATGTCACTTTCCCGTCGAAAGCGGTAAGAAAGCAGTTAAAGATGCAAAGGCGGATGCCAAAGGACAGGAATTGCGCGCGCTCTATTTCAAAAAGTATCAAATTCTCTTGAAAACTGAGGAGCAGATCGACGGCATCCGGGCTGCTTGCCATCTCTCTTCCAAGATTCTGGATGCTCTGTGTGAAAAAGCCAAAGCGGGCGTGACGACACTGGAGCTGGATGCCCTTTCCCGGCGACTGACCAACGAAGCTGGCGCTACGGCCGCCTCGCTGGGATATGGTGATCCCCCCTTTCCCAAAAGCATATGCACCTCGCTCAACGAAGTGATCTGTCACGGCATTCCAAATGAGACTCCCTTGAAAGAAGGCGACATCGTCAATATCGACTACGCCTGCATTCTCAACGGCTATTTCGGTGACTGCAGTCGCATGGTCTGTATCGGCACCCCATCGCCCGAAAAGCAGCGGGTCGTCGATGTCTCACACGAGTGCCTGATGCGATCGATCGCGATCTTAAAACCTGGAATTCCCATCTCCAAAATCGGGTCTGCGATCGAGGACTATGCAGCCGCCCACGATTGCTCCGTCGTCAACCAGTTCGTCGGCCATGGCGTCGGCATCCAATACCATGAAGCCCCTCAGATACCCCACCACCGCAACTCTCTGGGGATTCTGCTGGTTCCGGGCATGACCTTCACAATCGAACCGATGATCAATGCCGGGGTGCGAGAAGCTGTCATCGACCGCCATGACCAATGGACGGCGCGCACGCGTGACGGAAAGCCGAGTGCTCAATGGGAGCATACGGTACTTATCACGGACGATGGTTACGAAATCCTCACGCCCTGGAAAAGGTGAAATTGGAAAAGGTGAAAAGATGACCGTAGAACATCTGATGGCCGAAAACCGCCGCTTTCCTCCACCCCCTTCGATATCTGAAAAGGCCCACATTCCACGCTTCCAGCAGTATCAAGAGCTCTATGACCGCTCGATCCAGGATTCTGAGGCCTTCTGGTTGGAACAGGCGGAAACCCTCGATTGGTTTAAAGCCCCGACTGTGGCCTGTGAGTATCTTTGGAACAGCGCAGCAAAAGAGATCCGCCACACCTGGTTTGCCGATGGGCTGATCAATGTCAGCGCCAACTGCCTCGACCGCCATCTCAACACAGACAGGAAGCAAAAGCCGGCCATTATCTGGCAGGGCGACAGCGACCAGGAAACCGCCGTACTGACTTATGAGGAGCTGCATCGGCGTGTCTGCATCTTTGCCAATGTCCTCAAAGCGCATCAGATCGGGCGTGGCGACCGCGTCTGCATCTACATGCCGATGATCACCGAGTTCCCCATCGCCATGCTGGCGTGCGCGCGCATTGGAGCGATTCACTCTATCGTATTCGGAGGGTTTAGTGCCGAAGCCCTGACCCACCGCATCAACGATTCCAGCTGTCGATTGCTGATCACTGCGAACACTGCCATTCGCGGCGGCAAAAAAATTGCCCTCAAGCATATTGCCGATGATGCTTTAGATACCTCCCCCTCGATTGAAAAGGTCATCGTCGTCAAAAGGAGCGACGATCCATGCGTCATGAAACCTGACCGGGACATCTGGTACCACGAAGCAATCGCCAACACCTCCTCAGATTGCCCTCCAGAACCACTCCAGGCGGAAGACCCTCTCTTCATCCTCTACACTTCTGGCTCGACAGGCAAACCCAAAGGAGTCGTCCATACCCAGGCGGGCTATCTCCTCCACACCAGCCTGACCCACAAATACATCTTCGACATCCATGACAACGATATCTACTGGTGCACGGCCGACATCGGCTGGGTCACAGGCCACAGCTATATCGTCTACGGCCCACTCGCCAATGGCTGCACCACCCTGATGTTCGAAGGCGTCCCCCACTACCCAGACGCCGGACGTTTCTGGCAGATCGTCGATAAGTACAAGGTCTCCATCTTCTATACCGCCCCCACAGCCCTCCGCAGCCTCATTAGGCGCGGCGATGAAATCCCTGCCCGCTACAAACTAGACTCTCTCCGCATCCTGGGCACCGTTGGTGAGCCGATCAATCCTGAAGCCTGGATGTGGTACCATGAGCATATCGGGCGCGGCCGCTGTCCCATCGTCGACACATGGTGGCAGACTGAAACAGGCGGCATCATGATCGCCCCACTCCCCGGCTGCCATACCCTCAAACCCGGCAGCGCGACTTTTCCCTTCTTCGGCGTCGAGCCCATCATCCTCCGCGACAATGGCACCTCCTGCAATCCCGACGAAGGGGGCAGCCTCTGCATCCGCAAACCCTGGCCTGGCATCGCCCGCAGCATGTGGGGCGACCACAACCGCTTCGTCGAGACCTATTACACCTCTTTTCCCAATGTCTACTTTACCGGCGACGGCTGCCGCCGCGATTCCGATGGCGACTACTGGCTCCTCGGCCGCATCGATGACGTCGTCAACGTCTCCGGCCACCGCATCGGCACTGCCGAGGTCGAAAGCGCCCTCGTCAGCCACCCCGCTGTTGCCGAAGCCGCCGTCGTCCACATGCCTCACGACATCAAAGGACAAGGCCTGTACGCCTATGTGACCCTCCGCGAAGACCAGACCGAATCGGATGAGCTCAAAGAAGCCCTCCGCCAGCATGTCCGTCATGAAATCGGCCCCATCGCCGTACCAGACCGAATCCGCTTCGCCGTCGCCCTCCCTAAAACCCGCTCAGGCAAGATCATGCGCCGCATCCTGCGCAAGATCGCAGAAAACCGGCTGGATGACCTGGGCGACGTCACGACGCTTGCGGATCCGAAGGTGATTGAAGATTTGACGGATTGAGCACGTCATTGAGAGCAACTAAACTTTAAATATAACTATTATGCAAAGAGTGGAATCCCCTGAATCTTTTGACGAGCTGTTAAACCTGCTCAAAAATAAAAGCGTCTCTTGTTTCTTTCGAGGACATTCTCCACATGAAAGGGAATTGAATTCGACCTTATCAAGAGAACTAAGAGGTCTTACGCAAAAACTGCCTAGAGTGTATATCCCCGAGCTACCTCTTCATAAATGGCCTCTGTCTGAGATTCATAGATATCACTGGATCATTTTAAACAGTTTTGTACCTCATCATGATTTGCTCCAACCCCTTAAGGGCAAAGGCGATCCCATTTTCGAAATCATTCGACATATCCAAATGAATCCCTATAACCAAAAAATACAAAACGCGATTCCTGGCCATCCTTTACCTGTTCTCGAATTCTCTGAAAATATCGATATCGCCCTCTATTTCAGCTCTTATAAAGACAGTGCAGATGGTGCTTTATTCTGTTTAAATAAATATCTAATCCCTACCTTTTACTCCTGTCACCATGCACTCGATCAAATGATTCAAGAAAAAGACTTGACCCCATGCCTGGTCGATCCTCTCGTACAATTGAATGATTTAGACGATCCAAAACCTAAACGTCAAAAAGCCGTTTACGTCTTTCAAAGAGATCTAAGGCATCCCATCGATTACCACATACCCGTAGAGAAAATAATCGTTAGAAACAAGCTGCAATTTGAAATCCGCGCTTACTTAAAAGATCGTGGCATTATAGAAGAATTCGTCTATGCAAAAGAACAGCTAACCACTCATTCATCCTTCGAACTAAACCAAGCGGAAAAATCATGAATCCTATGAAACTTCCAGAAAGTTACCCAACTCTTCTTGAAAATATCAAAGCAAGGATCCGTGAATCTCAGGTCAAAGCCGCGGTGGCTGTGAATCAGGAGCTGATACGGCTCCACTGGTGGATTGGCTCAGAAATTGTGCGACGCCAGGAGATCGAAGGTTGGAAAGCTGAGGTAATCGATAGGCTTTGTAAAGACATTCAAGCTGACTTTCCTGGATTGAAGGGATTTTCTCGGTCAAATGTCTTTTATATGCGGCTATTTTACATAAGCTATGCAAGAGTCCAACAGGCTGTTGGATTCTTAGAAATCCCTCCAGATTATTGTCTCAGCATTCCATGGGGACATAATGTAGTTCTATTGAATAAATTAAAAGATTTGGTTGAAAGGGAGTGGTATGCCCGTAGGGCAGTCGAATATGGATGCAGTCGAGCCGTCCTTGAGATGTGGATCGAAACTAGTCTATATCACCGCCAAGGCAAAGCCCCCAACAACTTTCACAAAGCTCTTCCAGCCCCTCATTCAGACTTAGCAAAACAAACAATTAAAGACCCCTACTGCTTTGATTTCTTGACATTGATAGATGAAGCACGAGAAAAAGAAATTGAAGATGGACTTATGGATCATCTTCAAAAATTTCTACTTGAGTTAGGAAGCGGGTTTGCTTTCGTAGGTAGACAAGTCCCATTACGTGTTGGAAACGAAGACTATTATTTAGACCTTCTGTTTTATCACATCAAGCTTCGATGTTATTTCTTAATCGAACTGAAGGCTGTCAAATTCAAGCCGGATTTTGCGGGTCAGATCAACTTTTACCTCGCTGCAATTGATGATAAAATGAGACAGCCGGGGGATAACCCAACGATAGGTCTCATTCTTTGCAAAGGGAAGGACAATCTAGTCGTTGAATACGCCTTAAGGAACAATATGTCTCCGATTAGCGTTGCTAACTTTGAAACTCAATTAGCTAAAGCTCTTCCAGATAATTTAAAAACAACCCTCCCATCAGTTGAAGAAATCGAAGCCGCACTTGAAAAAACTCTTCACCATATTGTCGAGGATGATCATAAAACCAAAACCACAACATCGCAATACCCTCGCGATCCCGCAGGTTCCGGGCATGATCTTCACGATCGAACCAATGATCAATGCGGGAGTGCGAGAAGCTGTCATCGACCACCATGACCACATTTGGGCCATGTCTTCAAATTTTTCCAAGCCCCTCTTCTGCCATCTCCTGTTCTTCATGGATATCAAGTTTCGCAGATTCTTCAGCTAAACGGCTATGCTCTAAGCGTTCTACGCGTGCTGTTTGGGTGATATGCAAATTCATGCCAAGAGATACGAGGATGGAACGAATATTGCTCAATTTTGGATTTCCGTTTTTAGATAGTGCTCTATAAAGGCTCTGTCTATTGAGAGAAGATTCTCTAGATAATTTGCTCATGCCACCACGAGCTTCAGCGACATCTTTGAGCGCTAGCAAAAATACATGCGGATCTTCATCATCTATGCAAGCATTCAGGTACGCTGCAGCTTCTTTTAGGTCTTGAAGAGACTTTAAAAGATGTTCTTTATAGTTTTTTGTTCTTCTCATGCAAACCTCATATCAAGTCATTGTACCAGTTAGGCGACATTTTGTGATAGACTCTTATCGAATTAGACCTTGCCCTAAAGGGACTATATTGATAAAATTGTAATTTCATAATGCGTAATAATACCCAATTAGGGGGCATGTATGGCTGACAAAGTAGAAGATGTCTTAAGCGAAGTTGAAGGGATCAAAGAAAAAAAGACTGACCACAAGCACCTCACGCATGAATCGCTGGTGCTGCTGATCACGACCGACCGCCTGCATAAGTTGGAAAATGACAGCCGCAAAGAGCTGTCAGAATTGCGGGACCGCCAGAAGAAGGTCACCTTCCTCCACAAATTAACCAAAACACTTCATGCATCCACTTCTGCAAAGGGCGAGCTGGACCACTCCAAGCTGCCTGCAGATCAATTGGCCGAGCTGAAAGAGATGATGAAAGAGGCCAAAGAGCTGGGCGTCGAGTTGAGCGAGGACAAGCTCAAGTACAACAACGAAGAGCGCGAGCGTCTCATTGAAAATATCCGCATGACGATTGAAGATTTGAATGTTCAAAATGAGATGCAGCTGCAGATGGTGACCAGGCTGACGAATGAGCGGTATGAATCCTACCAGATGGCGCGAAGCATTTTGAAGCCGCTGCATGACGACAAGATGAACAAAGCCAGAGCGATGACACTGCGATGACACTTACCGAAGGCGCCCAAGAGGCACTCTACAGTATCGCCTACACCTGCTTCAAGCAGGGACAGTATAGTGAAGCTGTCGCGCTTTTCCGCACTATGTCCGCTGCCAATCCGCGCGAACGCAAGTACTGGCTTGGCCTTGGAGCTTGCCATCAGGCGATGCAGGATTACAACAAGGCTCTCAAAAGTTATGAAATGGCCGCTATGCTTGATCCGGCCGATCCCCATGTCCACCTCTATGCCGCGTCCTGTTTTTTTTCGCAGAAGCAGGCGAAAGAGGGACTGAAAGCGCTGGATTGCGCTGAAGCGGTCCTGAAAGGATTGCCGCTCGAAAAGCGGCGCCACTGGAAGGCGCACATTTCCCTGTTGCGCCATGCATGGAAGAAGGAGGCCGCATGAGCCAGCGTGAAGCCGCAATTGACAGAATCGACAGCATGAGCATCAAAAAACCCCAGTGGGTAAATTTAGGCAGCGACGCCGTCGCTTCCACCGAGCCCTCTCAGAAAAAGCGTTCGCAGAAAGTCGACTCGCTCGAAAGTTTAAAGCCTGAGGCCAATCAGGAGGAGAAAAACCCTGTCAGCCAGAAGAAGCAGCAGGCGCAGAAGAACTCCCAAGAGAACTCTCCTGGCTTCTGGTCCAAGGTTTGGAGCGGGCTCTGCGGGCTCTTTGGCCGCTCCACAGCCGCCACGACGGCCGCCAACAACGGCAGCTCCAACCAGCCTGGTGGGGATGGAATGCAGACGATCGGCGGCTCGCCCTCTCTCGAAGCTCCCTTCATGTTCGACCTGAAAAAGTTCACACAGATGCTTAAAGAGGCGCGCGACGCCCTGAACCAGGTCAAAGAGACCAACAACGATGCCGACGAAGAGTTCACCAAATCTGGCTCGGAGAAATCGCAGGAGCGGCTCCTGCAGCACCTGAAAGCACAGCGCGAAATCTACCAAGAAGGCGCTGAGCTGGTCAAAACCAAGTATGTGCGCCACCAGGAAGTCCAGCGAGAGGTCAGAAAAAAGCTTTCAGACGCCAAAACCGAGAAGGGCGAATTTGCTGAGAAAGAGCGCAACTGGGGCTGGTGGAAACGAGCAGCGACATTTGGCCTGATTACAGCCACGGTCGGCCTGATAGCCATCACGGCTATTGGCACGGCTGGATTAAGCCTTGGAGCAGGCGCAGCCGCCCTGGGCATCGCCTTCAAAGTCGCCGTTCCCTTCATGACAGGATCTCAGGCCATGACGTCCATCATGCAGAGTTCCATGAACCAGCAGCTCAGAGATAAAACCAGCGCTGTGACGACGCTCACCCACCTGCAGAACCGCATCTCCCAGTACCAGGTTCCCGATGATATTGCTCAGATGAACCAGAACTGGGATCATTCACTCAAGATTGTCACAGAACACCTGAAACGTCAGGAAGAAAACCGCAACAATACTATAAAATCTATCGTATCAGACATGTCATCCCGCTGATCGATAAAAAGGAGAACAATATGCCCGATGTTACAAAAAGAACTGCTGAGGCTTTAAATCCTGAAACAACGATGATCTTCAAAAACCCCTTGACGGATGCCCCTTTAGGCACCCGGAAAGCAAAGGAGATTGAGAAGAGAACGAATATCACTGCCCAGACAGGCTTCGAGGAAGGACAAAAGGATGTCCCTGTAAAGAAAAAGATCCGCACAGGTAATGCGGAAGCAATGCTCGAAGACTACAAGGTGACCCAGCTCTCTCTTAGAGAAATGATGTTTCTTCTGGTTCAGATCCAGACGCTTCTGGCTGTTGAGCATGAACGCATCATCGGTCCCCATTTGCATGATATGGCCGACCGCAGCAAAGACCAAAGTGAAAAATTGGCTGAAGAGCAGCGCACCAAGAAGGTCTCAATTCCTCAGGCAGTTGGCGGTGCCCTATCGCTTGCCGGCGCTATGCTGATGGCTTTGAAATTGACAGGCACGGCCTTGCCTGGGATCCTTGGCACTATGATTCCTCCCATGCTGCAGGTTGCAGAACAGGGCGCAAACCCGCTGGTTGCCGGTGGCCAAATGGTCAGCACCTTTGGACAGATCAACCAGAGTATCTCACAGGCAGAACAGACAAAGCTTCAACACATCTATAAATGGACTGAAGAGCGTCTGAGGGAGATCGACCGCGTGAGAAACCAGGTGAGCCAGGAAAAGCAAAAGGATATGCAGAAACTCGAGCAGCTGCTTAACGAACTGCACCGTTTCGTCTCCGAAATGCTCAGTACCCGCGGCTAATTATTTCTCTATACCGGAGAGGATAGCTCTCCGGTATTTTTTTTTGACATCTATTCCCCCATCCCTATCATAAGAATTATTGAGACCATTTCACGGATGGAGGTGTCGCCATGCAAGCAGCCCAGCCCCCTTTAGTCACTCCTGGTAATCAGGGGTGGCAACAACCCGGTGCTGTGAAAATCTCTGAGGACATCGCCACAGCACGCCTGAAAAAGATCCAGGAACAGTTTGCTGCTATTACATTTATCCCGGACCGGCCCGCAGCAGCTGTTCTCCAAACTCTCAGTCAGCTTCATTATAGCCAGTTTCCGGTAGATCCTGGTTTAGACAAGAAGCAAGTCAATTGGATCGTCGTCGAGCCAGCCAGGAGTCCTTTGACACCAGACAAAAGCACCAAGGAGCGGCGCATTTTCTGTGTCCGCCGAGCAGACAATACCCTGGAAGCCTTGATGCCAGTGAAACATGTGCTTAAAAATCCCTTCATGAAGACAGGACGATTTGCTTATAAGGTGATTTTTTCACCTGCAAATCAACGTGAAGTGCAACTTAAACCTGCATTTTTACTGACAAGTGTATATCCAGCATCGCCCTTGCAAGAGGTGGAAATAGCCCAAAAACAAATGCTCGACTATGAAGTGCAACTAAGGCTGCATTTGAACAACTCCGCCACGCACTTTCCTCGGTTGGAAAATTGGGGGATTAAGCGGGGTCATCATAATCACAAGCCATGTGCAAAACTAATGATGGAAGATGAGTGCCTGGAATTAAATCTCCTTCAATATTTTAATTTATATCCAGATACCAGCGAGCGTGCTGTGCTGGGTATCGTCATCCGAGTATTGGAAGCACTTGAAAAATTGTATCAAGGGGGCCACCACCAAGGCTATGTGCACTGCGACATAAAGCGAGAGAATGTCATTTTAAAGCAATCCGAAGGCAAATGGATCGCCTATTTGACTGATGTAGGTTTAGCCAGGCTCATCGGCATGGAAGTGGCCTACTACAGCGGGACTCCGGTTGCATGGCCGCCTGAATATTGGAACGCTGTTCTAGAAAACAGCAGCGTGAAATACTATGAGACCTTCGATCTTTGGCAGTGCGGAATGCTGGCTTGGGAAATGCTGCATAAAGTTCATACTCAACAACAATGGCCTGAGTTTAAAAAAGCGCAGTATAACGTTGGTCTAGTCAGACGCCCTGGTTCTGAATTTAAAGACATTGACTCTGCCTTTCTAAAGGTTTTCTCATACGACCGCTATGCCGACCAGGATGATTGCAATCGAGCAACAAGTGAAAAGGCAAACTTCGTTAGATGGCTTGTTTCTAATAACAAATACTCAAAATTCTCAAAAGAGGCACTGTTAGCCTATCTAATCGAAAAATGGCGCGAAGAACTAACCAAATTTGAAGCCAGCATTGCAACAGATCATCCCCAGATGATATGGCTCCAGAGGTTATTGCGCGTTAACCCTGATGAACGTCAATCTATCCAACAAACCCTGCAGCAGTTAAACGAATATTATAAGACACTTCCTGACGTTGCCCCGACAGCTCCGACAAAACCTCTTATATTACCCAATCCTCTCTCGAATATTGTCAAAAAAACTGACACAGCTGCTCAGGAGGTACTCATGGATGACCTGTTGACTTCCGAAATAAACACGCAATTCCTCGGTAAACAGCTGAAAGAAAGTACGGCAGGATCCTGGTGGAGTTGGAGCTGGATTACAACTGGATGGGGTAAAGGAAATTGCTCCCTACAATGATTCAGTGCGCCACTTCCTGACTTGCAAAAAAACCTCGGCGGTTCCCCAGGTAAACGGAGCTTCAAAACTTTTCGTGACTTCGAAAGAAGGGATCTTCTCAAAATCGGTCAGGGGATAGCTCACGGTGATGATTTTCGTGCCTTGCGGCAGAGCTGCGAGGCGCTTGATCAACTTTTGCAAGAAAGCCTCCTCGTAACAGGTGCCATACAGGTAGATGACAGTGGCACCCGTATAATCTGCTTCCAGGATATCTTCGAGGCGAAATTCAATTCCATCCACATGCCAGAGCTCCTTGACCTCGTTGGCGCGGGCGACAAAATCGGGGATGTACTCGATGCCGACCGCTTTGCAGCCTAGATAGCGGTTGAGCCAGAAGCAGCCGCGGCCACGGCCGCAGCCAAGCTCAAAGACGCGGTCCTGGGTTGTGATTTCGCATTCGCGTGCGATCTTGTCCAGAGTGGTAAGCGGCGTCTCGCCGTAGGTGTAGACATCGGACTCCCCTCTTGCCAGCAGAAACCGCTTGCTGATGGCATATGGGCTGTGGAAGAGGTACTTGTGCAGAAGCGCGATGTCGACGTTGCGGAAAGCGGCTTTATGGTAATAGCGGAAGATGATGCGCAGCTGCTCGACAAAGAGGCGCTTTTTAACGACCAGGCTGAGCCAGAGGAGCTCAAAGAATTCTTTCATGGTAACTGTTTACCTCCCCCACCCTTTCCTGAGTGAGCGAGACGTGCAAAATGGCCAGACTCCTAAGGAGGAAATAGCCGAAGCACTATTGCCGACGAAGGAAGCTGGGCAGATTGCGCGTCGCAGCCTCTCAGGAAAGGGAAGGGGTGGTGAACATTTACGTTTCATGGAGCTACATTACCAGGCCGCTCAGCAGGCTGGCAACGAGAAAGAAGATCAGCGTCGATAGAACATCGTTAAATGCCGTGACGATTGGGCCAGATGCCACAGCAGGATCGATGCCGAAGCGCTCGAAGAAAAAGGGCGAGAGGGCGCCAAGGGTAGTCGCCGTCATACAGGCTCCAAAGAGACCGAAGCTGACCGTCACACCGATAGCGGCGGGATCGGCTGCCACGTGATGGATGCCAAAGTGGTTGAGAAGATAGATGGCAAAGCCGCAGATAATCCCAAAGACGGTCCCGATCAGCATGCCTATCATGAGCTCTTTGACAATGGCGTCATTTCGAGAGCCCGGCGTCAGCTCCCCTGTCGACATACCGCGCACGAGAATGGTACTGCACTGGATGCCGACATTTCCCGACATCCCTGTAATGAGCGGGACGAAAAAAGGAACAAAGGCGAACCAGTAGCGCTCGCTGAAATGGCTCATGGCCGTGGCAGTCACAAGACCGGCGCAAAGCGTGACAAGAAGCCAGGGAGCGCGCCAGAAGAAGCGCTTGATAATCGGCTCGTGCTCGCTGACATCTTCAGCGGTACCGGCGATATTGGCTATGGTTTCATCGGCAATGTCCTTCATTGCTTCGACAACATCTTCATAGGTGATGACGCCCACAAGCCTCTCTTCCGAGTCAACGACGGGAAGGGAGGGGACTTTATAGCGTTCGACAAGATCGACGACTTCGTCGCGCGAAGTATCGACCTGTACCTTATGCAGAATGGGACGCATGATGTGGCGCAAGGGGAGGTAATGCGGGGTGACAATCAGGTTGCGGCCAAGGACGCAACCAGTCAGCTTCCCCTGCTCATCGACGACAAACACAAAGCGGGTCAGCTCAATGCCGGGATTGTCGCGGATAAAAGCGGCAGCTTCTCCAACTGTGGAGTTCTGAGGAAAACAAAAATATTCGCTCGTCATGAGGCGACCGGCGCTATGTCGGTCATGCTGCTGCAGTTCACGGATGGTGGCAGCCTTATGCTGTTCCAGTTGATCCAGGATACGTTTGATGCGACGGTCAGACATATCATCGAGAATCCAGACAACCTCATCGGGCGGCGCGTGGTCGATCAATTCACGGATATCG
>JAJFUZ010000196.1 GCA_021372155.1 Parachlamydia sp. | reverse complement strand
GTCGGACTCAATCTGAATAAAGCCATGAGAGCTGACTGGCAATATCATGTCCTTTTCGGCCTGCCGGCGTTCCATCATCTCTATGCCATCTACCGCGGCATTGTCGGAACCGTCGATGACCGCACCCACACAAACCGCATGCAGAAGTTCAAACGCCTCATCCAGCAGCTTGACTCCTGGGTATCCAGCCACGATACACCGAGGCACGCCCATGAGATCGAAGTGGACTTGAGCGACATGAAGGGCTACCTTCAGGATTTCTTAGCCTATGCACAGCGCCTTTCCAAGGATGAAGAGCCAGGAAAAGAGGAAAGATATGCCAGCATCGCCCAGCAGCTCCTGGAATACCGCTACATGTTCGGCAGCTTTTTCCATCGCCTTCACGATGACTCCACAGAGTCGCTCATGCTGCGCAAACAGCTCCTCTTTGTGGATCAATACTTCGAAGCGGTCGAAACCGCTTTAGCATCCTAATTTATTGAAATATCTGCGAAATTTTGTCGGCAGGATGGTTGCCTGATAGGGCCCTGCGTCAATTTGTACACATTTCTCATTGAGCAGGGCATCGACGATGGCATCACGGGCTGCATCGGGCAATAGCAGCCGCTGTCCACCCAGTAAAAGCTCTGCTGAATAGATCTGAGCTTCTTCTTCGATTGTGAGCGTAATCGGAAAAACATTGCTGTTTGATAGTGGCCTGGAGAAAGTGTCGACATACACTCTCAGGCCCGATGCGCTTTGGACAAGTTCCAGCTCGACCTGACAATAAGGATCCAGATTGTCATAAAAAAGCCTGCTGGAGCGGAAAAGAGGATCGCAGGTAACGGCTTCCTCCAGATGCCACTGAGGGCAGCTTGAGCAAGAAAAAAGGGACAAAAATAGAAAAAGGGCGCATAGCGCCCCTTTTCTTATTCTGTTCGAATCCATTCGCTCTTAGCTATGGGAGTGGCCGTGGTGGTGGTGTGAGCTGTTTTGAACAGCTACTGCCACGATCGCAATGATAGCGATTGTGCCGAGAGCAATGGCTGGAGCCAAGCTTGGGACGCGACGGCATTCCTGATAGCCGCAGCCGCCTGTTTCCGTCATGTATTCCTGAGCGTTGAGGCTATGAGCCGATGTTGCCATCATTGCTACAAATGTTGCCAGCGCTACAAACTTCTTGAAGAGTTTCATTTGCGTACTCCTATGGTACTTAAGGTTAGGCTATGTGGTTACTTTTCAATTTTGTGTCATTCCATGTATATGACACAGATGGCTTATTTTATGCAAATTTTTTCAATGACTAAATGATCGAGGGAATGCGACGCATCCAAAAAATGCCAAAATTTTCGGTAGAGTTTTTTGACAATCTATTTCAATTATTGTAAAATTAAGAAGTTTATAGTGTTACAAAGGTAAAATAAATTGGAACCCCCGCATTCTGTCAATTATCCCTATTTTGATTTGATTGACAGCATCTTCTTATTTGCATCTGCCAAACCAGATGAGCTTCCCAAGAGTCCGGAAGAGTTTGTCCGTTTTCTTAACAGGCCTGTCGATCCAGCCGTCAGAGAGGAATATGAGCATCACATCCGCTGTCTTGCGCTCCAGCAAGTCGCCAATCCCATTCTCGATAGCCTGCGAGAAGGCATCAGCAATGCGTGTGACGCTCAGGCCGTGGCCAAGAGAGAAATGGAACATGTGCAGGTAACGTTACAAGGTCGTAAACTAACAATTGGCGATAAGGGAACAGGTTTGGGCTACAAGGGAATCCCTCGGCTCATTGTTCCAGGGCTAACCTCGAACCCCGAAATGAGTTTTAATATCGAAAAAGGCCTTGCCGGTGTGGTGGGGCGCTTTGGGCAGGGATTTCAGTCCCTGTATTATTATCTCACATACCATTGGAAAGAAAAACCCAAACCTCAGTTTTCCAGGAATGCCGAAGGTGATAGCGAAATTCATCTACCCCTGCTCCGGGATGGCCATGTGGAAGATGTCGTTTTTCGAAAAAGCCCCGGCAAGCCTGTTTGCATCGATTCACCAGTGCCGCATCCTCTGTTTGAGAGCAAAAAGAAACTGGTCTTTTGGACAAAGCAAGGCGATACCTCGTTTAAAATCACATTTAAGGAAGAGGTAGAGAAAAAGGAAGATAAGGGGGTTAAGGAAGAGAAGAGGAGACTGGTGTGGCGCTTGAAGCCTAAAGAGAAGCTGATGGCGGGAAGCGATGTTACTGTCTGTTCCCCTCTTTTAGAAAATCACTTTCTGGAGGTTGTGCAGGGGTTGTCAACGATGTTTGAGCATCTCATGCCGACACCCCTTTTTGTGAATGGAAAGCAGGTTAACACGCTGGAAGGGTTGAAGAGAGTCGATTTTCCCGGTGTCACGCTCCTCTATTCACCGGAACAGGTCTCAGAAGGGGGCAAACTGGTAATCGCAGAGAAGGGGCGTCCTGTAGTCACTTTCCCGCAGGATAACGGGGTGAGAGTTCCCAAAGTGCTGGTTGTCTCCTTTAATGCCCTTCCGTTAAGCCACGAGAGAAGCACGCTCAATTGGAAAGCTCCGAAACAAAAAGAAGCCGTTATCAAGCTGGTCAATGAGATTCTCCGTTCACAGGTACCCGATAAAATTGTCATTCTGAACGCGCTGACGATTATTCTGAAGGAGGATTGCTGCAATGTTCTCAAGGAAGTCAGCGCGATTGTTCCGAAACTCGCGCCTGCACATCCCATTCTTCCAGCCACGCCCGAGGTGGAAGCGATGGGGTTTCCTGAAGCCGTCTATGTGCATCCCGACTATTTTAAGACCTTGACCCAGGGATGTAACAGGTTTTCAACAGAATCTTCACAGACTCCCATCGCCTACGTGCAAAAAGGAGACAATCGTTGGCTCTTTCACGATAAACGGCTGTTTCCAAAGAATAATCCTCAAAAAACATATTTTAATCGAGAATTGATGTTAGCCTGGTTGAAAGCGCGGGGTCATGAAGGGAGTTCTTTTCACCTGCCTGAGCCGAATTGGAAAGATGCAAAACCAGACTCTGTTCCTCCTGGATTTTCACCGGGAGACTTCTTCAGCCCTGAAAACGACAGCAAAACTGTCGACCCTGAAACTGTCAAAGAGTATTTGGAAACAAACTTTCAGATTCGATTTCGCGATCAAGATTTGGTCATAAAAGCCTTGATCAGGCTCGCAGAGTGGAAAATACCACGCTCCACATTTCTTTATTTGTGCGATCTTCTCTTCGTCAAACATAGGGAAAGAGTGCAGAAGATGCTCAACGAAGATGACTCCAGTTTACACATATGGTTAAACTCCGTTGTCATTCATAAAGCTATTAAAGCGAACGACTTCGAAAAGCAGGTTTCTCTCCAAATGGCAGCAGTTGAGATAGGCTCTATTTTCGAGAAGCTGATCGAAATGCCCCAGGAACTCAAGAGGCGTTGTTTTTGCACATTCCTGAGCAAGAACCTAGAGAAGAATAGCTTTTCAAATAATGAAATGCATGAACAGTTTTTACTATACTATTCTGTGATTGAAGAAACAGATTGTACTGACATCACATTTGCGACCAGTTTTTTCGAACGCTCAGCGGAAAAGCTTCTGGAAATTCCTCCTGCCGAGATCAAACAGCTTTTGGTGCGGCTGCCTATTCCCCAAAGGGAACGGTGTCTCACACTCTTTCGTGATCTACATATTCATCCTCAGCAATTTCATACTTGGTCTGACAGCGAACTTGTGAGCTTGATCGATGATTTGCCTATTGATCCAGGCAGTCCAGTGCAATATGTGCGGGTACGCGATCGGTTTTATTTGAATGATCTAGGCCAGTTTCCACGCTATCGAATGGATCACATTCATCTTCTTTATCAGCACGTCCCTTCGACCTATCGCCGCTTGCGTCAGCTGCTGTTTCCCTATTTGTTCAATGCGCTTAGTCATATCG
>JAJFUZ010000230.1 GCA_021372155.1 Parachlamydia sp. | reverse complement strand
CCAGAATAATCACCAAAAATAAATTTCATTAAAATTTATTTTTGCGATAATCAGGAATTTAGTGAGTTAACAACTTTTCAGGAGGTTTCTCATGGCTCAGGCTCCAACAGCTCCCAATTCGGGAGCAGCAATCCAGCATATGCTGAGTTTGCAAACGGAAGTCGCGCAATCTGTGGGGAAGGACACAGACGCATGTATCCAGAAAATCAACGCCTTGAAAACGGTCATCCTGGCGGAATATTCTGCCCTTTTGGATGAAGAGGCAAAGAGAGATACTGCAAGAATAATTACAGCACGGCTGCAAACTGCCCTGGTTGAGAATGGCCTTCCTCGTCCAGAGAAACCCAAGATTGAGATTCAAAGTCTGTCCGAAAGAACCTCCGCGTTGGAGCAAAAATGCAACTTTTATCGGATTGAAGATGGAAGCCGCGTGGAATCCTATACCAATTATGCAATCAAGGCGGCTGTTCGCAGCGACGCCGCACTTTGCCAGGAACACACGCAAGATCTGATCAAATTGGGTACTCAGATTGCGCAAGAGCGCAATAGACTTACTCCGCCAAATGTGGCATTGGTAAGTTGTGGGGATGCAGCAGACGCACGGTTGAAGAGAAGAACTGAGATCCTTCGGGCAGAGAACTTTGCGAATTTTCCTGCTGTTCTCAGACTTGCAAACTATAGTACGCAAATCCGTGAATTACTGCTTGCACCGGATTCTACACTCTCTGAAGAGCAGCGCGCATCAAGAATTCGCGTCCTAATTGCACAGATGCAAGCTGATGAAGCACATGTGTCCGGGCAGTTAGCACTCTTTAGAGATCTGACCCGAACCACCATACTGGAGAGAATTCATACCGTTGCAAATTTGTGTAATGATTGCGTCATAGCCTCTTGGTCCAACAGGACTTCTCAAAATATCCCTCTCCCACTGTATGAACTGTTGGTGCAGGAACGCAGCTTACCCCAAAAGATCGCAGAAGGGCAAAATTCCATCGAAATAATGAGAGAGATCGTAAAACTAAAGGGTGAGTATAACCGACTTAAAGCCGAGGCAGCCAAACCTCCCCAATATCCTGCCATGGATCAGTTTTTTACCTATGGGGCTTCCCTTGTCTACCCCACATCGATTAAACCCGATCCTATATTTGAGAATTTGAAGAAAGAGGTCATCACAAAGAAACTAGAAGAATCATGGGCCTTGATCAAAGCCGGCACAGACCGTCTCTGCTGCGATATTCTAGACGTGCGAATCAGCTATCTCACAACGCTCCTCACCCAGCAGCCCGAAAATGCTGAGCTGTCCCAGCTGTTGCAGAAGGACCTGGAAGAGCGCCTGAAGTTTTTCGTGGTTGAGATCACAGACACCCCTGCAACCGCGGCCGATGTCAACAACATGTATGGTAAAGCAGAGGTTCTCAAGAAGAGTGTTGTGGCAACAAAGGCTCCAGCGCTTGCAGACAGCTTTAACAATGCCATGATCAAGTTGCTCGCTAAACAGTCTGAATGGTTAACTGCTGACTTTGCAGTTAAGCATCGTGCCAAAGCGGCAGAATTGAAATCTGGATTCGAGGCTCTCAAAGGCCAGGTTGATGCCAGCTGGAATTCTGAAATTGAAAAAACTACCCTATCAGAAGCTGCAAGCAAGGAACTTAAGGATAAGTTGGAGGGAATCGACAACCCCAATTCGTTCGAAAAGCAGTTTGGTACTCTTGTGAATCTGAAGTATCTGACGATTGACGTTCTTCCCACTCCATTTACAGATAAAGAAAATGGCTGGCTCAAGGAGTTCCCGTCACGTTGCATTGAAACACCAACGCTTAATAGAAAAATCTCAGATCAGCAAAAGGCTTCAAAAGGGGCTTTCGACGATCAGCATGGCAAATTAAACCTAGAGCTGAACACACTCAGCCAAACAGTGCATGATCATCTTGCAACCCCTCTGGATAAGGTCAAAGACAAAGTCAGAGATAAAGATGGTGCCTTTCAGCGTCTTTACGGAACAATCGGGACCTATACAACACGCTTCAGAAAGTGGTGGACTATAGGCCCCTCGGAAGCTCCAAGACCAGCTACAGCTTCTGCCCCCCCATCGCCAGGTTCATCGCCAGAAACCTCAGTCACAGTGGCTGCTGCACCCGCTGCAACCGTAGCGCCTGCTTCGCCTGAGAAGAAAGCGGAATAACTTTCTGCATAGGAGGGGAGATTATCTCCCCTCCTTTCCGTCAATATACAATCTATTAAACGGGCTTTTGGATGGGTTTAAGACGAGAAAACAGGGCCCGCATCAGGCTGCGGATAAGCTTGAAGAGCGCCGTGCCTATCAGCAGTCCTGCGAAGGCATAACAAGCCCCTTCAATCGTCAATGGAATGCCGGGCGCAAAAGTGCGCCAGGTGTCATGCAAGACTCCACTGTCCAGATATTTGAAAAACAGGTAGGGGCGCTCCCAGAGGGCGGCATGATGAAGCGATGTCAGGCCGTCTGAGAGCTGGTGCCAGCGATGCAACATCTGATGCATCAGTTGCCCTTGAGCCCTAAAATCGGGGTCTGCGCTGTCCACGAACTTCTGGATGAACGCCTCCAAGCTTTTGCCCCCTTGCAGGGCCACGTCGCGCATGGCGCCAACCTGTCGATTCAGCTCGGCGACATGTCCGGACAGCTCATGGGTATAGTGCTGCATAAA
>JAJFUZ010000183.1 GCA_021372155.1 Parachlamydia sp. | reverse complement strand
ATGGCAAAGTTCAAAAATGGGTTTGTGCCATTCCCAGGCTGTGTAAGCCTCTTCATAAATGTCATAGAGCGATATATTTTGTGTTTTTTGCTGGGGATGACTGATTAAAAATTTTCCCTCTTTGATATCAAGTGTGATGGTGTCTGGGGTGTATGTCTGCAGTTTCACTGCATGCGCCCCGGCTTCTTTAGCTGCCTCTACAATTTCCAAAGCTTTCTGCAAAGATCCGATGTGATTGCCCCAGAGTTTTGCGACAATAAAAGGAGGGTGGTCAGGTCCAATTTTATGGGATCCTATTTGAATTTCACTATTGCTTCTTCGCTCAGCAGAGCGATTTTTTTCTAATCCATCCAACAGTGTGAAAAAACAGAGATTGAAGCTTGTAAACAGTAGCAAAAGGTACATGCAATCATCCTGCGTTTTATGAGTTAATCGCTGTCAGCCCGCAAAATGCGTCGTGCAGCAAAGTGTTGTTTTTGATTGTTGTTTTATTGGGAATTTATATCAACTTATATTTTAGAAATATCTGCCTATGTACAAAGGAGATACGTCAATGTCCCGGCCCATAAAATAATGAGCCGGGACTGAAATGTTCAACATTCAGCTAGTGCTTTTTGACTAATGCCTGAATAAAGAATACCCCCTTCCAGCAGAGTGGCAAGATTCTTGTTGGCCTGAATTTCTTCGTTTAGCGTGGCTTCTAAGAGATCTGCCACGCGATCCAGTTCCAGTTCTTGAGCAAAAAGGAATAAGGAGCTATAGGTAGCAATTTCATAATGCTCAATTCGTTGACATTTGCTAATGAGTCCGGCATCACGCACATAAGATCGATCGTAATCACTTATTAATTCCTGACACTCATGCACGAGTCCTTCCATTGCTGCGCATGCTTTGCCTCTTGCGCTTGTATTTAAAATGGCAAAACACTCTTTCAAACGCTCTACCTGCTCTTTTGTTTCTTCCAGATGTAGCTCCAAACCTTTTTTTAAATCGCTTGTGGCTGCAGCCTGGATGGCTTTAGGGAGTGCTTTGACAAGTTGTTGCTCAGCATGAAAAATGTCCTTCAGTTCTTCTCTGAGAAGATATGCGATGGTTTGCTCTTTCATAACACCTCACGATTAAATGGGTTTACTGTTAAATTTGCCCCTCCTTCGGAAGGGTGAACATCATTTTCGCTCAAGCGTTTGTTCTTGTGTATTAATTTGTTGTGGCTCGTCCTTTAATATATTAATCTGGTCGTATTCTTCGTTTAGTAAATGGTTCGTCCGAACATTTTTAACAAAACAATTGCTTCAAACTGCATCCGATGCAATGCTGGGTTTCAAGTAAGATGAAAGATGTCAACAGGAGGCATTATGATCTGTGAAGTATGTGCGGTGATCGCCGTGATTATTTTCGCCGTTCTTGCTTTTGCTTTGATCTTGACTTTGACAGCGCTTTTTCGACTTGTCACTGCGCTGGAGAACAAAATGAGAAAATGTGATCCCTTGTTTCGAAGTCTCGAAACAATGGGAGAGGTATGTGAAAGAGAGACGGTAGTCATCAAAAATGACCCAAATCTTTCGCACGACCTGGTGGACTGGATGTTAGTAAGTCTGAAACTGAGTAAACAACTTTTACAAAGGAGATAGCATATGAAAATGCAAGCAGATTTTATCAAGGGTGCCCTTGTGGGAAGTTTGGTTGGAAGCGTTGCAGGATTGCTCTTTGCTCCTTTATCGGGCCGCAAGTTGCGCGAGGAGATTGTTGATGAGTGTCAGCATTTTTGTGGAAATGGAAAAGGAACTCTTGAAACAGTTAAAGAAAATCTGGAATCTCAGGAGACTTTTCTAGTGGGAGGAGCGGTTGGAGCGATTGTTGGCGTTATAGCCGCTCTGCTTTTAGCTCCTCAATCTGGAAAAGAGCTGCGCGATGTGCTCGGCGACAAATATGAGCATATCCGCGAAGATGCAGAGACATTTCTTTCTAAAGCCAAAGATAAGGGTAAGGATGCCTGGGGAGAGTTAGAGGAGCAGGCTGGTGACTGGAAAGAGACGCTCCAGATGCTCGTGGAGAAGTTAGCGTCGGGCAAGAAAAAGGGGCAATCCAGTTTGGATGAAATCGTTGACTGGGCAAACATGGGTCTGCGATTCATGAAGCAGCTTAATCCAGCGAGGTAAACATATGAACACCAAAACAGGCATGCAGTTTTTTTATGGGGCTTTTGTTGGTGGCTCTTTGGCTGCATTAGCAGCTCTATTACTGACTCCGCTTTCTGGCGAAGAGGCCAGGAAAAAGCTACAGGAAAAGATGAGACATCTGGCAAGCGGCGGTCAGGAAGT
>JAJFUZ010000173.1 GCA_021372155.1 Parachlamydia sp. | reverse complement strand
ACATAGCAATTAACAAAATTTCCAAAAACACCCTTGCCAGGATCCTTGTCATCATACAGTTTGAAAGGACCTTTATTTGTGTACCCTCTGTTATGCCACACAGCTGTAAGCTTATCAATTTGGTCGCGTAACACTTTTGCAATATCATCGATATTGGTCAGGGGATGCTTGGGTCTGTATGCTTTTTGTGGATGTTGTGAGGCGGTCACTTCCGCTTGAGATGGAGGGGCTTGACGTGGCTGTCCACCCACTCTCTGATGAAAGTAGTTGACCGCTTCGCTTGTTGCAAGCTGAGGGGGAGGCGCATGCTGCCGCAGCAGCTCTTTTCGAACAGCATCCACTTGACCTCTCGATAAATGCGAATTCGCCAGTTCATACCAGATGTTGTCTGGTATCGGACGAAGGTTTTCATCGCTGAAAAGAGATAGAAACTCCGGAACCAGACCGGAACGGGATTCAAAAATGTTGCGAAAGAGCTGCTCTCCATCCTCCATATGGACAGCGTCACCATTGCTGTAATCTCTGTTGTACCAAATTGCCATTATCTTATCCGTTTGGCCTTTCAACACTTGGCCGACCTCTTTGACATAATTATAATGACTTTTTGGTTGGTACCCTTGGGGTACATTTTGTGCCGCATAGGGATTATTCCATGAAACAGAGTATGCCATAATTTTTCCTCCAATTAAGAAGTTAATATTAGCAAATATCGGATTATTAATCAATTTTTTTTAAATAAATTTTGACCATTAATTACAGACTTTCAACAAGCTACATTAATCAACTTGGGGGTCAGACCTGACCCATCAAACGATCTTAGGCAGAACTCCAAGGAAACGCTCAAGAGTTTCTTGAGGCATGGGACGCTTTTCGACATCCGGATGGGTCATCTGATTCAATAGATCGACAAGTTCTTTGGGATAGGCATTTAAGTCCTCATCTTTGCCATCCCCTTTAAAAATGAAGCGCAGGCATAACCCCAAGGCGTATATAGAAGATTTTTGCAAAATGGCATGGAGCCGCTCCGTATCACCCGCTTCGAGTGCTTCTTTGGCCCTATCTTCATCCCCATCGCCAAAGCATCTGTCCGTTCTCCCTATATCCCAGTTTTTGATCTCTTTATTCATGTCGATTTCGTGTAGAAAGCGCACCCCGCCAAAATCGGCCAGATGGACCAGAAAACGCCCCTCGGCCTGTTTCTTGACAAAGATATTGCTCAGCTTGATATCTTTATGCAGCAAACCTTGGGAGGCTAAGATGTGCAATCCCTGGAGCAGTTGCAAGGCTGCGTGGGCTTTGATGGCTTTATTTTCGGGCAGTCGATTAAAGTCCCCATCATAGAGGCGATGCTCAACGCCGAACTTTCCATCGGCATAATGCAGCAAGCGAAAGGGAGGGAGTTGAATCCCCGGGACCACACCATTCCGATGCAGGAAGGTTAGCTTGTCAAACTCATTCTGCAGCTCTTTGTTTCCCTCGCTTGATGTGGGACTTTTATAGGCATGCGGCTCTCCTGTGGCAAGGTCCACCCCTCTCTCAACCCGACCAGCGCCACCTTCGCCCAATTTCTTTTGCCCATAGCTGGTTGCAACATGCAGCTGGCTGCCTGTGGATTGGAGACGAATCTCAACCTTGGAAGCGCGGAAATGGCGCTTTTTCTTTTTTTCATAAACTGCCAGCGCCCCATCAGCCACACGCTCGACCTTGGCGGCAGTTCGGAGAGCATAAGTGAGGTGTTTGAGATTGACGAACTCTCTCTTTCTGTCACCTAGGGCAGTGGGATCCAATTTGCCCTCTTTTTGCACTGTCTCAAATTGCTTAATCAAAGGGGCATGCTTGCGAAGAACCTCCTGCTGCTCTTGGATGAGCTGCTCCCAGTTGCCCAAACGAATGGATTGTCTGATTTCATATTTGGACAACTTCAAGTGTGTGGCGATTGCTGCCAACTTCTCTTGAGGCGTTTGCTTGCCTGTCAGATGAAGCGTCTCTTGAAACCGGGCAAACAATGTCTCGAAAGATGCCGCATGCTGTTCAAAATCCTGTACTTCCTCGGCACCCGCTTCGACAAGCGGATACAGCTCATCATCTGCACTGTACCAGTCCGCAATTTTCTTATGGGGAATGCCAGTAGCAGCTGAAATTCTTTCCATTTCCTGATCAGCTTTAAAATAGAGTTGCATGACTTTTTCTGTCAGAGGGCCAATTTTACTTATAATTAGGGAGTGTTCCTGAACAGATAGTGCATTTTTAAATTCTCCATGTATAGACTGATTGATTGCTAAGTTTGTTCGGATGACTTGACGAATGCTTTTGATTTGTTCTGCAGACTCCTTAGGGGTAAATTTTCCCCTGTTTTCCAGCTTTTGCCGGACGTCTGCCATATTAGTTTCGATCCAATTGACAGCGTTATTTAACCTATTAAATTCATTATCCATAACTAAAACTCACTTATTTTAATTATAATATAATTAATATTTTAAAATAAGTTTTACTTATTCTTTATTTTCTATTAATAGATATGAATTAAACTTGTTCTTTTATTAGGAGAATTATGTCTATTACGATTGGAACTTATAATGTCGCCAAACCAGGTCAAAGGGACCTTGAAGACTGGTCGACTCGCAAGCATCACGTTCTAGACAATGTGAAACGGTGCAATCTAGACATCGTTTGTCTCCAGGAGCTAAGCGGCCAAAGCGAAGATCAGCGTTTTCTAACCGAGGAGATCAGTAAGCTGGGTTACGCTTATCTATTTGAATCCAAGAAAGATGCGACCGGCCTCGCGATTTTATATAAAAGAGATAAATTCGAGCAGCTGGGAGAAAATCGGGGGGAATACTCCTCCGTTGAAGAGGGGCGGACCTGCACGCGCTCCTTCAAACAGGTCGATCTGCAGGATAAGACAACTCGCAAAGCCGTCCGCGTCGCCTGTATGCATTTATATGGCGGCGCAAGCCGCGGAAACACATTGGGCGAACGCCAGCTGCAGGCCTTTCGCAAACAAATTGAATCGAGCGATGAAAAGATCTCGGAACTCATTCTGGCTGGCGACTTCAATTCGGATTTGGATGAAGAGCTGACTGGATCCCACGCCATCTGTCGCTCCCTGCTGCAAACTTCACAATCACCTTACCGTTACCGCACTGTGACTGCAGATGCCGCCGGCAACAAGATCGTGACGAGCAAAAGCCGCCACCAGCGCCATCTGGATTGGATTTTTGTCGGCAAAAAGGGAGCCGAGGGCACCTCAGTATCAAAAATCAGACATCTGCCGATGAATCAAAATGCCAAGGCCAGCGACCATCTCCTGCACGCTGTCGAAGTGCTTTCGGAGCAGGAACCCTATCAAGCCTGGAGCCCAACTCCGGTGCAAGCGGCCCACGCGGAACACTCCAAAGAGGACCGTGCGTGGTTGGAACAGTATTTCCGCACCAATACCCACCTGAATCGAGACACAGTAATCTCGGGATTCCGCATCGATAAACAGGCCGCTTACAAGCGTTTGGAAGATTGGATCAAGGCGGGATATATCAGCAAAGAAGGGCATGGAACTGATACGCGATACACCAGAGGTGTCAACCTTGCAGCCACACCTGCAATCCAGCCTTCCGGCAAATACAATCCTCGCGACCTCGAGCAGGTGAAACTGGGTCTTGCAAAACTGTTCCAAAATAAAACTTCTCTGACGCGCGAAGACCTTTTGACAGTGTTCGCGATGGAGAGGTCCGAGGCCAACGGATACACCAGCAAATGGATTTCCCAAGGTGTCCTGATTCAAAACGGACAAGGGCGTTCGACCTTTTATACGAAACCGAACACAAAACCAGGCCCTGTTAACAATAAAATCCCGAATCCTCAAAAACCGGTATCGCCATCGCTGCTGGAAAAAATTCTGAATGCGCTTACAGCCTTCTTCAGAGCCTTGGCAGATGCGCTGCGCGGACGGCATCCGCGCCATCATCATCACAGAATAAAGGGATAATCGCCTGCTAGAAATTCAGGCGTGGTATAGGCGTGAAGGCGCTGCAGATAGACCAGCCAATTTTGGGTGAAGAAATCGCAAGCGATCCCCTTCGCGAGCCGCATGGCTCCCGCACCTATCGCCGGAATATCGCCGCTGACGTTGCCGTGGCTGAGGGTCGCCGCATAGTTATAGCAGTACAGATGTTTGAGAGCGGGCGCTCTGCCGGAAACTTTCTCCTGAAATTCAAAATGTGTGCCGAGATACGGGGCGTTCCCCAAAGATCCAGATTCGGAATAACGTTCTTTCCATAGCAGGATATCATCAGCAAAAGCCCTCAGTTCTTCTTGTGCGTGGACATCGACCGCAAAGCCTGTCGCAAAGACCGTGAAAACGCATTGCAGCTGGCCACGATTGGTTTCAAGAATAAGGGATCCCTCCCGCTCCACTACTTTTTCGATCTCCACCCCAGTCAGAACTTTGAAGTTAGAATAGCCCTTCACCCGGTCTAAGGACTCGAATGGCGGCGGGGCGCCGGTATCGAAACCATGCTGGATGAAGCCTATCTTAGCTTCGTCCGGCAGGTCGTAAAAGCCTTCTGTGATGCCGCAATAGAAGGTGCTGGCGAACTTATTGATGAAGGGGATAACCTGGCGCTGCTCCAGGATGGTGACCGAGCTGGCTCCCTTCTCCAGCGCCTCTGCAGCGGCGTCAAACCCAGAAGAGCCGGCTCCCAGTATGCAAACCTCCTTGCCATTGAAATCTGCGAAATCGATCCACTCGCTCGTATGGGCATAGAAATCTTTCGGTAGATGACGAAACAGTTCGGGTACAATCCATTTGCCAAATCCTCCCCTACCCGTCGCCAGAACCACTTTGCGAGCCATGCGCGAAGGCTTTCCCTCAATCGTCAGTTGCAATCCATCCTCTGAAGGCTCGATCAGAGTCACCTGGCACCCATTCTGCATAGGAATGTTCAGCACACGGCGGTACCAACGCAGATACTCCATCCAGGAGAGCGTGGGGATCTTATAGAGCTTCTCCCATTCCTCCTCGCCATATTGTGCGCGGTACCAGGCCTGATAAGTCAGTTTGGGAATATCGAGGGCCGGCCCAACCAATGCCTTTTGCGAGCGCAAAATGCGCATGCGCGCAAAGGTCGCCCAGGGGCCTTCAAAGCCTTCGGGACACTCATCAAAAACCTGGATATTGGAAATCCCTTCGCGCATGAGGCCGAAGGCAGCGGCAAGGCCCGCCATCCCTCCTCCGATAATGGCGACATCCAGAAGCCCCTCCTTTTCTGGCAGCCAGGGCTTTGGAAGGTATTCCAGGAAGCGCAATTCCTCCAGGAGCTGTTCCTCGAGCAACTGCAGGCTCATCTTCCTTGGCGGCCCAGTTTGCAGATCAGTTTGAAATGATTGGACTCCACAGGCATGATCGAAAGGCGGCTCCCCTTTTGCAAGACTTTAAGTCCTTCAAAAAGCGGATCGGCTTTCAATTCTTCCAATGTGACGAAATGGTGAAATTTTTCGACAAATTCCACCTGGACCATCATCCAGATCGGATTCTCAGGCGAGGCTTTCGGATCGAAATAACGGCTTTTGGGATCTAAAGCCGTATGATCAGGAAAACTCTCGCGGCAGATGCGGCAGACCCCGGCAACACCTGGAGGGATGATGACGGAGTGATAGAAGAGAGCCAGATCGCCGATTTTCATCCCATCGCGCATGTAGTTGCGCGCCTGAAAGTTGCGTACCCCTTCCCAGGCCGATTTTCCTTCGCGCTTCAAGTCATCAATCGAATAGGTCGATGGCTCCGTTTTCATTAACCAGTAATTCATGAGGATCACTTCATTGTCAAATTTTTAGGGCAAAATTTGCTTCCCGAGGAAAAATAATCCTATGAAAGCACCGAAACAAACCAAAGCCAGCCCATACCCCACCAGCAAAGCAACGCCATCATCCTCAAGCAATCCCAGGCCTATGCATAGAATGGGAATAGCCGCCAGCATATTTGTCAGAGGGATTGGCAAGGGCAGGGATAGTAAAAGGGCCAGCAGGAAAATTAAAATACCGTGCAAGCGGCGCAGAATTGGGTTTGCTGTCAAAGTCTCCAGGCGCGGCTTAACGATCTTCTGCAGATCTTTCACAAAACCCATCGACTTGCTCACTGCTTTTTGCAGGGCTTGGCCGGAAATCTCTTTTTCCAGCAACCATTTCGGCCACCAGAGGCGCTTACCGAATGCGATGCGCAAGCCAATGAAAGCAAGTATCAATCCAAAGGGCGTCGAAAACCCCGGAATCTGGATAGGCAAGCAAAAGGGCAGGCTGAGAAGGATGATGAGTGCTGCATAGCCCTTGCCTGCAAAGATAGAAAAGAGCTTTCGATAGGTGATGACTTCGCTTTTTACCGTCAGGTCAAGAACTTTTTGCAGAAGATCTGAAAGTGATTCCCGCTTTACCTTCATGGCTTCGACAGACGCCTTGCCCACAACAGAAGGAGGACAGCCAGGATCGTATTCACGACAACCCCAATGACATTGAGCGACGCCGTGATCTCGCCAAATTTCGTATGGATCGGAAAATCCATGTAATAGGGCAAAATCATGTGGTTAAAGGCATGAAATGTCTCAACACCGGCAAAAAAGATGACAATCGATTTTAGCGAGGGCATACGGGCTCCTGTGTTCAAAATCTATACATTACGCACGCGACATTTTCTTGACAGCAGATTTTTTGAAGTCATGAAATAAAATTGTGTTAATGATAACATAAGCCAAAAACTAATAAGGAATAAGATATGAAAATCGGTAATTATGCTTCGATTCAAGCCATCCCCTATCATGAGAAAAATTCATGTGTGCTCGGAAGATGGAATCAATGGCGCCGCATCGTGATCGTTAAGGTTGACTCCCACTATCATGTTTATTCTCTGAATATGATTCAGAGGTTTGTCGCCGCTTTTCTCAAAATGATGCATCTCAATTATTTTAAAATGGTCCTGAAAGTAGAGATCAAAGTCCTCGGTCCCAAAGATTTGAATTCCACGGCGCAGAAAGTGGCCCAACAATCCCCTGTAGCAGCCCCTCCTCAAGTCATCCGAGTTCCAGCCCCTATTGCCGACAGAATTTCGCCCGCAGAATTTGAGTTATTCGAAAGGGCCTATCACAACCTTGTCTCCGTATTTCCACGTCAAGCTACCATCAATTCCTACATGGTCCTCGCCTTTCCCAACCAGCGAGCACAAGTAGAAGTCTATTTGAATTGGAGAAGACAACAGGACGCTTCATAAGGTGGATGTACAAATAAAGCCTGACTAAAAATCATCTTTATTATAAAATATTATAAAAACATTTTTTAAAATGAACTTTCATGAAAATACATTTTTCCAGACAAAACAATACTGGACTAAAGCCGGAAAACAACTTGAAGATGGAACTATCATGCCTGAAAGAAAACCTAAAAAATCGGACACACAGAATCTTATTTCCGAATATA
>JAJFUZ010000021.1 GCA_021372155.1 Parachlamydia sp. | reverse complement strand
GGGTCAAGGCGATTGACGGGTTAAAGGGTGTGGAATATCGTGCGGATATGGTTCAGCACTCCTACCCCAAAGAAAAAATGAAGGTTGTCCTTCTGGAAGATATTCATCCTAAAGCGGTTGAATCTTTCAAGGCCGATGGCTTTACGGATGTAGACTCTCTTCCGATGGCTCTGGAAGGACAGGAGCTGATCGACCGCATCCATACGGCGCGCATTGTCGGCATTCGTTCCAGGACGCATGTGACGCAAGGTGTGCTTGAACAGTGTCCCAAACTGCTGGCTGTTGGCTGCTTCTGCATTGGCACCAATCAGGTGGACTTGAAGACGGCGATGCTGAAGGGCATTCCGGTTTTCAACGATCCGCATTCCAACACGCGCTCCGTGGCAGAGATGGTCATTGGTCTTTCTGTAGCCTTGGTGCGCGATTTGTTTGCTAAAAGCAGCGCAGCCCATCGCGGGGAGTGGAAAAAGAGTGCCAAGGGGGCGCATGAGTTGCGCGGCAGGACGCTTGGGATTGTGGGGTATGGCCGCATCGGGTCGCAGGTCTCGGTTCTGGCAGAAGCGATGGGGATGCAGATCGTCTATTTCGACATCGACCGCAAGCTTTCGCTTGGCAATGCCAGACCCATGGGAAGCTTAGAGGAGCTTCTTAGAATCTCAGATATCGTGACGCTGCATGTTCCCGAGACTCCCGGTACGCAAAACATGATCGGCGAGCGGGAGCTGGCGCTGATGAAAAAAGAGGCTTTATTGATCAATACTAGCCGTGGCAGTGTCGTCGATAATGCCGCCTTGGCCGAGGCTTTAAAAAAGAGGGTAATCAAGGGAGCCGCGGTGGATGTCTTTCCAGGGGAGCCTGAGGGAGGCGACGTTTCTTTTGTCAATCCGCTCCAAGGACTTGAGAATGCCATTCTGACTCCTCATGTGGCAGGAGCGACTGAGGAAGCTCAGGAGAATATCGGTCTGGCTATCTCACAAAAGCTCATCCACTGTGTCAACCGGGGAAGCACGGAAGGAGCGGTCAACTTTCCCGAGCTTGCGTTGCCGCCAAATGAGAATGCGCATCGTATCCTGCATATTCACCAGAATATTCCTGGGATGCTGTCGAAGATAAACGCCGTTATGGCGGAGAGGGGAATCAACATTCTTGGTCAGTTTCTGCGCACCAAAGATGAAGTAGGTTATGTCGTTTTTGATATCGCGACGGGTTACAAAAACAACATCATCGAAGCATTGAAAGCGATCGAAGGGACAATCCGCTCCCGAATTCTCTATTAGTTGGCATACGACCAAGTTGTCAAGGCTGCTACTGAACTTGAAAAGCGTTATGAGCTGCGTAGCAAATAATCTCCAAGTCTTCTTGCAAGGGCCAAAATAGTAAAAGTCGGATTGGCATTCCCTCCAGAAGGAAAAAGAGAGCTGCCCAACAGGAATAGATTGTTTATTCCAAATACTTTGCCATGGTTGTCTGCAACACCCTCTTCAGGGGTGAAACTCATGCGCGTCGTTCCCAGCTGATGGCTGCAATCCCGGTACTGCTCCATTTCATAGCAGCTTAATGTCCCAATCTGATGTTCCTTCAGCAGCTGATTCATTTTTTCGACAAAGCGGAGGTAACACAGCCGATCTTCTTCGCGGAATTTCCAGTCCGTGCATCCGATCGGCATGCCGAGCGCGTCTCTCTTTTCCGATAGATAGAAGCGGCTGTCTGGATTCGGTAGCTGCTCGAGGACGAAACGGCATTTATACACAAAGTTCTCAGCAGTTCGCAGGATCCAGAGGCTATGGTTGGGAAGATCCCACTCTTTAAGGAGTTGGGGATGGATCTTGATGTCATAGCCGATTGTCTTGCTGCCAATCTTTCTGGTTAAATGTTCAAGTCCTTTTGTATGCTGAGGAAAAAGCGTTAAGTAGGCTCTTCCCTTCAAATGGTCGATCAGATTTTTCCCCACCCAGCCGCTCTGGTTGCCGATTCCTGTGTGGATTTGCCGGTTAGAGGCGAGGAGCAGACGCGCATTTTCCATCGTTCCGCAGGCTAGAACCATGCAGTTTGCCTCCACGGGCTGCTCATGACCCTCCATCGATCTGACCACGAGATGGTCCACTTTCTGCAGGTCGTTTGAAAGGCGGATATCGACAACGTTTGCCCCCAAAATCACTCTGACTTTGGAGCTCTGCAGGGGCATATAAAATCTGCTGTGAATATCGGTCCTGACTCCTTGCAGAAGATACGCTCCACTGGAAAAACTGGAACTTGGAAACAGGGAGAATGGAGCCCTCTCCACCTGCATGAGTTCGGCAATCTCATACCTCTCTGCGATCTTGTGATAGTAGCGAGAGAGCTCCTCATAATCGAGCGGCCATCCCTTATCTTGAATGAAGGGTTTAGCCTGCAAGTCAAAGCGATCCAGCGTTTTCCATCGGCCGCCCCAAATATTGAGAGTGCCTCCAAACTGGCGCAGGCGCGCCTCGGAACGTTCCGCTACATCAAGGCCAAAGAAACTGTCGTGATCTGCTGATCTAATGCGCCGACCCTTCTGCTCGAGTCTGCAAAGTTTCTGCACCTGCCAATCATATTCCTCATAGCCGCTTTCGAGCAGAATCACAGACAGAGAGCTCTCAGATAATGCAAGAGCCAATTCCAGCCCTGCTGCACCCGCGCCCACGATACACACATCAGCACCGGGAATGGATTTTTTTAAATAGTCTGAAATTCTTGTGATCACGGCAAAACCAATTGATGATCCTTTCTGATTTTGCGCAGTGCTTGAACCAGCCTGAGATAGTATTCAGTATCGACATCAACGAAGCTTGGAAGAGTAAACACTTTCTGGCTTAATGATTCCGAGATGGGGAAATCGGTTTCGCTGTACCCAGCAAAATTGTCCAGGCCTGCCCAAGGTTTTCCAATCGGCCCTCTGTCATGGCCCCACAGGTCAAACCCTTTGCGGAAGATGTTGTGGCGGTACTCCAAAAATCCTGACCATGGGCCTTTGACAGGCACACCTTCAGCATGAAGGCATTTGATGAATGTCTGAGAAGACAGGTTACTTAAACGCGAGGGCTCGTAGAGGAACTTCAAGCCGCCAAAAAATCCGGCCATCTTGCCCTTTTCAGCTCCTTTTGGAATGGAAATGAAATCAAATTCCGTCAGCGCTTCCACAGTTTTTTCTCTGTTTTCCGTCCGCTTGGCATTTCTGAGATTCAAAGTCGAAAGCGAAATCATGCCTATCCCTAAGGCAAGTGGGTGTGCGCGCGATTTGAGGCCCAGCACCTCTCTATCCATCTCCTGATAGGGACTTCCTTGCAAATCTTCCAGCAGATGCTCGCGATGGAGATGACAGTAGGCCAGCATTCTTTGGTAATAGGCACGATTGTTGGTGCAGGCGACTCCACCTTCGCCTGCGGCAACGCCTTTGCCTCCCGGATTGACTCCCTGAAGGCTGAAGCAGGTCACATGGTCGAAGTTGCCCAGCTTTGTTCCTCCCCATTCACCCCCATGTGCATGCGATGCGTCGTCGATGAGGGGGATGCCATGCTCCCTGCTGATGGCCATCAGCGCATCGAGGTCGCAGACCATTCCCCAGAGATGGACGATGTTGATGGCTTTCGTGCGCGGCGTAATCGCTTTTCTGATGCATGCGGGATCAATCAGAATGGAGTATGGTTCCACATCGCAAAAGACTGGACGCGCGCCCAGATGTAAGGCTCCCGCATAGCTGCCAATAAAGCCCGTGGCAGGAGTAATCACTTCATCCCCAGGACCAACTCCTGCGGCATAGTAGGCAGCCATCAAGGCATCTGTGCCGTGGCTGAAGGCCAGGCAATACTTGCAGCCGATGTAAGAGGCAAAAGCATCCTCAAATGCTTTGCCCATGCCCACGCCTGCACCTGAGAAATCATTGTGGTCGATCATCGTGGAAAGGAGCGCTTTTTCCTGCTCTTTTGGGCGTTTCCATTTCTCTTTGAAAACACCTTCAAAGACAGGCTTGCCTCCCAAAATTGCTAATTTCTCGTCAGACATATCACGCATCGGGGTTATTTGGATGCATAGCGCATTCGTCCATTTAGAGTCATTTAAATTTATACTATAAATAAAAATTTGTTTTGACAATGATGTTCTTTAATAAGTTGCTTAATTTGTAATGTTTATATATATTTTCTGCTTTGTAATGTTAAAAAAAAGGATGACTAGCATGGAACCTCTTGCCCCCGCACGTCCCGCAACTGTTTTCTCAACTGCTGGAACTCCTTCTGCAGAGATTCAGAAGTTTAAGGCCGAGATCATCCAGGCTTTAAAAGACTATATTCGCTTGAGCATGCAGGGAGAAGTTAAGGGCCGGACCTTTAGCAATCGAGAACCGGGAAAAGTTGACGAGGCATTTGATCATCTGAGGTTACTTACCGCCAAGGGGGAAAGCATTGGCCAGGAAGCTTGCGCTTTGCCCCTCTTTCAATTCATGACGGATCTCACGAGCCCGAGACCGACATTTTTCCACTTGGGCCAACACAAATTCTTGTCCCATCTTGTTCCCTTTCCTATCGATCCCGAAACGCGCTGGCAGAGTACAGGCAGTCTGATTCTGAATGGAAATTATTATATCGCTAATAATGCGGTGAATACTCTTGTGCAATGGTGTGTGCAGGGGAAGGGGACTGCCGAACTCTTTGAGCTCTTTCCACCCATACCTATTTTTATGCGTCTAAGCGACATGCAAAGTGACGACGAAACCATCGAGGTGCAGGTCAATCTAGCCTCTCTGATGCTCATCACAACACCTTCGCTTGGTGAGATTCGGAAGATTTTCCAAGCTCCCGACTCCATTATTCAGGCTATGCCCCGCTGTGCCATTCACGACTGGACTCTTCCGCCAGGTGGCATAGCTTATCTGCAACCCTTAGAAATTTTTTTCCAGAGCCGTCCTACGCTTCTGGAGCAGCTCGACAACTCCTACTTTGATCAGTTTCTTGTTGAAACACTCTTCTTTATTGACGCTCGCCTGAAATTGGAACAAACAGAGAAGGGAGGAAATCTCACTCAGTTTATCCAGCAAATTAGCGAACAGGTCAGGGCGAGAGGGGGGATGTACGACTTTGAGAGAGATCTTCTGCAACAGCAAAATCTGAAGTCAGAGGCTGCACAACTGGCAACCGCCCTTGCGCTCTGCATCCCTGTCCTACCTCATCAAGGCCTGAATCCTACTGACTATTGTGGCATGACGCAAAATAAGTGGAGTTCACCGCAACAGATTCGCGATCAAATGGCTCCTCTACCTCTGCTACAGTCTTTACCCAAGCTGCCTTTAGAAACGCGTCTGATCCAACAGCTGCGCAATCATTTTCAATTTGCCCTCAAGCGTATGCCTGCGGCTGACCGCCTTTTCTATGCTCCGGATGCTCCCAGAGCTAAAGGTCTACAGGGTGTTGTTCGCTCGCTTGAGAACCAATTATGGGCTACGGGCGAACGCTGCCATCCTGCTATTCAAAAATTACTCGGACTGTTAAACGATCCAGACCCATTTGTAAACGCTTCTGATTTGAACAAAATCTTTCCTCGCGCCGCAGGCGATTTTAAACTTGAAACATTCCAGGAGTTGCTGGGACATGGCTGTTACCTGGAGGCGACTTCCTTTGTTCCCTTCTGTAAAACTTGTTTAGGTTCTGGAGATGTTGCTCCTCTATTATCGATCTATGATTTAGAGCCGCGGCTGCAGTTTTTTCGTCTGAAAGCAAGTTCTCCAAACATCACCTATGAAATGCATCACTTGAACTGTTTCTCGTCTTACATGCTGACACGGACAGCCGACTCTCCTTGCGATGCCTCTCTCTTTCAAGATCCAGATCGCACTGAGCGGCTGTTGCGTCTTTTGGCGACCCCTGTGAAACTTGTGGCTCCAGACATGGATCCAGCTAAGTTTCCAGGCGGAATCATGTGGATCAATCCAGCTAAAATCGTCTATGCCCGCGCTGATAAAATTAAGTTGCCGCCCTTTGTCAAGGAACGACTCAAGATGATGATCGATGAGCAGGCAAAATCAAATCTCGAAGAGAAATTCAAAAGCTTAAAGCCCCTTGACAAAGCTGAGTTGATTCCCTACCTTGCTGGGGTCGTTTTGCAAAACCTTCGTGAAAAAAGCATTCAGGATTCGTTCGATGTTTATCTATCGACCATTCGGACGCAGCCAGCTTCCTCTGAAGGATTGATCAATATTGGCGACAGCTGCTGGATGAACGCCTCTTTACAGGTACTGAAGAGTTTCCTCACCCAGTTTGCGATTAATCAAAAACTTGAAGGAAAAAGTAAAGAGTTTCAAGAGGCCTTTCTTGATGTATTGACCTGCTTGACGATGCAGATCGACCCTCTTGAAATGCGCGAAAAGTTAGATGTTTTGCGGCGAAAACTCTATGAAGCTAACATCCATCCTGATTTCGACTTCAAAGGAGCCTCAGGTGAAAATAGGGAGAGGATACTCAACCATAGTCACGATCCAGCCATTTTCATCGACACTCTTCTGGAGTTTTTCAAAATCAACATTCCTTGCATCCAAACGCTGACAGGTTCGAATGACAAGGAAAGTGAAACTACTGTAAAGAAAGAACCGTTCAAGATTCTGAGTGTCCCGCTTGGCGCTGCATCTCTACAGGAAGCGATCAAGCAATTCTTTGACTCTGAATACCGCAATGACGGGAAATTGGAAAAAGCTGGGGAAAAGCGCTTTCCCTTTTATCGTAAGAGCATCCGCATGGAAACGATTCCAGATAAGCTGATTGTCCAGGTGCTGCGATTTGAGTATCAATCTCAATTGAGAGATGTGAAATACTTAAACAAGGCCCTCCCATTTCAGGCCGGCGATCAGATTGATTTGACACCCTATCTGCATCAAGCGGGCGAAGAAAAGGCTCTCTATCGTCTCTCCAGCTGCATCCACTACCATCCGCGTGCAAGCCACTATACCGCCATGGTGAAGGAGGATGGAGCACAGGAGAATGGGACATGGGGACATTTTGATGACAGCAAACCGAAGAAGGATGTAACGCCTTCAGAAGTCCATGCGGACTCAGCCTATCTCCTTATTTTGGAAAGAGTGCAGGATGAAACTTCAAAGCCTATTGGCGGCTAACCGGCACCCCTCCACCATATTCCTGAGCTTCTTGAAAGCCACGTCCCAGCTACGCGTGCGCAAGCCGCAGTCGGATGCGACGAAGAGACGCTCAGGATCTCCCAGCACCTCGCAGGCATAGAGGACGCGGTCGCGGACCAGCTCAGGAGGTTCTATGAAGTCAGAGTGGACATCCAGAACGCCTAATCCCACTTTAAAAGTATTGTCCTTAAAGCGCGAGAGGATGGCGTAGCCTGGGCGACTCTCTGCACTCACACCAGGTTCCTTAGAGTCGCGGTTGGCATACTCCAGATGGATCTCGTTGAGAATGCCCTGCAAATCATTGATTTTGGGAAAGAGCCAACGGTAATCGGAGAAGCAGATATGGAGGGTAAAAAAAGCCTTTCCCACCTGGTCGCCGATGCTGATCGCTACGGCATTCACAAAATCGTCGATCTCCATGCGCCTGGTCGCCGCAGCGGGCTCATCGATCTGAATATACCCAGCTCCCTCTTCGCACAGCGCCTTGACGTTGGGATAGATGATTTGCTCCGCAACGGCGGTGGCAAATTCCTTGCGCGCCTGATGGCGTTCTTCCCGAATCGTCTCTTTGCCTGGCACCAGCAAGGCACTGAAATACTCATCATAAGACCAGTCAACGATCGTATAGGCTCCCGTCAGTGGGATCTTGACCTGCTTTTTGGCCAGCCTGGCAATCTCGCGATATTCATCGACATGGTAGGGGGCCTTCAGCTCAGGCCTCTCCACGCAGGAGGCTTTGCGGTAGTACTTGTTGTCGAAGCTGCGGACATGCCCCTGAAAGGTAAATCCCGCAATATGTTTGACGGCATATTCATACATCTCCACGCGATGCTGCTCCCCATCCCAGACCAGGTCAAGGCCCGCTTTTTCCAATAGCCGGATCGCATAGAATGAGGCAAAGCGCATGATCTCCGCCTTCTCTTCACTAGAAAAGGCCTGTCTTTTCGAGAGGATCGCGGCAAGTTTTTCCCGTTCCGGGATCTCTAAGCACTCGCCCCAGCTTTCCGCCTCTTGAAGATCCTCATCCGTGAGTGACGCTCCTGAAAAGGCCTTGACCCTCCAACCAGGCTTTGCCAAGGAGCCTATTTCATGCGTGATAAACTTCATGCAGAATCTCCTTCATATTCTCGACCTTTTGGTCCATCACATTGCGCGGCAGAAACTCGGCAGGCCCGCTCGGACAAACCAGCAGCTGATCCAGGGAAACATAGTCCTGTACCAGCAGTGTAAACTCCCTAACGCTGTTTTCCGTTTCGATGTGCGTCGTTTCCGTGCTGATGATTCCCGCGAGCAGCTTTTTTCCTGAAGGAAAATGAGAGAGACTGTCTTTTAGGGAATTGGCGTAAAAATCGATCCCAAAACCATCTACAGGCAGGGAAAAGAAAAACTCCCGCTCCGCCTCGATGGAGTAAAAGGACTGATACAGGAAAAGGGGAGCCTTGCATTCCGTCCTGATCTTTTCCAGCAGCCGGTAGCTCCAGCGCTTTTCCTCTTCTTTCAGAGGCCTGAAGCCGATGGTCGGCTCGAAAAAGCAAAGAGCCTTATTGGGAAAAGAAAGAAGCCGTATGGCCACTTTTTCTAAAATGGCTGCGCTCTGTTCTAATGTAAAGCCATTCGAAAAGCTGTGAAACAAGGGCAGAAAGGGGAGCGTAAAGAGGAGGTTTGTCCCTCTTGAAGCGTCTCCAAAAAACCAGCCATCCAGTCCCTGCTCCAACGCCTCTTCATCTATCCCTTTGCCATTTCCTTCCAGCACTCTCCAAAAGGTGTTGGTTTCGAAAAAGCGCTGCAGTCCTCCTGGACGTGCCGATTCCACAACACTTGCGAAGGGACGCATCAGGTCCTGCCAATGAAACAGCCCTGTGGAAGTGTAGGGGAAGCCCTCCTGCAAATTCTTAAACTGAACCATATCGTCGGCGCGTATTTGCGCGACCTCCTCATCCGTCATCCGGTGGCGTTCAACATCGCGCGTCGCCGCAATAAGAGCTTCACTTCTTGGGTATTGTCCTGGCAACAGGATGTTCAATCGATCCTCTTTTGATGTTTTGAAGAGCTTTTCGCTCAAATGCAGGTAGGTGTACTCATATAGGAGCACTCTTCCATTCTACTTTA
This sequence comes from Parachlamydia sp., assembly GCA_021372155.1. GTDB lineage: Bacteria > Chlamydiota > Chlamydiia > Chlamydiales > Parachlamydiaceae > JAJFUZ01. Next base: position 4,848 of record JAJFUZ010000021.1, on the reverse strand, counting down.
CATTCTCTATCAGAAAGGGATGCACCGCGGTAGGAAATTCTGCCCCCAGCCACTGAGCTGCAATATTTATTTTGAAATACCGACAAACACTGTTTTTACCAGTGTCAACATAGAAAATCCGTAGTCAAATACGAAATTATCTGATTTTTTCGTAGTGGGCTACGAAATTTCCAGATTTATGCGCCGAAAAAAGGAATCTAAGGCAGAGCGCGCAATCACTGTCTCGGAGGCTTGCGGCGATCGAGGCGACTTAATCGCAGAATGAGCTTGGTGTACATCACATGCTCGATATTGAAACCTAAGTCAACCCTCTATTTTCGATATAGAAAATCCGTAGTCAAATACGAAATTATCTGATTTATTCGCAGTAGGCTACGAAATTTCCAGATTTATGCATCGAAAAATGGGAATTCCGTAGTATATTAAGAAAAACGATGAGGACCTGTATGTTCCGGAGATTATTAGAATTATCTAAAAAACGTAGTTTTTTCCTTTTTGGGGCACGGAGCACAGGCAAAAGCACCTTGCTAAAGCATACCTTTACCAAAGATGATACTCTATGGTGTAATTTGCTCAAGCCAGAAGAAGCCGATCGTTTTCATAGAAAGCATTAGACACTTTATGAAATGGTCATGGCTCTTCCCGATTCTATCACTCATGTAGTGATCGACGAAGTCCAAAAAGTTCCAAAGCTGCTTGATGTAGTTCATTTGCTCATGGGTGAGACTAAAAAGATATTTGTAATGACCGGTTCTTCTGCGCGTAAACTCAAAAGAGGGGGAGCTAATCTCCTTGCCGGTCGAGCGTTCGTCTACCACTTTTTTCCCCTTTCATTTTTAGAGCTAGGTAAAGCGTTTGATTTGAATTTTGTTCTTGAGTGGGGATCTTTACCTGAAATATTTCATCTCGATAACGAAAAAGAGCGTGCACAGTTTTTGCAAGCCTATGCCAATACATACCTTAAGGAAGAGGTATGGGATGAGCATTTTGTTCGGGAGCTTGATCCCTTTCGGAAGTTTTTGGAAGTCGCGGCACAGTCCAATGGAAAAATTGTCAATTATTCCAACATTGCTCGCGATGTAGGTATAGAAGATAAAACTGTGGCATCGTTTTTCTCCCTTTTAGAGGACACGCTTATCGGCTTTTTCCTCGAATCTTTTCATCACTCGTTTCGAAAACGGTTGAGTGAAAGGCCCAAGTTTTATTTTTTTGATCCTGGCGTCGTCCGAGCCCTTTCGCGAAGACTCTCCATTCCACTGCTTGAAAAAACACCGGGTTTTGGCGATGCTTTCGAACATTTTATCATCCTGGAAATCTTGCGACTTGCCAGCTATTTCGAGCCTGAATATCGCTTTTCCTACATCAGAACCCCAAGTGACGTAGAAGTAGATCTCGTGGTTGAAAGACCCGGTCTTCCGATTCTTTTTATTGAAATTAAAAGCACTGACGAAATTGAGCGTGCAGACTTAAGTGGTTTTACCCGTCTCAGCCGAGAGTTTGGTGATTGCGAAGCAATCTGTCTTAGTCGCGATCGATTTCTTAAAAAAATCGATCACGTTACATCCTACTTTTGGCAAGACGGAATCAAAATGATTTTTCAAAAACACTTGAATGATTCTGTATAAATCGGCTCAATCGGCTCACAATTTGATATTGTCCTGCCAAGAGGATGTTCACTGCGCCATCCAAGAAGACAATTAGGAAGGGAATGATTGAAAAATCCTTGCCAAAAAATAAACTTGGGTTATTTTGTTCCCATGAACGGTATCCGAGACTTCATTAAAAAGTACCTTGCAGGATACCTTGCAGAATGCCAGATGCACAATCCCTTCATAGAGGGAGATCAATATTCGCCCTATCCACCCACAAGCCAAGAAATCGAAGAGCTTATTTTATATTTGCAGCACGTGGGTGTGGATCCCGTCATAGCAGGAACAATTGCTCTGGTCAAACACTTGAATCTCACAAGCGAGGATATTCATGCTCGCGATTTTCGTCCAACGCACAAATTAGAAGTGCTTATTTCGAAAACACTCCCAAACCCTCCTAAGCAATGGCAGCTCAATAAGGAATCTGAAGGCTCCTGGATTTCCCCTAAGGGTGGAGTAGTGGAATTTTTAATGGAAGAAGATGCCTTAAAGGCCCCCAATAAAGTCGGGAGGGATCCTGAGTCAGTAAAGATGGGGTGTCCTGTCACTGATGTTCAAACTATTTTCAAAATGAAACTTAATTCAGATTGGGAAAAAGATTTAGCCGAACTCATGACTCTTACACGGAAAGTCGGTATACCCAACGATATTGACAACAAGCTGTGGAATAGTATTCAGAGGAAAAATCTGAACATCCTGAAATTTTGGGCTAAACTCAGACTTAACAACGAAGCAAAGATAAATTAGATCTCGTGACACTTGCCCGCAAGTTTGGGATACCCCAAGACCTCGAAATTCATCGCTTTTGCAGAGGGATAATTTATCCATTGTGAAGCTCTGGATAGCCCATGCCCGAGAGTGAATTGTTCACTGAGCCATCCTCTTTTTGATGTTTTTGAAGAGCTTTTCGCTCAAATGCAGATTGGTGTGCATCACATGCTCGATGTTGAACCCTAAGTCAACCCTCTCTTTTTCCATGAAATGGAAGATATCTTCCAGCATCGTATCGACGACCTCCAGAGAGCCCTCTTCTACCTTCTCCTCTCCACTCTCTATCAGAAAGGCATGCACCGCGGTAGGAAATTCCACCCCCAGCCACTTCATGAATTCAATGTCGCGCGTCCTGGCCGCCAGCGCCAGCGACAGGTAAAGGCGAGGCATGGCCCGGCCCTCTTCCTGGCACAGCCGAGCCAGGTTATGAACGATCTGCTTCATGTTGGCCGATTCGAAAATGATCTGCGAGATGAAAAACTCCATTCCCGCCTGCATCTTATCCATGAGCCGCCTCGCCTCATTTTTGCGGGTAAAGATGGCAATCCCGCCTATCTTCACGTCTGGATAGTGCCGCCTGACAAAGCGCGTCGCCTCCATCACCGTATAGCCAGGGTACTCGATATCGCGTTCGCCCCCCACCAGGATGAGATGGCGGATGCCGCGCTCATAGGCATGCGCCACCCACTTCTCAAACTCTGCTTTGGGCATTCTCACGCAGATCTTGTTGGGAATGGTGATCAATCCATGCAGGTGCTGCTTCAGAAGTCCCGAAAAGTGAAGATTATCGAGCTTGGGAGTGTAGCCGACGTTGCGCTCGCCACCGCGCTCCTCTTCCACCACCTCCGGCAGGTTGATCGTGAGCAGATTCTCCCGCCGAAGAAGAGCGCAGACGTCGATGCACCACTTCTGAATCTTCTCGTCGCTCCATTTTTCCGGCGTTGGCAGGATTTCAAAAATGATGTTTTCCATATCCTCTCTCTATCGCGAATGAGTTAGAGTGTCAAAGGATTTTGAATTTCTTGATTTTATATCTGATATAGTATAGAATATTTTATAATAATTTATTATGGATCATAACTACGAGTAGTTTTTGTTCGAATGTCAAACATAGTGTTTCTGGCGCTTATCACGCTCTTGAAGCGATGCAGCCAGGTCTTGGAAAAGGGGTGGCTCAAGTGAGCGCCGGTGCCAGTGTAGCAGTGGCAGGCTTTAGCGGACTCGTGTTCAGGACTGCTGTTTGTTACGCTGCGGAGAAGGGAATGACTTGTGGCAATCCACTTACGATTTCTGTTGTTATTGGCACCTTCTTGATGATGAGTGGAGGATGGACTGTCAAGGTTGGACTTCAGAACATTATCAAAGGACAGATTGGCGACAGAACTGTTTCAGCAGTCAATGCGGCAGATCGGTTCGGACAGTTACTGGGTCATGGGAAGATTGGCACTCAGACAAAAAAAACGGCTGATGATCTTCAACAAGCTTATCAAGCTAGTTCCGATCTATACAATTCAGTATCTAATGGAGCTGCATGGGTTTCCAATTGGTGGTATGGAACGCCGGAACAACCAGCTGCAGCTCCTGCACCAGCAACACTAGTAAAAGCAGATTAAATGATGTTTTACAAATCTATTTGTATTGTGGCTATCGCTTTTGCAAGTTTCGTCTATGAATCCGGCGCCCATCAAGTTGTTGATTCAATGATGAGCCAAATTGATCATCTGAGGCATCACCCCGAAGAGAGCTTTGCTAGTGTGGATCTGCGCTTTTCTCAGCATGAGATGCGCATGATAGATCAGCTCAAGGTGGAAACAACCGAGCAGTATAACCGCTTTGGCAACCTGCAACAGTTGAAAGACGAACTGCCTCAATTCTTGCGGAGCATCGGCAACGACGATATCGAAGTGATCCAGGTCATTTCCAATTTGATTGCTCGCATTTCAGATTATACCGTGAAAGCCTCTGGCAAGGAGACAGCCTGGGTAGCCGTGCGCGCCTTCACCCCATCTTCTGTGTTTGATATCCCGCGCTGGCACCGCGATGGACACTTCTTTTCTGCCCATTCAGGCTTTGCTTATAAGTTTGCGGCCACGCTTAAAGGCAATGCGACCCTCTTTTATCGCTTGCCGCCAGACCTGCAGGAAGCCTTTGCGGCCTATGAAGACGACCGCACTGCGTTGGCTCAACTTCTGAGTGTCGAGGCATCCGAAACTGCGCCAAAGGGCTATGGGGCATTCTTTATTGTGGGAGAACCAGACACCGCAGCCGTTCACTCAGAGCCAAAAATGGATCAAAGCCGTCTCTTCTTTTCCGTCATGGTAGGAAGCGAGGCTGAAATCCAGGAACTTGATCTGCGCTGGCAGAATTAGAAGAGGTTCAAACTTTGCAAGCTACAACAGCATATCCAGAAGCAGAGTGGGGGCGCGAC
>JAJFUZ010000142.1 GCA_021372155.1 Parachlamydia sp. | reverse complement strand
ACTTCCTTTCAATTTCCATCAAGAAGTCAAATTACTTTCACCCAGAGAAATGCTTAAAAGAGGGTTGAACGATATTTTAGAAGATTTTCTACAAAAAAATAACTGCGATGATCTTACAGCGTTATCACAATCAGCTGCATTTTTATGTAAACTTATCCATAAAAATCCTCGATTTGGAAAAGAAGAATATCCCAAATTGGAAATTTATGAAAGCCGTGCATTAAAAGCTGCTTTTAATGACGCCACCGATCATCTTTTTTTAAGCTTTTGTGGATTTGAGATTTTTGCTAAGTCAATGCAGGAAGGAAGACTTTTTTCTTTAGGACTTCTCTTGAGAATGTTGATCCAGGATTGGCATGGTACCTCTGAACAAGCTCGCAGAGTCCATTCTATTGTTAAATTTCAAAAAACAAATGATAGTCATCATCTTTTGGATTTTAATGAAATGGAAAACGGAGCTACTAAAGAATACCTGCAAGCAATCGACAATGGACTTGTCTGGAGCCGTTACCCTATTTCAAATGCAGAATCCCAACTTCCTCATCCGCCTCTTGGACTACACTGGATGAAGTTTTGTTATAAATTTCAAAGTAAAATAATTCAGAAAAAGCCCGGTATCATTACAGATAAAGAAATTCATCAAATTCATCAGCTTATAGATTTTATCTGTAACTGTCAATTTAATGTATGGATAGATGCTTGCCATCTTCTAAGTAAAGACTGTGATTTTATTCGCTTCCCAGAAGTTCTGGAGCGTGTAAAAGCCCAAATGAAAGTCTGGGCTTCTGCGTTACAGGGCAAACAATTCGCTGAATTAGGTGCAGAAAATGTGTTGCAGCCCCAACAAGAAATTCTAGACCTTCTTAGTACGTTAAAACAGAAATTAGTAGGAACGTCCCAAGAGGTAAAGGCTGAGGCAGGTAATATAAAAAGGCATCTTACAGAACTACATGCTGCAGTTTGGCTAAAGCATAAAAATGATAAGAAGCGTTTTGATGCTCTTTTTGATCGCAATCTGCTTAATTTACAATGGGTCCTTGAATCCAGCTATCGTATCCTTGCAGCTATGAAAAATATTAATAGAATAAAAGACCACGATCTTTCAGTTATTCAAAGATTTCTGAGAATTGCTGGCGCTAATATATCTGATGGAGAAGAACACGATACAGCTTCTTATAATTTACGCGAGATGCAATATTATCCACATTATGTCAAATTTACACGCGGAAATTTATCAAAAAGCATGGTTGATATGTTAGCCAAAATAAAACTTGCACAACGTCTGTGTCTTCATGCTGAAACCGATTTAATCTCTCCTGCTATTCCAGATCAGACGTTCCAGAATGGACTGCGGGTTGTTTCCCATCACTTTTCATTAATTCCCAATAAAACGAAGTCCGCAAGATAATATGTTGATGACATTGGGGGTCAATCAGGCTAAGCCTATTTACGCTTCCGGCAGTGACTGCTTGGGAAGGATGATCGTAAAGGTCGTTCCCTTGCCCAGTTCCGATGCGACACTGATCGCGCCGTTGTGCTTCTGCACAATGTTCTGCACAATGGAGAGTCCTAATCCTGAGCCGCCAAGCTTGCGCGAATGGGCCTTGTTGACGGTGTAAAACCTCTCAAAGACATGGTCGAGATCCGCAGTTGGGATCCCGATCCCTTTATCGGCGACGCGGATGCGGATCGAATTTCCTAGGTCTTCAAGGCTGACGGCGATGTCTGCGGGAGGATTGGAATATTTTGCGGCATTGTCGATAAGGTTCATCATGGCGTGTTCCATGAGAGCCTGGTCGGCTATGATTTTGAGCTCCGGCTGCGATTCGATTCTGATCTGAGCGGTCGGATGAACATTCATAACGGTTTCGCGGCAGTGTTCGACGAGGTTGACCAGATCAAAGTTTGAGAGGCTGGAGATCGGCAGATTTTCGATGTCGGAAAGAGTCAGCAGGTCTTTGATAAGATTGGTCATGCGATTGCTGTTGCGCAGGATCTTCTCAGTGATATCGGCGACCGTTTCTGGAGGCAAACTGGGGTTGTCATGCAAAGTTTCGGCAAAACCCCGGATGATGGTGATGGGAGTTTTGAGCTCATGTGAGGCATTGGCGATAAATTCCTTGCGCATTTCCAGAAGGCGGTAGTGCGAGGTTTTATCTTGCAGGATAAGGATAGCGCCGCTGTCGTCTTTAATGGGCGTGGCGACGATATCCAGCACATATTTTCTGCCATTGCGGACAAACTCAAAGGTTTCTGTCAGGGCCTTTTGCTCGCTGCGGCAGGCGACCAGAAGGTCGGAGCAGAGGGTTTGATGCGTGGTGCTGAAGGGCTGCTCGAGGAGCTCATGCTGTTCAAAATGGAGTAGCTTGAGGGCTGCCTGGTTGGCATATGTGATGACCATTTTGTTATCCACAGCAATGACCCCTTCCACAAGCGATTCAAGAATGGCCTGCTTCTCATTGCGCTCTTCCGTGATAATGTCGATGTGGCTCTGGATCTTTGCAGAAAGCGAATTGAGGGTGTCGGCCAGTTTTCCGAATTCATCGGAAGGGCCTGATCCCAGGCGAATGGCCGGGATGACATTCTGCTTGCCCTCTTGATAGGGGGTGATGGCCGCGATGATCTGCTGGATCGGCTGGGTAAGGTAGTGGATGATAAACCAGGCCATGGTGCTGAAGAGCAGCAGGATGACACTGCCCACGGCGATCATGCCCAGTTCAAAGTCGTGGGTGAGCTCCGTGATATATTTGTAAGGAAAGGCCGTGCGGATCACATAGGATTTGCCGTGAAAGTCGAAGGCCTTGGCATAATAGGAGAATTTCTGCCCAAGAAGTTCCGACCATTCTTCGTGGTAGCCTTCCCCTTTTTTAATTGCCTCAAGCACCTCGGGGTGGCTGACGACAAACTCCTGGCTGAATCGTGGGCCTAAAAGCCGCTTTGTATGCGAGTCATAGAGCACCTTGCGCTCGTCTGTGATGACGCTGACCCGGAAAAAAATCAGCTGCTTTTGCTCTTTCAGCAGTCGGATCAGCGCTTCGTCGTTGGGAGCGTTATGGATTTTTGCAATCAATTCAACGGCCCTGTCGCGCATGCCTTTTTGAACAATTTTAGAGACAGTGCTATTGGCAAAGGGGAACATCAGCCCGATGAAGATCAGAAAGACTATGACGAAGCTGATCAGGATTTTCTGGCGAAAACTAAACATTCTAGGATAACTCTTTTTTTAAATATTCGAGGCTGTAGTTGATGAGATCCCTGTGTTCAGGATTCTCAGGATCTGTTAAGGGGGATAATTTGCGCTCCAACAGGTAAAACTTCAAGAGGCGCTTATCTGGCAGAGTCCCTTGCGAAGCGTATCCTTGATAGATGGATTGGATAAGCGTGTCCATTTCCTGTTCGGTCAGTTTGTCACAGGCTTTGTGGAAAAGACTCTCCTGGAGGCGTACCAGATCTTGCGCAGGGTCGCCGATGGGTTGCCATTTTCCCTCAAATGACTTAACCAGGTGGCCATTGTCGATGAAGGTGATCCGCTTAAGTTCTGGATGGTAGAACAGGTTTCTCACATGCGCGGCGCCATGCTGATAGCCACTTTTGAAAGGGGTCTCAAGCGCCTGTTGGACAATTCTGTCGACATAGACTTCCAAAGCCTGCAGATCGATCATCTCATGCAGCGGTTTCACCTTGGCCAGTTTTTTGTAAATCCTATGGGCATCGTCTCTGGAGAGATATTTCCAGGAAAGATTCTCGATCTGATAGAAGCGTGCCAGGGCGGCACCAGCTGCGTAGAAGGCCTCCTTGGCCTCTGCCATCTTTAACTCTCGTAGAGGGTCACTTGCATCTAAAGCGGAGGTGTGAAAGGCAAATTGGTCGAGGCGCGTGCCAGGAGCGGGTGTTTCCAAGAGGAGGGCAAAAAATGCTCCATGAGCAATGCACAGGGCTGATCCCAAGATATCAACGGTGGAAAAGTGAGCGCAGGAATTCTGCTCAATGAGGGTATTTGCTGCGATTTCGAGCAAATAACGACTTTTGTAAGAGGCCGGTTCGCGGAAGGCCTTCACCACGTAGGCCAGCTCGCCTGTTTGGTTGTGGATGAAAAAGACCTCATCGTGTGAATTGCCATGCTGAGGTGTTGTCTTGGAATCAATGATCACAAATTGTCCCTGACATTGACATTCCCGCAGAAGCTCCGCGATGGCCTCTTCCATTTTCTGAAAATGGCCCAGCTGAGGGAATAAGCTGACGAAGTAGCCCAAAGCGTCCAAATAGGTTTCTTGATCCTCTTTAATATCTGGGGCAGCTAACTCCAGGGCCAATTCCTTCATGGCATGCACATCGTTGACTGAGAATCGGGAAAATGCCGGGCAGATCAAAAAAGTCGTACACAGCAGTAGTATGTATGTTATTTTGTTAAACATAAAGATAACTATTTTAGCATGATTATATTATATGTTTCAATAAAATTGTAATAAAGAACGATTGGTTAGATTCTCATAGCCGCTGTCTGTCACAACAATCGTATCCTCGAGTCGCACGCCGCCAAGACCGGGAAGGTAGATTCCAGGTTCAATTGTGATGCACATGCCTGCTTCAAGCGGCATCGTGTTATAGGGAGGTTTTTGCCTTAAAGTTGGCAATTCATGGATCTCCAGGCCAACTCCATGGCCGAGACTATGGGTGAAATAACTGCCATAGCCATGCTTTGAAATGAGTTCCCGGGCGGCATGGTCGATCTGTCCGATAGGTGTCCCCGGACGACATAAACTTAAGGCTGCTTTCTGCGCTTGGGCGACTAAAGAATAGATTTCTCTTAATTTAGGGTCAGGTTCGCCCAAAAAGAGGACGCGGGTCATATCGGAAAGATAGTTCTGATAGTTGACTCCAATATCAATGAGGGCAATCATCCCGGCCTTCAGGGCCACATTTCCGCTGCGGTAATGGGGCATTGCGCTGTTGGATCCAAAAGCGATGATCGGTTCGAATCCCACCCCTTTGCTGCCGCGCCTCTTCCAGAAAATTTCCAATTCCAGAGCCACCTCATTTTCGGTGATCTCTTCGCGCAGGAGAGAGGCGACAAAATCAAATCCTTCCGCTCCCAATGCTGCGGCTTGTCTTAAGAGCGCGATTTCTTCGGAATCTTTGATCATGCGCAGCCTTTTTACTGGGTTGTCGAAAGGCTGTAATTTCTGAGAAAAGGCTTGCAGCTCTATGAAGCGCTGATATGTAGTGGCATCGGCGTCAAAACCAAGCAACCCAATATTCAGCTGGGATATGGTTTTAGAAAGGGGTGCGTGGTCCAAGAGAAGGACCTCGACAGGAGAGCTTTTCCGGCACAGTTCGTAATAACGGCCGTCCACCAAAAGACAGGCCCCTCCGGCATGCACTAGAAGGGATCCCGAGGAAAGCTTCAGCCCTGTCAGATAAAAGAGGTCTACCTCCTTTTCGATCAGGATGGCTTCACAACTCTGCAGACTGCTTTTTAGCTTTTGGATGCGGTCGATGTAATTCATCTTCATCTACCAAAGGGTTGAGTAAGATCTTTCAGCGAGTGGTGCACGAGCGTTGGCCTGCCTTTAGGGCACTGATTGGGCAATTGACACTCCATGAGCTGGTTGACGAGACTCTGCGCCTCATCAAGAGAGAGGCGGCGGTTTTTAGAGATAGCGGAGCGGCTGGCTGTCTCGGCGATTTTGATCCTCAATTCTTTCTGCAGAGATTCTTGAGGCTGGTTTTCGTGGCAAAAATCTTGAAGTTGGGACAGGAGGTCGCGGATAAACGCAGCGATGTCTGCGTTGCCGAACATCTGTGGAAGGGCATCGATGGCAAAGGTATGCCGGCCAAAGGCTTTGATGCCAATCCCGCAGCTGTTAAGGCCTTCCAGACAGGATTCCAGAAGGGCGCTTTCGTGGGGAGTCAGTTCCAGTGTGTAAGGGAGCAGCAGAGTCTGGACGGCAAGCGGTTGCCCATTTTCATGAGCGGCGGTCAGTTTTTCAAAAAGGATGCGTGCATGTGCTGCGCGCTGATCGATCATTCCCAGGCTATCCTGAGTTGGACTTTCCGTGACGATGTAACCCGGAAGAGTGCAAACTGCTTTTGGGGCTTTGGCCTTTTCTTGAGTGAATTTGGCATGATTGAATAAGGGGGGTTCGTCTGGAAATCTGGGAGGAGACTCTCTCTTTTGCGGCTCGACCCTGCAAGGGGTTTCTGCCAGATGCAGAGGGGTTGCTGAGAGGGGAGCGGCGTCATACAGAGGTTCGAATGAGTATAGAGGCGGAGAGTAACTGGAAAATTCCTGCGCAGCCGGCAAAGCTCCCTCAATGGCTTTGATGATCCATTCCCTGATTGTCTGTTCGTGTCGGAGTCGCACTTCGCGCTTCTGCGGGTGGACGTTCACATCGACAAGTTCACCTGGAAGGGTGAGATGAAGCACGAAAATGGGATGGCGGTTCTGAGGCAGAGCCGTCCCATAGCCATCCCGCACGGCATAGCTGATCAACGGACAATTCACAGCCCGTTTATTGATGAAGAGAAACTGACCTGTGCGGTTCTGGCGCGTGCAAGCGGGCATGCCGATATAGCCTTCCAGATGCATCTCCTCCATTTGCGCTTGAATCGGGCAGGTTTCCTGAAGGTATTCGATTCCCAGGATATCAGAGATGCGCTCCTGAAGGGTGGAGGCGTCCGATTTGAGCAGCGTTTTACAGTTGCTGATCAGTTCAAATCGGATCGTGGGGTTGCCCAGAGCCAGCAGAGTCAGGCATTTGAGAATGTCTTGCGTATCGTGCGCAGGCGATTTCTGGAATTTCTTGCGTGCCGGTACATTGAAGAAGAGATCCTTGACCTCAATCTGGGTTCCCGGAGAGCAGGCGACAGGGTCGGATTTGATCAGTTTTCCACCCTCTATCATGACGATGGTGCCTTTCGCGTCCTCTTCATGAGGGGCAGTGATCAAGGTCATTTTGGAGATAGAGGCAATCGACGGTATCGCCTCTCCGCGAAATCCCATCGAAATCAGCGTATGTAGGTCGTCGACGGCCTTGATTTTGGAGGTGGCATGTCGCTCCAGGCAGAGAAGGGCATCGTCGGCATTCATGCCGCAGCCATTATCGCTGATGCGGATCAGCTGGCGGCCGCCTCCGCTGATTTCCACTGTGATCTGAGTGGCACCAGCATCCAGGGAGTTTTCAACGAGTTCTTTGACAACAGAAGAGGCATTTTCAATGACCTCGCCTGCGGCGATCTGGTTGATGGTGTGGTCCGGAAGGACGCGAATTTTAGATGGCATGACAAGATTATAGAGCGTGTACCATTTAAGCGAAAATTCAAAGTTCTGTAAAAATCATTGATAGATTACAAATTCCCTTTTCAACGTGAGGGACATGATGAAAAGATGGAATGCCATCCTGGTCTGGATTTTCTTGCTTCCAGCCTCTGCTTTCAGCTTTGTCCCGCAACTGCCCGAAGTGGTCATTGAATCAGTTGGCCGGCAATATTCCAACCTCTTCACCATCCCTCGTCTCGCCGATCGCCGCTTGCTGGAGCAGCTCTTTTATCCTGCGCAATCGGGATCAGCGGATTGCTGCATCATCGATAGAGAGATCTGGTATGAAGGGGAATGGGGAAAAAGCTCTCTGAAATCGGATTGCAGTGGCTTTGACTTGAAAATGGTCGGGGCGATTGCGGGTGCGCAGAAGTACAGGACACAGAATTGGCTGACAGGGGTTGCCCTGGCCGCGCAGCATAACCACCTGTTCAGG
>JAJFUZ010000135.1 GCA_021372155.1 Parachlamydia sp. | reverse complement strand
TCATAGGCGACCAGTATCTTCTGATAAGAGGGTGGCAAGCAGCCGTGCTGGCGCTGGTAAAGGTCGAGAGCTTCTTTGTACTGTGGCGAGGGCACGATCGTATACTCGACATCGAAATCGGAGTCGATCACGAAAAGAGGCCCCTCCTTCTGCACGCTCTTCTGCTTTGCAATGATGCGGAATGAGTTTTTAAATCCTGAGAAATTCTTCAGAATTTCCGGCTCTCCTTCTGTGGAGATTAATCCCAGAGCGGTTAAACCCTTTTCAAACTCTTCTGCATTGAGTGTATTCTGCAGCCCATGCTGCGCCAAAAACTTTTTCAGCTCTTCTGTGGAAGGGGCTTGGAGATTTCTGGCATTCTGCTGGATTCTTCGCAGCGATTGATAGTTCTTATCATCCTCTGTGAGATTTTTCTCGCAGTACTCCTCGAAATCAATCAGCTTGTCCCAGGCCGATTTGCTCGACCAGTCTGGATTCTTTTCCCTTTCCCGCGCCCACTGGTCGACAAACTCCTCCTGAAAGACCCCTCCGTTCAAATACCCCTTCATGATGTAGTCCAGCATGCCGATCACGCGGCCCACCAGCGTATTGGCATAGATCGGATGGATGACGGGATAGAGATCGCCTTTAGCGCTGAAATGCAGGCTGAACCAGGGCACGGCTCCATTATAGATCCCGCAAGCCACCTCGCGCAAAATCTGGCCCAGTTGGGCATTGCTGCAGGGTATCTTCTCCTTATCCAGCTTGGGCAGATAGAAGTAGTGCTCGTTTTCCAGCAGCGCCTCCGGCGACTCGAATAGCCCTTCCATGTACGCTGTGCTGCCACAGGCCACCCCTCCGATCTGTCCCGCCCCTTTGCCTTGGATGGGATTGTTCGGATTGGAGCTGTTGTAGGACTTGGCCAGGCCTGTCGACTTAACGGTCTCGTGAAATTGCGTTTCTCCCGGTGTTTTTCCGCCAGGAGGCTTCTTGTCGGGTCCACCGTCTTTTGGAGGTTGCTTGCCATAAGAGAGCCGCCAGTCGGCGGTTTTTGCATAATTTTCTTTAGCTTGCGATTTGCGATCATAGGCCATCGTGTTTTGATGAAACTGCTCCTGTGTGATCTGTTTTCTTTCTAAACGGAGACGCTGCTGCCCTCTGTTATAATCTCGATCAATTTTGGCAGCCCTTTGGTCATAACCCACTTGGATATACTTTTCGCCTTTATTGATCCAAAACGAGCGGCCAGTCATCGGATTAACCCACCGTTTTTGCGTTCCATCGTACGTGTAATGCGGCTTGCTGTTTAAGTGTGCGATGACCTCCGCTTCCGTCATTGTGCTGATACGTCCATGACTAATTGTGCTGATTCTTGCAGGTGGTCTTTCGCCTCCTGGCACATGTCCGTGCCCAACAATAAACTCTTTTCCAGCTGCCTCAAGATGCGGCCAAATCGTGAGAGCCGCTGATCGCGTGTCATAGGTGATGTCCCAATGCTTGATTTTACTTGTTTCAAGTTGTTTGAGGAGCACATTGGGAGGCTCTTTCGGATTCAGGGGATTGCAGATTCTGGAAATAGGGATATCTTTCAGGTTGCCATCCTGGTCAAAAATCGTTCCCATAAGTCCATGCTTGGGAGAGTTCCAAAGTTCGATAGGTGTTCTTTTATATACCTGCGGCAAACCATGCAGGCTGTGCACGCTTTTTTTTGGGCTATTTTCTGCTGGGGACAAAGACGCAGGGATCTTTTGTTGTGCGATCTGTGTGGTATTCATCTTTTTTTCCTAAAGTTAAATCGTTTTGAGGGAGGCGCCTGTCACTTGGCGGAGATAGGCGAGAAGGCCATTGCCAGAAGGGTCGAGATACTTGCCCCATTCCGACTTATGGCGATTGAAGATTTCGGTGATTTTCTGCTCAGGATCGAGGATGGGGCGACGGGCCCAATTATCGACCTCCTGGTGGAAGTGCAACGACCAGCAGCTGATCGCGTGGTCGCGCATGCGCTCGACTGCCGATTTGATTAAGCTTTTCCAGCTGGCCAGCTCATCGCGGTCGCTCGACAACAGCCGCAGAGCTTCCTGGGCGATCACGCGGTCTTTCGCTGTAAGTCCTGCAGGCGTATCGCTTCGTTTTTGCTTAAGGCGGCGGTTGTTCAGCAAGGCGGCCATTTCCCTGAAAAAGCGCTCGCTTTCTGCTTTGCGCATAAACGTCTCGAGTTCGTCGAAGAAGCGCTGAACAAAAGTGAAGATGTGCCTCTTTAGCTTGGCCTGGGAGGTCTGCGCTCCCATCGTTTGTGTCGTCACCTCGTCCCTGTGATGGGAGAGCTGCGTGAGGATCAGCATCTGCACGACGGGATGTTCGATGTTAGTCAAATGCGCCAGCCCCATTTTTTCAGCTGAAAGCAGAATTTCCGAACTTCCCGGCTCACCCTGCCGGCCAGCCCTGCCTCTGCCCTGCATCTCAACGCGATGGGAGCGCGGGTAATAGCCAAAGACAACATTCAGCCCTTTGTTGCGGCTTTTGCCTTCCAGTTTGATGTCTGTGCCGCGACCGGCTGTGTTAGTGGCGATCAGAACCTTGCCTGGTAGGCCAGCCTTGGCTAAGATCTCCTCCTCATCTTTGAGTTGAATTTCATTCAGGACTTCGTAGGGAATATCGTGCTCCTTCAGATGTTTTTCCATCTCTTGCGTCTCTTTGATAGTCTCAAAGAGTCCCAGGAAGGGACGCTCTTCTGCACGTGCCGATTGGATACGCTGCAAAAAAGCCTGATAGTAGTGTTTGTTAGTCGCAAAAATGATCGGGGGTTTATCCTCGCGCTGAGAAGGACGAAAAGTGGGCACATCGAAATGGCCGATCCCAAAAATAGCTTTGACCCCTTCGCGCTCCTCCTTCGAGCCGGCGGTGCCGGTGAGAAAATAGGTGCTGTCATACATGGGAAAAAGGAGCGAGCGCGAAAGAGAGATAGGGGTTAGAGTCTCCTTCTTAGCTTGGATACGTTTTCCTTTGGCGGCATGCATCACCTCCAGGCATTCATGCAGCCCTTTGGACCAGCGGGAGCTTTCGAGTTTTTCCCCGGTATTGCGATAATCGATGATGACCACTTCGTCGATGGTGTGGCCCTCTTTGTCGACTTTTGAGCTGATGACGTAATCGACGTGTTCCTTCATATGGAACAGGGCGGTATTGGCAGACTGTATCCACTCCTTGAGTTGTTCATCAGAGAGCTGAACAGCCTCTTCGCGGAACTGGCCCTTGCGATACTCCTGCAGGGAGCTTCGCAGCTCTTTGACCTTCTCATGAGAGCACTCTTTATGTTTCTCCATAAAAGCCACGATGGGGCTGTAGACCCAGTCGTAGGTCACTTCCGCCGGATAGCTGAGTCTGGCATCACTGTCTGCTGTGTCGATCGTCTGGTTGTCGCCCTCGTCCACAAGCGCCGCGACATTTTCAAAACGCTTTCCTTGCGATGCCTTTTGCCTAAAGAGAGATTCGCGGAAGAGCATCTCGCGCATGATCGCAAACTCAAAATCGGTCGCTGTCCCATACAGGATGGGGGCCTGGAAGCATTCTGCGGGGGTGTTGTCATCGCAGATATGCGAAGTGGAAAATCCAAAGGCAGCAAAAAAGGGGGCGTTGGTTTTCTGGTCGCGTTCTGCCAAAGAGCGCGACGAGGACATGATGTGCACCTGCTTGCCCATTTTGGAGAGCACGAAGGCCTGCAGGTTGACGATCATGGTCTTGCCTTCGCCAGTCTTAACCTGCGCCATGCACCCTTGAGGGTGCAGAAGAAGCCCAATCACTGTCAGCATCTGGGTATTGTGCAGGTAGATGCTCCTGAAAATATGGCGGATAGCCAGGCGGCCGATCGCCATGAGTTTCAGCTTATCATCGGGCTTTTCGCCTAGTCCGGATGCCTTTTTTACTAATGTGCAGAGAGGCAGATGCCTCCATTCACGACAATAGATCAGCACCAAGCTATATTGCTCTTCGATTGTTTGAAGGGATTCCGAAGAGAGGGGAAAGGCCACATTACTATCGTCCCCGGCAAACCTTCGCATCAGCGCCATCAGGCTGCCCTCTTTGGCATCTGGATCAAAATCGGCACCGAGCGATTGATCCTCCAATTCCTGGATCAGTCCGGCCAGGTCAAGCTTGCCTCTAGCAAATTGTTCTAAACCATGCGAGCCATGCGCCATCAGGCGCAGGGCATAAATCACGCTGTCCAGCGTGGCTGCCTGAGATAGGTTAGGCGAAGCGCAAAATTGCGCGAGCACCTCTTTTCCGCAAACCGTCTGCACATGGGCTGCTTCCAGAGCCAACTGCCAAAGGTCATCCAGTGATCGTTTCCCTTTTCCTGCCCCTGTCGTCGTCTTCAGGGCCAGATTCAAGATCTCAAAAGGATTGACACCTTTGAGTGCTGGGTCATGCTGCAGCTTTTGAAAGAATTTGAGATAAATCTCCATGCTTAGGCGATACTCTGGAGGCAAAGAGGTCAGATAGGAGGTCGCTCGGGAAATGATCTCCTTTAAAGAACCATTGCCAAAAGTGGCAGAAACAGGCAGCACTCGCTCTTTCGCAAGATCTGTCTTCAGACGCTCCAGCAGCTCTTTCCCGCCTTCGCTATATCCTGGACATGGCGAAAGCAGGTCCAGGGAGGGGCGGGCCTGCAGAAGTGAGTGAAACGATGACGTCATCTGAATCAACGTTTCTGCGCTATAGTAGGGATCCTGCTTTGTCTCTGCGCACTGGAAAAAGGAGAGTGCTGCTCCCTTTTCACAGATTTCCAGCACTTGCGCGAGGCAGTCAGTAATTCTTGAATCTTTAGAAGCGAGAAGTGTCTGAAAAAAGTTGTCAGCGGTCCCATGCTGCTCTTGGCAATAGGGCATGATGCTAAAGAGCCGCCTGACTCGTTCCAGATTCTTCGCATCTCCCGAAGAAAGCAGAAAATCACGGACAAGGCTTTGTCCCGTTTTGCTTAAGTGGGCAAATTGGGACTGCTGGCGCTTCGTCAGATAGTTTTCAAAGCAGAATTTATAATCTGAGGCGATCATGATGCAGCCTCAAATAGAGCTTTGAGAAGATTCAATTGCGCAAATTCTTTTGCCAACCCAACATCGGTTTCATTGCCGAGTTCATTTTGCTGCGACTGGATCGTCAGGATTCTTTCCTCGATGCTCCTTTGTGACAGTTTGAAGCGCGTCAACTCCTTGCTATTCACCTCAAACATCCATTTGATGCGGTGGGTGGAGCCTTCGCGTAGAATGTATTGGTCCACCATCTTGTCGACCAGTAGGATAGCTCCTGCGGTGCAGGTAGTGGCGAGGATATGACCCGCCTTGACTGAGGGAGAAATGATGGAAATAATGCCGGCAGCAGAAGCGCACATTCCTAAAAAGATGGCAAAGGGTCGTGCGTTGTTTTTCAGTTCTCCATACTGTTTATACCATCCCTGCATCGTGGCTTCATCCATGCGACAAGCCGTATCGAGGCTCTCCATGTAGTCCTGATGCGCCAGTCGATAGAAATCGTCGATCCTGCGGGAGACTTCACAGAGCTCAGCTTCCTTAATCCCTGCTTTTTTGGAAGGCAGCTTAAAAGTCCCTTCCAGAATTTCGAGCACCATTTGGAATTGCATCGCGTTCATTTCTGTCTGGGTGATCCTGACAGGTCGGATATTCCAGTCGAGGCTGTTCTTTCTGTCTTGGGCTTTAGGAGCCTTTAATTCGCGGCTTTCATAAGTGGCGGGGATAGACTGACAAAATAAAATACAAACAGTCATATAAAATTCCTTTAAATTAATAATTAGTTGCTTTAACCAGTTACTGGTGAATTTATTGTAAATAATATCGATTGGGAAAAATTAAAAATAATTAATAAAACTGCATTTTGATATTAGAAAAACTATTTAGCGGAATATGAAGCTATCCAACTAAAATCGATGGAGTAGCTGACGCGTGCTTTTGCGCAGGCCACGACCGAAGAATTTTTGACATACTTGAAGAAGTAGGCAAAAATTCTTCGGTCGTGGCCTGCGCAAAATGACATGTTAGATAGGCCATTGATTTAGTTGGATAGCTTCATGCATGCCCTCATCTTCGATTGCAAAAAATGGGGCGCTCTACTTTAATCAATTTATCACTAACCCGAAGGATACGGTTATGTCTGCTTTCCAAGTAAACTTTCCCAATGCGAATTCACAGAAATTAATTGCTGATTATGTTCAGAACCATGCTCCAGAGCATGCCCAGATGAATATGTCTGACTATATTAAAGAGGTGACTCAGGCTTGCGATCAACAATGCATCCAAGCTTTCGAGAAGATTCGTAATGCTGTGCGAGAAAGGGAACTGGCGCCCAATCTTACCGAAAGAAAACTCTGCATTCCGTCTCTTATAATCCTCAAATCCAGCGGTCTTAGCGAAGTCATTCAGGCATTGTTTTTTGAGAAGTTTGGGTTAAAAATTGTGATTCAGCGGGAGAAAGCGGATCTTTCAGAGACTCCTAGGAAGGAAGTTAAAGATTCAGATGGGACGTCACATAGCTATCAGTCTGAATTTGTATGGTGTGAAACTGATTTGGAAAAGATTTTTCATGAAAAGCCTCTCTCGCCCTATGAAATATTTAAAGCTAGAGTACATCAACAATTGGCTACATTTACAAGACATCAAGAACGATATCCCATGTATCAACGCCAAAAATTGACATTCGTTAGCGCGGCGTCGGTCAATCCACCTAGCAAACTCAGCAAACCTCCCATGGGCATCGAATTTTTTGCAAAGAGCGCTATTTTTTACAGTTTTAATGCCGAGGGTGTTCGAGATCATGGCTGGGGATGTGCCTGGAGGGCAATCCAAACATGCTTGAGCTCCTACAATATCAAAACTTCCTTTCAAGATTTATTTCATATTTTTGGTCCATTGCGCAACCTTCAAGCAATTTATCAGAATAAATATCCAAATGAAAAATTAAATTCTATAAAATCGTTTGCACCTTATGAACTCTCATCGGGTTGGGCTGAACCTTTTATCGGCGAGATGGCCATGCATTTTTATGGCATCCCAGCAAGATTAGAAACGATTAATGGAATTCCTAATTGCAATGCTCCCCATTTTGTATTCCACAATCCGACACTAACATTTTCTCGTTTTAAAGAACTTTTGGAAATTCATTTTAACCAAGTAAATCCAGCTCCAATTATGATAGATGATGGAGCCTATGCGTTCAATATAATTGGAATTGCTAGAAATGATTCAAACATAACCTTGTGGATTGCTGATGCCCACATAAAAGAAGGAGCAAATCTTAACCGGTCCGAAACTAATCTAAATGGATTATATACTGTTACTTTAAAAGAAAACGGGGAACAAGTAAGTTGTTCGCTAAATGATGTGGACCAACGCCAAAAATCCCACCTGACTGATTCGCAAATTTATCAGACACTCCATTTTGACATAAAATCGTGGATGATTTTAATTCCTAATTGACTGTTACAGAATAAATATTCACGGAAGGTTCGCGCGTTGTCAGCGCCAAGCTCTTGCCATCTGTCGAGAAGGCGACACCTCTTGAGCCCATCGCTTTACTTCCCGGGACTTTGATAGGAAAATCCAGACTATTGCTGAACGTGTTGCTGGACTCTATTCTGGCATAAATAGCCACCATCTTGATTTCGTCGACGACCACCAGATAGTGGCCTGAGGGATGGCTGTCAACAGAATGCAACTCAACCTTATTGTCATAAAAGTCGATATAGGAAGGTTGAGAAGTGTTCAAATCGATGATAGCCAGGGCGGGAGCTCCGTCAGCTTTCTTGTTTTTGTAAAATCTTTTATGGACTACAGCGATTGATTTGCCATCCGGCAAAAAAGCGATTCCATGGGGCGCACTAAGACCGTATTCAAGCATTTTTGCTTCTGTAATTTCCAGATAGGGGTTTGGGTCGATGCCATCTTCAACCCTCTGGTGAAGGGTAATCCCACGGCCTCCCAGTCGATGACAGACAGCGAGGAATTTGCCGTCTGGTGAAAAACAGAGGCTCGAGGGATAGGTAGAAGGAGTTTCTAATATAGAGCAGGGTTCGCTGTACAAGCGACACTCTTCGCTGTTATCCATCTTAAAGAGGACAATCTTATGCACCTCTCTGCTCGCAACTGCCAGGTAGCGACCGCAGGGAGAAAACGCAAGGTCATGGGCAAAGTCTAAGAGTTGAGAGTTCTGGATAATACATGAGGGTTCAGTTTGATACTGGGATCCATCATCTCCCATCCTTTTGTAGACGGCTATCGCATGATCCTGCGCCCACGCCACGGCAATGCAATGGCCCGATGGAGAGAAGGCGACCCCTTCGGCTACTTTGAAATTGCAATTTTGTCCATTAATGATGGTGGCGGGTTCACGTTGGATAGAGATATTGCCATCCAAAGCGGCACAGCATGCCAGGAGAAGATAAGCTGTCCATTTGATCGCTTCGAGCTGGCGCATCACACACACCTCTACAAAAGCTGACATATCGGCATCGAAAGTATTTATGTCGAGCGAAAATTAATTACTAAGAGCTTCTTTGGAGAATGCGATCTGGAGACATCGTAGAAAAGAAGCTGTCACTTTGTGACAGCCTTTTAGTAGATTATTAATTTCTTTTTTCCAGTTCTCCAATTCTTTTATTATGTTCATCGATCAGCGCATTCAAGCTGACTTTTTTTGCTCGGCCTGTGCTTCCTCTGCATGCTGCCACTTGTGTCTGCAGATTTGTGACATACATTCTAGCTTTGTTAATTTTAGCCAAGTGTTCTGCTTCGACAAATGCTTCTTGAGCAGCTTTTGTTGCCTGTTGCAAGGCTTTCCAGGCTGCTGCAACCTGCTGCTGCACCTGCGAAGTAAGAGTTGTGGCCTGTTGCAGGGAGCGCTGCGCTACTGTTGAATGCTCCTCAGCTTGATCAGATCGAACTGCCTGGTTAGCTTGGATCAGAGCCTGAGTAGCTAAAGCAGCCTGCTGCTGAACATGCAACGCAAATGTGGACGCCTGCTGCTGAGCCTGCGCTACCAATTCAGCCTGTTGCTGTACCAGAGTTGCATGCACCTGCAGCTGAGGATGCGTTTTCGCGGCATGAACGGCAATTGCCACTTGTTGCTGGGCAAGGGCTGAATAGGCAGCAGACTGCTGCATGACTTGTGCCACCAGTGCCGATTGCTGGTTTGTTTGAGTTGCGAACTCTGTGGCCAGTCGTTGTGCTCGAGCGATGGCAGCAGCTTGCTGCTGCGCCTGTGCTGATTCTGTAGCCCGTTGCTGAGCCTGAACGTATGCGGCTTCTTCTGCCGCCTGCTGCGCCCTTGCTGCTGCTTAATCTAGTAAAATTATATGCTAGCTGACCGCTATTGCCAGGATAGCTTCATTTGAAGGAAGCGGGGTAGTGCCCCGCTTCCTGAGTATTTAGAATGGCCAGAATTTCATGCGATTATGGTGTTGTCTTTGGGCATGGTAAGAGTTATTTGATGATGAGGAACAAAATGGAGACAGAATCGCCGCGAAAAAGAACACTTGGGCAAAAAGGGCTAGTTCGCGATCTTTAGATGAGTGTCGGTCTTGATTGTAAAAAGCCTGTCCAATCTTTGAACCGGCCCACAGAACCCCCGCTCCGACAGCTGCAGCACCTACTGCAACTCCAGCAACACCTGCACCAGCAGCCAAGGCGAATGCCATAGACACCTCCTTGTTGGCACAATTCCACCCATATCTTGTTCTATGATCTCATGTCAAGGGTAATGCTAAAAATGATTGCCGGAAAAATGAGCGAGGGAATATAAAACTTCGTCTTTTGGAGGTCCTGTGCAGATTGGCGATCGTCCGAGGGAGAGGCTGCTTCAGATGGGAGCAGAGGCGCTTTCATCTGCAGAGTTGCTGGCGGTTATTCTGGGGAATGGGACCAAGAGTTTGCCCGTGATGCGGCTTGCAGATGAGCTCTTGTCCAGGTTTGGAAGTCTTATGAAGCTTGCAGATGCGACAGTTGCTGAGCTATGTCAGGTCAAAGGCATCGGTCAGGTTAAGGCGATCCAGCTCAAGGCGGCTTTGACGGCTGGTGCGCGGGCGGTGCGCATGCCTTACAGGCATAAGCGCCGCATCGCAACTCCTTTTCAGGCTTACCAGATCATCAAAGAGGAGCTTGTTCAGGAAACAAGGGAGATATTTCTTGTTATTCTGCTGGATGTGAAAAGTCGTGTGATCACTCATGAAATTGTGGCGATCGGCACCTTGACCAATAGTCTGGTCCATCCCCGCGAAGTCTTTTATCCGGCCATTCGCCATAAGGCTGCGAGCATCCTGCTGGCTCACAATCATCCGAGTGGAGATTTGACACCATCTGATGCGGATCTTAGAGTGACGCGCCTCGTGATTGAGGCAGGTTGCTTGCTCGACATCCCTGTGCTGGACCATCTGATCGTCGGAGCCTCGGGTTATGTCTCTATGCGGCAGGAGTATAAGGATATATGGAAGAGGGGAGAAGTTCTCCACTCTTAAAAGAAATTAATCAAGTCCAGACAGTCTCTGGATGGCGATAGACGCGGAAACATTGAATCCAAACTTAGGTGGATAGCAGGTTCCGGCTTCGTTATCCAGCAAGAAGCTGGTTTCGCTCTGATTGACCAGCTGGATAAAGGAGTCTTTTTCAATGACGCGGAAAATGACCTGCCCTACAATTTCTGTGGCGCTTTCGCCGCTGACACCGTTGGGGGCGGAGATACATGGTAAGAATGGGGTGTTGCCTGCATAAGTGCTTCCAGGAATGGGTTCATCGCCTTCGTTCAAATAGAGGGCAAATTGAAATTTCGCAAAGCAATTTTCAAGTTGTGTCTGAAGACTGGTTGTATCAACTGTGCCATCTTTTTTCAAAAATGCTTCTCCAGTCAACGTGTATGTGGCCAGATAGAATCCCTTTTTCTTCAAAATAATCCTGTCGGCATTGCTAGAGTCAATGAACACGCCTTCTGTGTTTACGGAACCGGCATTTTCCCAGGAAACTGTGTCAAAGCATGCCTCCACACATTGCTCTTCGGTCAAGTAGAAGTAACCAAACTGCGGATCTGCTGGTTTATCGCACTCACATTTAGGCGATGGTGGACAGCAAGGCTTACAGTTCTCTGCAACTATGGCTTCAGCTGTAAGGGTGAACGTAAATGCCACTAGCATTAAGGCAAGCATCTTCTTCATATTTTCCTCGTTTGTTAAACTTCTTAGATGACACGGTACAATTGTGTCTTTTCATGGAGCATTTCTATGAGATTTGAGGGATTTATGTAAACTATAATTTGAATGCGGCGGCTAAGCCGCCGCTGACATTAGAAAAGCTTAACCGGGGCTAGCTGCTTGCCATATCGTTCGCTGAGACTTTTTGATGGGGAAATCAGCGCTCGCCCGACACCCTTGATCACTTCTGTGGCCACATAGGCGGTTGCCAGCCGGTCTTGCCAGCTACTGTGCATATCATTTATTCTGTATTGGGCTCTCTGAATGGCACGTCCGGCCGCAACGCCCGCAACTGCCGCGCCTGCTACACCAGCTAAGACACATATAGTCGTCACTGCTGCCATAAAATCCTCCTTGTTGGCAACAATTCCATCTGTAAGGGGTGATGGCGGAGTTGTCAACATATATGAAGCTATCCAACTAAATCGATGGCCCATCTGACACGTCATTTTGCGTAGGGCGTGACCAAAGAATTTTTGCCTACTTCTTCAAGTATGTCAAAAATTCTTTGGTCGCGCCCTACGCAAAAGCACGTGTCAGCTACTCCATCGATTTTAGTTGGATAGCTTCATCATTTTGTTTATAATATTTACTTTTTGACAAAGGTAGAGATATGAATAGAATTTTCATCTTGATAACCAGCCTGGCTTTTTATTTTCATTCTGCCGAGGGACAATTAAACTTTGTTCAATTCCAGGAGGAGTGGCAACAGTTTATTGGTCAGCAGACAGATCTGTCGATCGACGCTGAATTTACCCTCCTGGAGGCCTTCAGCGATCGCCAGATGACACGCATGCGCCCTTTTCAGGAGGGGATCGACCGTTTTCCTGAGTGGGTTCCCTTTCGCGAAAACCGCGTGCAACTTGAGGATGGAACCGAGATGAGCGCTTCCTTTATAGAGGCGGGACGCGATCTCTTCATTGCCTGTCAAGCACCCATGCTGGAAAATCGTCACCTCTTCTGGCAGATGGTCTGGGAACAGGGTGTCGATCAGATTGTGATGACGACGGAACTTCAGGATGTGGATGGAGATGAGCTTGCCAGTCCCTACTGGCCTGAGCAACAGTCGGAGAGGCTGCGGAATGGGATCGAGATCGAACTTGTGGAGGAAAAATGGCTTTTTCCCGAGAATTTCGAAAAGATCCAGATTCGCACTTTCCAATTGCGATACAACGATCAGATGCGCCTTGTCACGCATTACTGGTACCGCAAGTGGCTCGATAACTGTCTTCCCGAGATGCATACGCTGCTCGCGATGGTTCAAACTGTACATAGGGATAAGAAATCAGACGCGCGTATCCTCGCTCATTGTGCCGCTGGCGTAGGCAGGACAGGTGTGTTTATTTCTCTATATCACTTTCTGCACAATAAGGAGCCGCTTGCGCCTTTCGAACTAGTCGCGAGATTGCGCTGGCAGCGGCCTGAGATGGTTGGCGTCCTGAAGCAGTATGCATTCTGCTGCGAGGCCTGTGAAATATTCAAGACGCCTCAATCTTTTGAACCAGCTGCTCAGATCGCTCCTGATAATGCTTGAGAGCCAGATTCCGATCGTGCTGCTGAGCCTCGGTAAGGAAAATGAGGCTGGAAACTTCTTTTGCGAGCTGATCGATGGTAAAGAGTTTCAGCTCGCGCCTCACAGAAGCGCTCGCCATCGTTTTTTCTGGGCTTGAACTATTGGATTCCGTACAGGTCCCAAAGGCCTGGAGGCTGTGAAAGGCGGGATCTTTTTTGATCAGGTAGGCTTGCATAGTTTTCATTTTGGGCTTCAGATCTTCTTTGTGCGATCTGGCGCGAGTCAATTGCTCTTTTTCTTTCACAGTTAAATTTGCCGCTTTGGCATACTTGTCGATCACATGTTGGTATTTTTTCAATTTGTCCGTATATTCCAGCCACTTTTTTTCCTGAGGGCTCATGATGATGTTGCTCAGGTCAGGTGCAAGAAGATGTTTTTTGATGACCTTATAGGTCTTTTCAATATTATTGGCGGACCACATCTTTTTGTAGAGACCCCCAAGCAATTCAGGATTTTTGAGCTGTTCAAGCGAAACCTTAAGCTTCACGCTGGTCCTTTTGTAGAGGGTGCCGTCTGAGGTGCGCAGGGCTAGTGCACCATGCAGATCTGTGTCAAAGTTGCCCTCTCCGCGGTTGTGGATGATGAAAAAATAGTCACCTGTGTTTGGATGGTACTGCGCTTCGAATGTGAGATAATGCTTGCGATGGCCTCCCGGGAAAGGAAAGCTGGTGTAATCACCGTAGCTATTTTTCACATGGACGACATCGCAAGAGCGCGGGGCTGAAAGAGTGTCACATCGCTTTTGAAGATGTTGGACAACTTCTTGCGTTCGACTCTTTTTTTCTTCGTGCGAAGGTTTTCGAAGAAGTTGCGTCATCTCATTTAGAATGCGCCGCTGGGATATCAGGGTTTCTACCGCCTCTCTGTCCGATTCTGAATAATCGCAGGCAACCTCTTTAAGAAACTGCTTGGCTGCCTGATAGTTGCGCCTTGCGACATGGGAGGCTCTATTGCCCTCATAGTGAGTGGCAAAGGCCTTTTCGGAATTCTCCCAGTCCGCTGCCTGGCTGGGAAGAGATCTCTTCCAGCTGAAATTGAAATAATCGCGGAATGGCTCTTTTCTTTCCCAGGCCAATTTTGAAATCAACCAGTGGAAACATGTTTTAACAATCGCGGCAAGTTTGTTTGCGATTGTTGATAGGGAGTCTGAAAGGTAGCGCGTGACGCGATGGCTTCCAAGATGGCCCTCGTGTTTTTGAGTTGCTGCTGCAATGCCAGCACTAGGGGTATGGCGGTGATGCCAGGAAATTTGTTTAGGCATAATAAACTCTCTTTCTTAGTTTAATTATATATAAAACTAAATAAGTGTAAGAGATTTATTATTTAACTAATTTCTGCGCGCTCGTAATGATTAATGCCATTATACCAGACATGGACTTTTTTACCGGGAATGGATATGTTGGCCGGGGAGTTGAATGTCTCGCTGACGACAACCCTTTGATCTCCCGATGACAAGGATTTGCCGGCGCGATTATTCCATGCCGGCTGATGGAGTTCTAACTGGCACCCAAAACACTCGGCCGCCATGATCAGCTCTTCCTGGAGCATATAGCGGCTGACATTCATCAATTCCGCGCGGTAGGCGCGAAAAACCTCTGGATCGTAGATAAAATCAGCCTTGATGTCGCTTTTCTTTACCAGGTCTTGGGGGGATCCACCTAACTTGTCAAATTCCCTCCGATAGTGTTGATGCTTTTTGCGCACAGCGTTACAGAAGGTATCAGGGGCATTGCCAAAATGGTCGAAATAATCCTGCAAGATGATGCAGGCGCGCTCATGCAGCTGATACTTCTGATACTGCTTTTCAAGCCAGTCACACAATGCCTTCCGGCGTCCTGCGGCATCTGTCTTGTAAATACCCGCAACAGGAACTCCCAGAAGGGCGTGCAAAGCGCAGGATCCATCAGATCCAGTTTGGAGGCTGACTAATTTGCGTCCATTTTGCAGGTGATAGCTGGAACTGATCTTGCCTTGAGCTGGGGGAGTTTGTGGTGCTGCAGAAGGTTCCGGATGCTTGGGATGTTCATTGGCCTTGAGTTGGACAGCGACTGAGTTGATCAGCATGGCCTTATGCGCATCGGTAATAGTAAAATCAGTTTTGATTTTCAGATAATGGTCGACAACGGTAGCACCGATTTTTTGATAATCATCGCCCCGGTTTATGGCTGCCATTTCTAAAAAGCGGCGCAGATTTTCATTCTGAAAATGACTTTCCCAGAAATCTTTTTCGATTTGATTGAAATCAGATAGAATTGGGCGCGCTTGAGGCATCTTCTGCGGGGAAGGAGGCGCTGATAGTGGCAATGTGTGATTCGCTATGCCCTGCACTTTGCCAAATCTCGTCAACCTGGCAGCTTTTTCCAATTCGACTTTGCGGAATCTTCCCACCAGCTTGCGCAGATAGGGTGTTGTCCCTAATCCAAGTGTCAATAAGGTAAAGAGGCTGACAGCGGTAAGGGTGATGGATTTATGAAGTGCTGTCAGCCTGGCAAATTCTTTTTTGATGGCAAGATTTTGCTTAGTTGGATAGCTATGGCTAAAAGGATTAATAATTTTTATAATAGACATATCGAAAGTGAAATTTATTTTTTTATGTGCAAAATAATATTGCACGCAAAGATATATGTCAATCGGGAATGCTAGTTGAAATTTATTTGTTGTCGTATAAATGGTTTCGAGTAAAGAC
>JAJFUZ010000224.1 GCA_021372155.1 Parachlamydia sp. | reverse complement strand
GCGTCGACATGGTAGGAGCAGGAGCTGGTCAGCAGCAGCGATCCTTTGGGCATCTTCTGCATCGCCACGCGGTTGATTTCCTTATATCCCCTGCAGGCAGCGATCACGTCGCGCTGTTTCTTGGCAAAGGCTGGGGGATCGAGGATCACAAGGTCAAATGGAAGATCGCGCTGGCGAAGAAATTCAAAGACATCGGCAACATGAAAGTGGCTATCGGGAGTGCCAAACCCATTGAGCTGGTCATTCTTGCGCGCCCAGGCTATAGCCTGAGCAGATAAATCGACCGATTCCACAAGCTTCGCGCCGCCCGCAGCCGCATAAATGCTAAACCCACCCGTATAGGCAAAGCAGTTCAGCACACGCTTATCTTTGGCCATTTCTTTAACCGATACGCGCATCTCGCGATGATCGAGGAAAAAGCCGGTCTTCTGCCCTTCCGCAATCGATACCAGGAAACGTAAGCCATTTTCACGGATCTCCACTTCATCGACAGACTCGCCCAACACCAGCCCCTGGACGTCTGTCAGCCCCTCTTCTCTTCTGCTGGACATGTGCGACTTTTCATAGATCGAACGCGGCTTGATGAGGCGCTGTAATTCTTCCACGATAAAGGGACGCAGGCGATCCATCCCCAGAGTGGAAATCTGAATAGCTAAAACCTGGTCATAGCGATCCACGATCAAACCCGGCAGAAGATCCCCCTCGGCATTGACAAGACGATATGCATTCGTATCTGAACCTCGAAAGAGTCTCTCCCGCAGTGCCACAGCCTGCTCCAGATGCTGGCGGATAGCATCATGAGGAGATATTTCGCCAAAGGCCACCATGCGCCCGACGATATTGACCTTTTGATTGAAGTAGGCTGACCCTAACAATTGCCCATTAGAACTATAGACGGGCCAGAGCGCACCCTCATCCCCTTCAGGCATCGATGCCACTGCGCCCGAAAAGATCCAGTGGTGCCGATGGCGGATGGCCTTCTCCTTGCCAGGCTTTAAGACGACTCTCTTTGCATGCATGGCAAAAATTGTAGCACATTTACCTTTTCAGATTTAGCCCATTTTGCTAAACTGAATGCTTTAACGGAGCATAGCGCAGCTTGGCTAGCGCGGCTGCTTTGGGAGCAGTAGGTCGGGGGTTCAAATCCC
Organism: Parachlamydia sp.; assembly: GCA_021372155.1. Lineage (GTDB taxonomy): Bacteria > Chlamydiota > Chlamydiia > Chlamydiales > Parachlamydiaceae > JAJFUZ01. The sequence continues at coordinate 7,815 of JAJFUZ010000224.1, read as the reverse complement.
TCTGCTCCGATAAGTACATGTTCACTGTTCTTCCAAGGGTGGAGGGCGTGTACTCCAAGGGCTCCTATTCTCTCAAGGGTAAAACCCAAAGGCGAATAGGAGCTTTTTTTTATGCATCAATTTCTGGCCTTTTTCTACTGGGACCCTCCCCGCGAAGTTTTCCGTCTTCCCATTTTGGATCATCCCGTAGTCTTCTACGGCCTCTGGTTTGTCGCCGGATTCATTGCTGGCTATTTCATCCTCGTGCGCCTGTTTGCTCAGAAACTAAAGCTCGACCAATACCTGGTGGAACAGGATATCGCCTCCTGGCCTTCGCTCATTCATGCCCTGCAGCATGCCGACAACCCAATTAAGCAGATCAAACTCGACAGCAGCCTGCGCCAGGAGCTCGCCCGACTCGAACCTGGGCAAGAAGTTACGCCAACCCGCAAGCAAACGCTCCTAAAGGCTCTAAACACTTTTATGCATGATCACAAAGGGGATCACGGCGCTCCGCACGACCGCGGGCAGATGGAGCAATGGCTTTCGGAAGCTTTAGTCACAAGTAGAGAATGGGCCATTTTTCTTACCGATAAACTCACCTGGTATGTGATCCTGGGCACATTGATTGGAGCACGCCTCGGCCACGTCTTCTTTTATGACTGGCCCTTCTATCAAGACCGTCCGCTCGACATCTTCAAAATCTGGCAGGGAGGTCTTGCAAGTCACGGAGGAGTCCTCGGCGTGATGATCGGCGGATTGCTCTATCGACAATCCATTGCCTGGCAATTTCCCTCTCTGACCCTGGTCGCCCTTACTGATATTTGCGTCATTCCCTCAGGAATTGTCGCCTTCTGCATCCGCATGGGCAACTTTTTCAATCAGGAGATCCTCGGCCCTCCCACAACAGTCCCTTGGGCAGTCGTTTTCGGCCATCCCTTGGAGGGAGGCGCTCCGGTGCCCCGCCATCCCACTCAGCTTTATGAAGCCCTAGCCTACCTCGCAATCTTCTCGCTGCTCTATTTCCTCTGGACCCGCCGACCAGCTCTGTGGCGACCGGGTTTCCTGAGCGGTCTCTTCTTCATCCTGCTCTTTTCGTCCCGCTTCCTGCTCGAATTCATCAAAGAGACACAAAGCCACGTCATCGACGAATCCTACCTGCAAATGGGCCAGCTGCTCAGCCTCCCCTTTATTGCGCTTGGATTTGCTCTCTATTATTTTGGACCTAGGCTGCATCAGAGGTTCTTAGTTAAAAGTATGATCCCAGGGATTAAATAACTAGAAATGCTATAATGATTTTATGCCAAGTATTCGATCGCAGCTATTCAAGAAAATTTTGGCCTTTCTGGTCCGTTCCAGGATCGATACGCAAACTCTCAATGTTCCTAAAATTCGAGCTGAGACGGAAAAGCTTGCAAAATTGCGAAAACGTCCTGCAGGCTTAAGCTACGAACCGATTAAAATTCAAGGATTGCAGGCCGAATGGATCTCTTCAAACCATTCCGGACCCGTCATCTTGTTTATTCATGGCGGCGGTTATCTTTTCGGCTCTATCAATACGCATCGCACGTTGGCGGCTGGGCTCGCTGAGGCGATCCAAGGCCTCGTCTTGCTTTTCAACTATCGCCTGGCACCGGAACATCGCTTCCCCGCAGCACTTGACGATACGCTTGCTATTTACCAATCCTTGATTAAGGAGATTGATCCAAAGAAGCTTGTCCTTGCAGGAGATTCGACGGGCGGTGGACTTGTATTGGCGGCTCTGTTGTCCTTACGGGATCAAAAGCTGCCTTTGCCAGCAGCCGGCGTCTGCCTCTCACCCTGGACCGACCTTGCCTGCACGGGTGAAACTCTCCTGCATTCTAAAGAGACAGATCCGTTGGTGATTTCCCAACTTGCTCCTGTTGCAGCTAAACTCTATCTGGGCGACGTTGATCCTAAAAATCCTCTAGCCTCGCCGCTCTATGGCAATTTTGAAGGACTCCCTCCTCTATTCATTCAAGTCGGATCGAGTGAACTCCTTCTCGATGACTCCACTCGTCTCGCCGATCATGCGCGAAGGGCGGGAGTGGATGTCACCCTCGATATCTGGCCCGACATGTTTCATGGATGGCAGCTCTGCCTTCCCTACATTCCCGAAAGTGGCAAAGCCATCACAAAAATCGCTGCTTTTATTTCAAAAGCAACGAAATAGTTTATTTAATTATAAAAAATATTATAATTATATATACTACTTCAGGAGTATTATGGCTTTATCAAATTTTCATCCTCAAGAACCCGTTTCACTGAACAAAGCTTACGGAGATTTTAAAGACCAGCTCAGTCTTGTTACAGAAAAGAGTGTCGCACAGGCCAAAGGACTACTAGCCAGTGGCTTGCGCACCATCTCCTACGCGCCAGGCTTGTTCGCCGACAAACTTCGGTATGCAGATGTGCTCAAAAATTCAATGAATCATCTGGCAGACGACTTTGAACGGCAATCGAATTTGACTAAAGTGACGATCGGATCGACAAAGCTTTATCAGCATGTCAAAATCCTCGGAGCCGAAGTGCTCAAAGAGCTTACAAACAAATTCAGCACAATTGTCCCCATTATAAGCAACAAAACGACAGCGCCACCCCCTGCTGCCCCCGCCTCTCCCTATCTGACAGACGCAGGAAAAGCAGTTAGAGTCATCAACCATCACCTGCGCACGCAATTTGGCGACGAGTATCAATTAACGCCTTACGAAGCAAGATTTCTTGAAAGTAAGTATCTTGAACTCAAGAACCCAAAAAACATAACCTCTGATCCTGACTGGGTGAATCGATCATTTTCGGATAAAGATTCAGGAGCTAAAAGAGCACCATTTATCCGATCAACCCTGGAAACAGCGTTCCCTATGCTCTTGGAAAATATTGATAGATTTGAAGATCCAGGAGACAGTTTTGATCCTTCAAAATCGGCTGCTGCAAGCACTTTACATAAAAAGCAGCTGGAGGGAAGGCTTGAAGTACTCTATCTTCGACTGACGAATTTAAAAAAGCCCATGGATACCCATGAAATTCAAAAGACTTTGACGCTTTTTGATCAGGCATATGAGAGGAAAGTCGAACATTCCTCTGATCCATCGACATCGCTGGGATTGGTGATGGATCGATTTTTGGCCCGGGACGAAGTCAAAGAATTTCTCAGTACGCATCCCGTTAGCAAGGAAGCCTTCATCAAACTTCAGATCGCTCAGGTTTCTGATAAGGCCTATAATATGGCCGATAATTTTCTAAACACATTGCCGCAGATCGAGGATAATTATCGCTTTTTCATTGATGAATATGCGCAAAGCCGGCAGGCGGAAACACGGGTCAAGCCAGACAATGCGCCAGGAAGCGAGTATCTAGTGCAATTGGAATCACAAAATCGAGTGGATTTGCGCGACGCATTAAAAGCAAACGAGCTGATCCATTCAAAACTTGATTTGCTGAAACAAATCAGACAAAACCCCGTCAAGGCTTTAATTGAGGGAATTTCTGATAAAGATGGCATTAAAAGAGGCGATTCCAATAAATTATATTATGGAAATGCCAGGGACGATACTAAAATTATTCAAACTACCGTTATAAATCCAATTGAATTTCCCATCAAACAAAATTTTCTCATAATTTTTGATAAAATTTGTGTGCGCTACATCGAAAACAAAATCTCAGATAGTTCAACAAAAGAACAACTGATTAGGCAACTAAAGTTATTATTATCAGAATTTCAATCTACAGGCGACTTAAGTAAATTGAATCAATTTATGACGCAGCTTCGCACTCAGTATCCCCCTTCTTCAAAAGGCTGATTCATTTCTTGACATTTTGCTAATTTTCAAGCATAATAAATTTTCTTAGCACGACTTTGTCCATTGATTGGGCGAAGCGTTGAGTTTATGTAAAATTAGGAGTTTGTCTTATCATGCCAAAGCTTATATTTGACCACAGCGGCGATGAAATCGAGCTGGAGGAGGGCGCCCCAATCGCAGAGGCCTGTGAAGAGGCGGGCGTTCCTTTCGCCTGTACCGAAGGTGTCTGCGGAACATGCGTCATCGAAATCAAAGAGGGCAAAGAGCACCTCTCCAGACCGACTCAAGAAGAGCTCGACTTTTTAGGCGACGGCACCTGCGACGAACGCCTGGCATGCCAGTGCCGCATCAAACAAGGTTGCGTAAAGATTACATTTTAGGAAGGTATTTCATGTCGAACACTGATTCACAAACCAAGCCGGTGATCCATCGTCAGATGACCATCGAGCAGATTCTCTCCATGTTTCCGCACAAAGCTCAGCGGCTGTCGCAAGAGATCACCAATGCGGGTCTTCACTGTGTAGGATGCCACGCGGCTACATGGGAAACCCTGGAAGCCGGGATGCTGAGCCACGGCATGAACGACGATGCCATCGAGCGTCTTGTCAGACGCCTGAATGCTCTTCTGGAAGAGCAGGAAGCAGACAAAAACAGCATTTCGATGTCCAAGCGCGCTGCGTCGAAGTTCATGGAGATTCTCGAAGAGGAGGGCAAGCAGGGCTGGGGTCTTCGCTTCGGAGACAGAATGGCCGGCTGCAACGGCTTTGAATACATCCTGGATTATTCGGAAAAGGCGCAAGCCGACGATCAGGTGTTCGAAGCGCACGGCATTCAGATCCACGTCGATAAAAGCACGCTGAAGCGTCTTCTCGGCTCCGAGATCGACTATGTCGATGGCCTGCATGGTTCAGGTTTCAAGATTTCGAATCCGCATGCGAAGTCTTCCTGCGGCTGCGGGACATCGCACAATTATTGAAACATGGTCCACGAAATGCCCACCCCTTAACGGGGTGGGCAGTTTTCCCCTAAAAATTTAGTCAATGCTTATTGACTAAATTTATTCAATAGGTGATGATCAAATTATGGATCCTCGCTTTTTACCTCACAACACGCATCTCAAAGACCCTTCAAAGTTCTGGGAATCCGATCCGCAACTCTCTTATTTGCAAAGTCAAAGCTACATTTACTATTCACCGCTTCTGAAGGAATTTCCCACTGATATCCCGGGCATTTATACCCTGGGTGGCGGAAGACAAATCGGCAAATCAACTCTTCTCAAACAATGGATGGCTAAACTTCTCGTCGACGGGATTGATCCCCATTCCATTGCCTTCTTTTCTGGAGAATTGATTGAGGATTACCATACTCTTCTACGCTTTCTCCAGAATCAGATCGAAGGAAAATTGGGTTTAAATTTTATCATCATCGATGAAGTGACGGACATTACGGGATGGGATAAAGCCATTAAGTTTGCTGCAGATGCGGGCATTTTGAGATCGACCATTCTGTTGCTCACAGGATCTGATTTGCGTTTTATTCAGGAAGCACGCATGCGCTTTCCTGGAAGACGAGGCAAAGCATCACGCGTCAATTTTCATCTCTATCCTCTCTCGTTTAAAGAATGGATCGAATTGGAACAACTGGTCCCATCCACAATGGGGGTCCTAGATCATCCAACCCCCCAAGTCATCGAACAGTTGACCCAAGCATTTCAGCGATATCTTCTCCATGGAGGGTACCTGACTGCAATCAATGACTTAGCTCAAGAAAAAAGAGTCCTTAAATCCACTCTAGATACATATGCAGATTGGATTCGGGGGGATATGCTCAAGAGAGGGAAACAGGAGCATTACCTGCGCGAAATTCTTTCAGGTGTGATGAAGCATTATAACAGTCAAATCTCCTGGAACAACCTATCGCAAAGTTTATCCATTGATCATCCTGCTACCGTTGCCGATTATGCCGCGCTTCTGGAAGCCATGGATGCCCTGATTATCCTTCAGGCATTGCGAGAAGATCATCTTTCAGCAGCACCTAAAAAAGCGAAAAAGCTGATCTTCAGCGATCCTTTCATCTATCATTCCGTTCAAGCATGGCTGAAGCCTTGCAAAGATCCTTTTGCCGAGCAGATGGTCCCCGCAATCGAAGATCCCATTCAATCGTCAAAAATTGTCGAGGCATGCGTGGCGAGCCATTTTCGACGTTTTTATCCCACCTATTACATCAAAGCTGAAGGAGAAATCGATATTGCCTATATCGATAAAGAAAAATTCTGGCCGGTCGAAGTTAAATGGACAAATCAGGTTCGCCCCAGTGATCTCAAACAACTAGCTAAATATCCTCACGCTAAGTTGATCACCAAAACCTCTCAGCCAGGATGGATTGACCGTCTCCGCACAGAACCGATCGTGCTGGCCCTCTTGCGGTTGGAAGATGATGCTATTGATGGATCGCATGAACGATAGCGCTATTAACAGATACCGCTCCAGCCTAACTTGACTAATAACTAAAAAATAATTAATAATTATATTATTGCTTGTTAAAAAACAGTAAGCGATTTATGGAGCCAGCTGTAAGCCTATCTATACATCCATGCACAGTACTCTCGGAGCAATGGGGAGAAGGAGCTAATGAAGTCAATCATTTCATTGACAAAACAACAACGCCTGATGAATTTGATACAAAAGTAAGCAGCGTAGCGGGATATCAACTTGAAAATGGCGGGCGTTTAGGATGGAATGCTTTAAGATCTGCTGCCGCTGAAGGAAATGTGAAACTTGTCAAACACATTCTGACCAAGGGTGATCCGAACAAACTCGTCAACCTTGGCAATACTTTTGGATGCACGCCTTTGTATAGAAAAACGTCAAATGACATTTCAGGCAGGCGCCCGAAAAAATCCTCACTCACCTCTTGGCTCACTTCCAGGCGATGTACGGAGAATCATCGCTCATAAACTTCATCAAGCGGATAAAGCTGATTATGAAAAGGAATAAAGCTTATTGATGAATCGCGTGGCCAATAGCACTTCCTGCTGCTTCTTTAATCGCTTCGTTAAGCGTCGGGTGAGCTTGGGCAGAGATAGCCAAGTCCTCAACGGTGGCCCCCTTTTCGATCGCCATCAACCCTTGTCCGATCATTTCGGATGCATGTGCCGAAATGATGTGAAGACCTACCAGGCGGCCGCTCTTTTTCTCCCCGATCACTTTAACCAAACCTTCCAGATCGCCGGCGCAGCGTGCGCGGGGATTGCCGCGCATCCAGCTCGTACCGATGATCAGTTCCAGGCCAGCGTCGCGGGCCTCTTTTTCGGTCATGCCAACCGATGCCGCCTCTGGATGGGTATAGATGACGTTGGGGATCGCCAAGTAATTGATTTTGGGCGTCTGTCCTTTGAGAATCTCAGCGACGGCAGCCCCCTCTGCTGAGGCTTTGTGGGCAAGCATGGGTCCATCAATAAGGTCTCCAATGGCATAAATATGGGGAACAGCCGTTCTGAAATTGCTGTCGACAGGAATAAATCCCTTTTGATTTGCTTGAATGCCGATTCCAGCGAGGTTCAGACCGCGCGAATAGGGGCGTCTCCCTACAGCAACAAGGACAACATCTGTATTAAAGACCTGCTCTTGATTATCGATGCTGGCTACGACAGTGGCCCCATCCTGTTTGACATCTGCCCGCAGCACTTTCGCCCCCAGATGGAATGTCAACCCCTGTTTTTTGAGAATAGACAGAAGGTTTTTGCTGATCGCCGCATCCACCCCTGCACAAATCTGATCCAGCATCTCCACCAGTGTCACTTGACAGCCAAGCCTTTGCCAGACGGATGCCAGCTCGACGCCGATCACGCCTGCTCCGATAATCAGCATGGTCTTAGGGATGCGCGACAAAGAGACTGCTCCTGTCGATGAGAGCACCACCTTTTCATCAAATGACAAAAAGGGCAAGGGTGTCGGCTCAGAACCGGTTGCCAGGATGATCGATTCAGCTTCAACTTGATGCTCGCCCACTTTCA
>JAJFUZ010000115.1 GCA_021372155.1 Parachlamydia sp. | reverse complement strand
CCAAGGCTGCCTTTGAAGAGGGCATCGTGCCTGGCGGCGGCGTCGCGCTCTTGCATGCCAGTGAAGTCATCGACAAGCTGAATCTCCAGGGCGACGAAGCCATGGGCGCCAAAATTGTCGCCCATGCCTGTGAAGCACCCATTAAGCAGATTGTGTTCAACGCTGGCCAGGATGGCTCTGTTGTTCTTAACGAGGTCCGCCGCGGTAAACGCAATTTCGGCTTCAATGCTTTGACAGAGCAGATCGAAGACCTCGTCGCTGCTGGTGTCATCGACCCGGCCAAAGTCGTCAAAAACGCCTTGATGCACGCCTCATCCGTAGGTGGAATCGTGCTGATCTCCGAAGCCCTCATCGGCAACGCACCTGAAGAGGAAGAAGAATAGGAGAGAAGGGCCCGCTCCGGCGGGCCCTTCTGGTGTGACTCTTGCTCAAGGTACCGCTTAAAGTTTTTCTGATTTACACAGCGACCATTTTGTGTATCGTAGTATGGTGGTCGTTAGCCTTTCGACATCAGCCCCAGAAAACCGTTTCTTACCAAAGTCCTGCTGTTGCCGTTGATTCCTCTGTGATTCCCCTTTCCCCAATGAATCGTGATATACTCCAGCAGGCTTTGGCAGGTGATTTTGCCCTAATGGGCCGCCTGATGGCTGAATGGGACATCGACGCGCAGCTTCTCCAGTCGAAGAGAAAAGATATCAGACGTCTTTCCGCCGAGCAATATGTGCGCGCACAGCTTTTGAGCCGTGGGCTTAAAAAACAGCAGAGCCAATTAAAATTTCTGCCACAAAGCTATGCGGCAGCCAGCATTTTGCTTGCCATTGCTTCCCCAGAGCAGCTTGTCGCCCTTCCCAAGGGCTTCAGGCGCCAGTCGCAACTCTTCCCAAAGGCACTGACGGACAAGATTCCTGAAGACGTGGACCGCTTCAATTCCGAAAGACTCTTTCTGGATAAACCCGATATCGCTTTTGTCTCCTCCTATTATTCCCATCCTGCTGCGATCGATGCTCTGCAAAATCAGGGGATCACCATTGCCACGATCAAAAGCCTGGACAGCATAAACTCCATCCAAGAGGCCATTGTACAGATCGGGCAGTATGCACAGCGTATGGAAGAATCTGAACTCTTGAATCTGTTTATCGATGCGGCTCTTATGTCTATCGACAACCGGAGGCAAGAGCAGGGGAAGGTCCTTTATCTCAGCTATTACACTCAGCTGACGACCCCCTCAAAGAACACCTTTACCTACGAACAGCTGCAAAAGCTGAATGCCGATCCTGAAAGCTTTGAAGGGCTTAAATGTTCCATGGCAGTCGATCAGGAAAGACTTCTCGCCTTAAACCCCGAATGCCTCATCATCTCGTCACGTGATCCTGAGGCAATGAAGGCAAAGATTGAACGCGAGTCTACCTTCCAGAGTCTTAAAGCGGTCCAAGAGAGACGCATCTATTTTCTGGATGATGACGTGCAGCAGGCTGCCAGCCAATATGCGGTTTTAGCCTATTTTGATCTTATTCAAGCCATCTCAGGACGACAGCTATGAAAGTTCTGTTATCGATTCTACTCGCTCTCTGCTGCCTGGGAACGCTCACCCTGGGTGAAATTCCCTGGGAAACAGTCTGGCAGGGAGCTCTGCACAAGATTCAGGACTCTTCTTCTTGGAATCCGCTCATTGACGAACGACTTCCGAGGTTGATCGTTTTGCTCTGCACGGGAGCCTCCTTGGCTGTTGCTGGAGCCGTCATGCAGGCGCTGTTTCAAAACCCGCTTGCCTCTCCCAGCGTTCTGGGGATCTCGTGCGGGGGTTCCCTTGCTGTCATCCCCATTTTCATTTTCGAATGGCACGTGTCCCATCCCTTCTTCGTCCCTCTGGCTGCTTTTGGCGGCTGCCTGGGAACACTTTTGCTTGTCTACGCCCTGGCGCGCAAAAATGGCCGGGTGCCTGTCCCTACCCTAATCCTCACTGGAATCGCCATCTCCACTCTGCTTTTCGCCATCCAGGGAGCGATCCTTTATGCCCTCAGAGATAACTGGCAGCTCGTGCAGATGATCACGGAATGGGAAGCAGGCTCGACCGCCGACCGCAACTGGAAACACGTCAACATGCAGCTGCCGTTGACTCTCATGGGTCTCATCGGCTGCCTGCGTTACCGGAGGGAGCTCAACCTTCTTGCCCTGGGAGATGAAGAGGCGCTCAATCTGGGCGTCGATGTGACGAAGGTGCGCTGGAGGCTTTTCCTCTTTGTGGCTCTATTGACCGGTGGGGCGATCGCGGCGGTTGGGATCATCGCCTTTTTTGGCCTGGTGCTGCCCCATCTGCTCCGCCAGTCTCAAGGAGCGGACCATGTACGCCTGATTCCCATGTGCATCCTGGGAGGGGCGGCGTTTCTTGCCCTCATGGATAACCTTTTACGGCTCTTTTCCATACACGCCTTGTCTATCGGAAATGTTTCAGCTATTCTGGGAGGACTTTTCTTCCTGATCCTGCTCGTCGGATATAAGAGGACCTATGCTGAAAGCTGAAAATCTCTCCTGCTCTATCGGCCTGCGTCACCTGCTCGAGGATATCAGCCATACTTTTCATCCCGGCTCACTTTCTGCCATTCTGGGACCCAATGGAGCTGGCAAAACCAGTTTTCTGAAAGCGCTCTGCGGTCTTCTTTCTGCGAAGGGCCGGGTCCTCTGGCAGCAGCAGAATCTTTTCGAACTCAATCGCCTTTCGATCAGTAAGATCCTCACGCTGGTCCCACAAAATCCCAATACGGTATTTGATTACAGCGTGGAAGAATTTGTCGCCATGGGGCGCTATGCGCATGGAAATAGCAAAAACATCGACCAGTCTCTGGAGGCTGTCGATGGACTAAGATTTAAGAAGCGCCCTCTGCAGCAGCTATCTCAGGGTGAAAGGCAGCGCATTTATATTGCCAGAGCGCTGGCTACAGAAGCGCCTGTCATCCTTCTCGATGAACCCGCAGCCCATCTCGATATCCGCCATCAGATGGACATTTGGACTTTGCTGACCCAGCTGTCTTCGCAGGGAAAGACAATTCTGATCGCAACGCACGACCTGGATCAGGCGCAGCGCTATTGCCATGAAGCCTTGCTTCTTTTTGAGGGAAAATGTGTCGCAGCAGGAATGCCTTATCGGGTCATCACGCCTCAGAATCTCCATGCCTATTTCGGCATGGCGCTTCCAGAAGCACCTGCCCACTTATCAGAGGCTGAGCGTATGCGGCGCAACAAGTGCAGCGTACCAACGCGAGGAGATATTCTCCCCTCGCGTGTGAATATCAAGATTAAATAACAGATCTAAAACTTTTTCGTGACCGTTTTCGAGTTCGCAGGCAGAGCCAGATAATTGACATTATCGTGGTTTTTCGTGTTGTTGCTCCACCGGACACGCGATTCTTTGCGAGCGGTTTGAAGAACTTTTTTCTGGACGTGTTTCAGGTGATGGGGTGTGTCTTTCATAGGGCAAATACCTCCTTATACGGAACCGGACTAGGTTTATGATAATGAGTCTTCTTGCACAATGACAGGAGTAACCTCCTTATGCTTTAATTCTAACGTCCCAGTCATAAATTTAAAAGAAAAATTAGATGTTCTTTATTTAAAAAATATCTTGCAAAAATTCTCCTTCCCAGTTAAAAGACTCACTATTCTTTTACCCCCTTTCTCCAGGAGGTCTCGATGACCCAGTCTTCCACGCTTTCATCTATGTTCGGACGCGGCTATCGGTCCGATGCCGACGTAGAATATGATGCGATGCAAACGCACCTGGAAAGGTATGAGGATACGCAGTTGTCTATTCCACTCCCTCCCAAAATCCCTCTTAAAAGTGGTGAACTTGCAAAAGGCAACTTTTCAAAACAGTACCGTTCACCCATACTTGTGGATTGTTTTGTTGCCAGTGAGCATTGGATGAAACTTGATGTTAAATCAACACAATCCAAAGTCAATCTATTTGATTATCTGCCCCAACTTATCGGACAAAATAGCGATTGCATCGGCCTAATCACTTTCCAGAATGGAATAGCTAACTCCTATGAAGATTTTCGTAAAATGGGGGCGTCCATTATTTCCCACCTTCCGCAAGTGATTCTCTGCATAGGCTTATACAATCCCTCTCAAGGGGTCGTGCAAGATGCCATCAACCTCGGAAACGAACTTGAGTTACCAAATGATACGCAGATCGTCGGCGAAACACGGCAAATGTTTATAAATATCATCGATCACTTTCTGCGCCTTAAGATTAAAGCACGTTGGATTCACATCGCTCACAGTAAAGCTGGATTTATCGCCAATTTAGCCATTCGTGGAATTCAGGACAAAAGAGGCCAATCTCCATCCGATAGTCGTATCAAATTCATGAAAGAACAGCTCATTGTGTCGACATTTGGAGCCGTAATGCCCATCGCAAGAAAGTTCGTCAGAGAGGCATATAATGTTTACTCGGAGGCAGATAAAGCTGCTGGAGGATTTGGCAAAGCTTATATCAAAGATAAAGATTATGATATTGTATTCGTCAAAAGTCGTGAAAAAGAAATTGTTAAAAATCAGTTTGAGGGAGACCATGCATTTATAGCAGAGACATATAAATTTCATCTTCATGAATTTCTTATAAATTACAGGTTTTATGATTGAATTCATTCGATTTATCATTGTTTGTTTAATCTTTTTGGGAATCAATCTTTCTGCTACAGAAGACTCTTCGATGTATATCGACGATCTTTATAAGGATATACGCGTCTTTGCTGAAAAAATGAATAATGAACTGGGACTCCATACAAATGGTGTCCGCGCGAAGTGGAGTGATACAATAGATGAAATTGAGCTCAGTTTTTCAGCACAACGTCGCGCTACAATTGAAGAAGCCAGAGCTCTCGCTCTTTACATCATCGAGCAAGTCGTCCATGACCTGAACAAGCAGGGTAAATATAGACCTTATTTTAAAGAATCCCCTCTTTCTTATAAAGCAGTCTCTCTTCAGCTTTCATTTATAAGTCCCGAAGGTCGTTATTGTGATGGTTCCGTGTCCTATATGAGAAAAGTATATGGTTATTCAACATACATTGAAGACCAAAATATGCTTTACTACTATGCTTCGGATCCATTCAGCGAAATGAAAAGTACTGATCTTAATGCAGAACATTATGAAGACGCAGTTGTAAAACTTTCCTCGTCTTCTCTGAAGTTTCCTTTTGCTCACAAAACGACTGAGTTCGAAGCAGCTATGGATCATATTTTTGAAACCTACAGTGATGAAATGAGCCAAGAGAAACAGTTAATAAGGTGGAGCCTGGGAGGTCTTTTATCGGGCAATGTAGAAAAGATAGGGGTCATTTTAACCTATTTTCAGCCCACCCATCTCAAACAGGGACGTGAACTGCTTGCCTTTGCGACAGAACGACTCATCAAAGCCATTAATGAATCGGAAAAATTGAAACCCTACTTATTGGAAAAGCCTTTCTCAGAAAAGCGTGTGCGGATGGAAATCCGTTTTAGAAACTACAATTATTTTAATTTCCATGATGACAGCTTAGACGGTGCGGTGCTTGACAACGGTCAGGTAACCTACTCTCATGAAGAAAATGCCCATCACGAAGATTACCCTGACTTAAAGGAAGTCAAACCCTTTTTGTGGGAAAGCTACCAAGAAGCGATAGAAAAATCTCGCGCAAAGGGCTCTGTGAATTAAACGCATATCCTAATTTTGGAGCCGTTCTACCTGCGGCTTTAAGGATTTCGGATATTCGCTTTTGGGAGTAAATCAATCAATGGCTTGAGCCCTTGATGATACTCTATATTGAAATGAGGAGGCCTGCCCGCTGGCCAGCTTCTGAGCAATGGGGCAACCAGGTTGAGATCATTTTGTGATACACTGCAATGCACACTCAGCCTAAGCTGTTGCAGGATTTGGTTTTCATAAAGTCTGTGCAACAAGGCTGCGACAGCAAGAACATCCATCGTACAGCGATCTGTCAAAAACAACCTCTTCAGGTGGGCATTACCGCCCAGCGCTTTACTGAGACCTTCTGCCTCTGATCCACCTATTTGGGTTTGATCCAATTCCAAGCCTTCCAATGTCCAATTTTGCTGCAAGGCATTCATGAAATCTTTGTAGGAATCTTTGCATTCCCGATCTCCTGCAGGCAGAACGAAATCAAAGCCGCGCAGAACCAGCACATGCAGGGAGGGATGATTTTGGAGCAGAGCGGCTAGAGCTTTTTGCGTTTGTGTCTTATAGCCTATGCAGGTGCGATTGTCGGCACCGCTTTCATTTCGAATCACTTCCAGCGATGTCATCGACCGGATTCGCCGGATAGCTTCGATAGCCTGGGATTGCTGGGATTCATCGACATTTAAGGTAACTTGGGTGAGACGCTGGCAGAGAGACAGCCCACTGCGCAACAGGGGCACTGTTGCCTGATTCAGGGAGCATCGGATGGTAAGATTCTGCAAATTGGGAAGAGCTGCAAGATTATCGATGAAAGCTGTCAAGGCAGCAGGATCCGCATCCCGTAAGTCACCATCGATTGTCACATCTGCCAGCTGAGGGGCTTTTTTCAGAGCATCTGCCACTGTTGTGAGCATGTTTGGATCTTTCCTCAAATCAAAGGAGAATGTCTCCAGTTTGCGATCTTTGGGGATTGCGAAGACAGGATCGTTCTTGGGAGCAGCAACAGGTTGATTTGCGGGGACTGGTGCAAGCTTTTGCGGGACGATAGGGGTACTCGCGCGTTTGATTTTCTCGACTGCTGACTTGTCACAGATCTCTACTTTTTTCACCTGAAGTTTTGAGGCCAGATAATCTTTCCCAACGAGTCTGGCAAAGAAGGCGGCGATTCGCTCGAAGATGGTGAGGGAGAGTGCAAGAAAAGACGCATCCGCTTTGACGATATAGACGCGACGGAAATGGCTCCATTTTCCCGACAGAGCTTCTTGCGCATATTTGAAATCCAGACTGTTGATTTGGGCACAAGGTCCTTGTAGTTTTTGCATGTGACTACCTAGCTTTTAGATTTTTATTGCAATATTATAGCACAGGTACTGAGTTTTTGTCATTTAGAGAACTTGACAGCAGAATTCTCGTGGCATAATCTGTAAGACATGCATGTATTTTTAGCCAGCCTCTTTATGGAAGCCTCTGTCGTAGGCATTGTCTGCATTGTTTTCCTGATCCTATTCGTCGTCGCCGGCATCAAGCAGATTATGAGCGATCGCGACTAATGGACGCGGCCACACAGCGCAATGTCGAGCAGTGGCTAGAGGGAGATTACGACCCGGAGACAAAAGCCGCTGTCCGGAAAATGGGAGAGAGTGACCTTGTCGACGCGTTTTACAAGCATCTTTCTTTTGGAACTGGGGGCATGCGCGGGATCATGGGGATCGGCTGCAACCGATTTAACCGTTATACCGTCGCAGCAGCCGTTCAAGGGCTTGCCAATTATCTCTTAAAACAGACAGGCAGCGAGCGGTCGGTTTTGATTGGATATGACTCCCGACACCATTCCAGAGAATTTGCCGAGGAATCAGCAAAGGTTTTGGCTGGCAATGGCATCCAGGTCTATCTCTTCCCTGAATTGCGCCCCACACCCTTGGTCTCCTTTGGATGTCGCTGGAAAAAATGCAGCGCCGCCATCATGATCACGGCATCGCACAATCCCCCCGCATACAATGGCTTAAAGGTCTTCTGGAGCGATGGAGGGCAAATTTTGCCGCCCCACGATCAGAACATCATTGCCGAAGTGAAACGCATTGGCTCCCCTTCTCAGGTGAAACGCGTCGATGCGCATCCGCTCATCCAATTTATTGGACGCGAAATTGATGAAGCTTACCTCTCCGCGATCCAGGCCCTGCAGACAGATCCTGAACAAAACCGGATAGAGGGTCGACGTTTAAACATTGTCTACACAAGCCTGCATGGCACCGGGATTACCCTCGTTACCCAAGCGCTGCAATCCTGGGGATTTACCCAAGTGGCGCTGGTCGAGGAGCAGTGCCAGGCCAATGGTGATTTTCCAACGGTCTCTTCACCTAATCCTGAGGTAGCATCAGCGCTGAAAATGGGCATGGAGCAAATGGTGAATGAAGGGGCGGATCTGCTGATCGCCAATGACCCCGACGCTGACCGCTTAGGGATAGCGGTACAGCATCACGGCAAGGCTCAGATTATCAATGGCAATCAGATCGCCTGTATCCTTCTCGAGCATCTCTTGAAGGGGCGATTGCCGGAAGAGGCAGCTTTCGTCAAAAGCATCGCTACGACTGAGCTTTTTCAGGCAATTTGTGAACACTATCAAAGGCCCTGCTTTAATGTCCTGCCGGGGTTCAAATACTTTAACGAAAAGATCCTGGAATGGGAGAAAAGTGAAAGGGAGAACAGGGGCGCCCTGCAATTTATTTTCGGGGCCGAAGAGTCTTTAGGCTACCTTGCAGGTACCCTCACGCATGACAAGGATGGTATCGCGGCCTCTTTGTTGCTATGCGAGGCAGCTCTCCAGGCTAAATTGAAGGGAGAAACGCTCATCGACAAGCTGAATGCCATATACGAAAAATATGGCTTTCATCTTGAAAAACAGCTGACGATCACTTTTGAAGAAGGAAAAGAGGGAAGCGTTCAAATCAAACAGATGATTCAAACATTGATTCGAAACCCTCCCAGAGAATTTTGCCATATTGCGGTGGAAGCAATGGAGGATTACAACACCTCTGTCAGAACAGATCTTAAGAGTGGAAGACAATCAGCTTTAACGCTGCCTAAATCGAATGTCTTGCTGTTTTGGCTTCAGGATGGCAGCAAGCTGATGGTGCGGCCATCCGGGACAGAACCGAAAATCAAGATCTATTGCGGGGTGTGTCTGAAGAAATTCCAAGATCTTGACGCTGCCCATTCGCACTGCGAGCAACATGCTGAGGCCTTGATGCAGGACCTAAGAAGCCGGTTGACCGTCTGAAGTTGGTCCTCTCCTGGGTCCTCGACTTGTTTGGCCTCCTCTTGGACCACCTCTGGGACCACCTCTGGAACCACCTCTAGGACCACCTCTTGGAGGACCTCTTCTGGGTTTTCCCTCGGTTTCGCTGTGGCCGCCTTCTCTTGGCTTGGGAGGTTCGCCAATCCAAATTGGCTCGCGCTGGATTTTGTGCAGCACCTGCTTCAGCGTGGAAAGTTCGCGATCGGTGACAAGGGTCACGACCATGCCTGCCCGGTCAAAGCGGCCTGTACGCCCCGAGCGATGGACATAGATATCTGGATCGTCTCCGAGATGGTAGATGAAGACATGGGTGACGCCGGAAAAATCGAGGCCTCGCGAAGCGACATCCGTGGCCACGAGCAGGCGGACGCGTCCTGAGCGGAATTTGGATGTGATGATAGTGCGCACATCCTGGGTTAAACCAGCATGCAGATAATCGACGCCGTCAAAATCTCTTTTAAGGCCTCTGCACACCCTCTCCACCTCGATCCGCGAATGACAGAACACGATCGCCTGCTTGGGATCGGTATCTTGAATGGTTTTGACAAGTGCTGCTTCGCGCTGATGATGGTGGCAGTAGAGGAAGTGATGCTCGATGTTTTTTGGGACCTGCTTGCTAATCAGGGAGATTTCCGCAGGATCGCGCATGTGATGAAGGGCAATCTTGCGTATCTGCGGGGGCATGGTCGCTGAAAAGAGAAGAGTCTGATGCTCGTGGATCAGGCACTGGATGATGAACTCGAGATCCTCGGCGAATCCCATGCTGAGCATTTCGTCAGCCTCGTCGAGAACCAGAGTCTCGACATGGGTGAGATCGATCTGCCGGGAGTAGATAAAGTCAATCAGCCTGCCAGGTGTTGCCACGAGGACCTGCACTCCATGGCGCAGCTTGGATTGCTGCATGGTGGCATCCTCTCCGCCATAGATCGCAAAGGCTTTGACCTTCTTATCGTGGCCAATTTTCTGCACTTCGGTAGCATACTGCAAAGCCAGTTCGCGGGTGGGAACGATAATCAGAGCCTGCACTTCTGTTCTGGTGGCATCGACGCGGTTGCAGATCGGAATGGCGCAGGCGGCCGTCTTTCCCGATCCTGTCTGGGCAAGGGCGATCAGGTCGCGCTTCTGCTGGATGATTGGAATAGTCTCTGCCTGAATGGCGGATGGTTCTTTATAGCCCATCTTGTCGAGGGCTTTCAAAATGGCTTCGTCGAGTCCCAGGTCTGCAAAGGTTGTCATAGGGCTAATCTGCTCATAATTTTCGAATTGATTTTAGCGACCCAGCTTTTGGGAAAAATGTAAGTGGCCAGGAAGGCGAGGATGCGATACTGGAAGCTGAAGATGTGGATGGGGCGTCCCCTTTCAATCTGCCACCAGATCTGCTCTGCAGCATATTCTGTCGTCATGGCCTGACGCATGTCTTTGGTTTTTGTTTTGCCTCCTGCACGCTCACGGAATCGGGTAGCCACAAAACCCGGACATGCAGCCAAGACCCGAATCCCTTGTGCTTTCAACTCCCAATCTGTCGATTGAGAGAATTGATTGATAAAGGCTTTGGACGAGCTGTAGACGGCAAACTTCGGAAAGATGAAATAGGGTGCGACTGACGAGACATTGAGAATGACGCCCTGTCGCTTCGCTTGAGCGAGAGCGCGTGCCGCCTCCATGGTAAGTTCGACAACCGCTTCCACATCGAGACGCAGGACTTCCAGCTCCATTTCATTGGAATGGCTGATGATGTCCCCATAGAGGCCTGAGCCCGCATTGTTGATTAGCAAGTCAGGAACTTTTTCGCGGATCTTTGCCCCTACAATCGCCCTCTCAACAGGGCTGGAAAGGTCCGCCACAATGATTTCCACTTCGACTTGGCTTTCCAGTTCGGCGGCCAGCTGCTCCAGCCTGTCTCGGTTCCTTCCCGTGATAATCAGCGCGATGCCCTTGCGGGCAAGCAGCCTGGCGACCGCCTCTCCAATTCCAGAAGAAGCTCCTGTAACCAGGGCACATGTAAAGGGATGTTTCATAATTTATGACTCATAAAGTTGCTGAGGAGATACCGGCTTGACATCTCGCTGGGGATATTTGACGCGGGAGTGGCCATAAGCGACGAGCGTTTTCACGAGGGTAGCTTTGACGATAGCCAGCTCCTCGAAAGTGAGCACAGAATGGTCAAATTGCCCATCTTCTGCCTTTTCCTTAATCAGACGCGTCGCGAGCTCGTTCAAAGATTCTTCCGACATTTTTTCAAGAGACCGCGAAGCAGCTTCCAGGCTGTCGGCGATCATGATGATGGCCGACTCCTTGCTGCGCGGCTTGGGGCCAGAGTAACGGAAATCCTTTTCATCCACCAGGCTTTTATCACCGCCGACCAGATCCAGCTGTTTGCGGTAAAAGTAATAGGTTAAGGTCGTGCCGTGATGCTCCTTAATAATGTCGATGAACTGCTCAGGCAACCCAGCCTTGCGCGCCAAGGCAACCCCTTCACTCACATGCGCGATAATCACATGCGCTGATTCTTGCGGAGTCAGCAGCTGATGGATATTTACGTTCCCCTGCTGATTTTCTGTAAAATACTGCGGCGTCACGATCTTGCCGACGTCGTGATATAAAGTTGCAACACGGCAGAAAAGCCCATTCGCTTCGATCGCTGTCGCCGCGGCTTCCGCCAGGTTGCCGACAACCACGGAATGCTGATAGGTTCCCGGCGCCTCTATCGACAGGCGCCGCAGGAGATCGTTGTTGGGATCCATGTATTCCATCAACGTGACATCGGTCATAATGCGGAAACCCGTTTCAAGGAGAGGCAGCAGGCCAACAACCAGAACCGCAATCAGCAGCATGCAGATTGCCGTGCTCAACAGGTCGATAAATAACGACATGCTCCACAGCGTGCCGGCATACATGTGAAAAGCAAAAATCAGAGCGACAGCGCATATCCAGGCCTGTCCACAGACGACAAAGATCTCCTTGCGCCGGCGTAAGGAACGCGTCGTCAAAATCACGACGATGGATGTGTAGACATTCAGCAGCAGGAATTCCATCTTGTCAAAGACTAGGGCAAGCGCCATGATAATAGCCAGAAAACCGCTGATGAAGGTCGCCACCCCGGTATTCATCAGGCTGCACAATAAGATGGCGGCGAAAGGGACAAAGAGTGGATAGCGGATGGAATCGATCAAGTTGTTTTTGGAAGAGAGAAGAAGCAATTCTGTCAGTTTGCCGAAAGTCAGCGTGATCACACAAATGGCACAGATCAAAAACAGCTTTCGGTTAGAAAAAAAGATATAGGGATGCATGACATGCAGATAGCCGGCACCAATTCCCGCAAACAGCATGGCAAGCAAAGCGCTTCCTAAAATGGTCAGCGGATGTCCCAGATTGCGTTTAGCTCCGACTGCGTTCTTCATGGCTTGAAGCATGGCGATATGGCGCGAAGTGACGCGGTCGCCTTGAGAAATGATGAGGCTCCCCGCACTGACATGTGTATACTTATCTGGAACAGTTTCCTGTATTTTCCGCCTCAATGTCCTCTGGGCTGGAATATCCTCTTCAAACTGCCAGAGCTTGGGTTTAAAATAATTGATGACAAAGTTGACGCTTTCGACGTTGTGGATTTTTTCTTCAAGCAACGCGCGCAGGGATTCCCAGACTTTAGCGGGCAAAAGATGAGCAACATCGAGATCGCCAGGGGTAAAAATTGAATAGTTTTCTGTAGTCAGATGGATATCCAGAACCTTTTGGAAGGTGCGGGGATCCGAGAAGCGCAATTTAAGCAGTGTTTTTTCCAGAAGATCTACGGTCGCTTCCATTGTATCGTAAGATGAGCTTTTCGAGACCGAATTGCGCCATTCTTGATTATAGAGGAGAAAGTTCGCAAATTCGATGCGCTGCTGATGAATCTCCTTGGGAAAGATCTGATAGATGCGCCCCGCATCCTGCACGGCTTCCTGTTTGAGGATAATGGTCGCCTCCTCGTCCAGAAAGTCAAAGTCTACCTGAGCGACAATATAATCAGGTGCGACGCTGTTGAGCTCCAGGATCTCGACACGCTCCTGCCGAAAGTGGACGAACAGAAACAGAAAGGCTGTGAAGCCCAATCCAATCAGCCACCGGATTCCCCGGCTCTTATCAAAAAAACTTGGTTCCCGCGAAAACTTCAACTCATGAAAGGCATCGATTTCGCTCAGGCGTTCCTGCATGAAACTCGCTTATGAGGTTTTAGCTAAAAAACCTCTTTGGTCATTTCTTGTTATTTTCCCTCATTTGTACCTATTTAATCAACTGTACATGTTCATCTGATGAATATGTCGAGTTCAATTGACTTTATCTCGGAAAGTTTTTACAAGTTTTGCTCATGCGAAAAGTATTGATCCTCCTATTTTTGATTGTAGCGATTGCTGGCATTGGAGCAGCCTTTCGCTATTACCAAAACCGCAGCGAAAACGAGCATTTCCTTGTCCTCTATGGGAATATCGACGTCCGCCAGGTCGATTTGGGTTTTCGAGTCGGAGGACTGGTGATCGATCTGCCTTTCCAAGAGGGAGACTTTGTCAAAGAGGGACAAAGGGTGGCCAAGCTTGATCCTCAGCCCTACCTCGATCAGGTGCGGCAAGCGGAAGCCCAGGTCGAGGTGGCCAGGACGACGCTGAAAAATACCGAACTGGTTTTCAAGCGTCGGCAGGAGCTGGTGGGCGACGGCAGCATATCCCAGGAAGATTACACGAACTCCCTTTCGACGCGAGATGTCGACATTGCCAACCTGAAGGCAGCCGAAGCTGCGCTGGGTGTTTCCAAGACAAACTTACAGTTCACTGAAGTTTTTGCGCCTGCCGACGGCGTGATCCTGACGCGTATCCGTGAACCCGGTTCGGTCGTCATCGTCAGCGAAGCTGTGACAACTCTGTCGCTCGTTTCGCCTGTCTGGGTCCGAGCTTTTGTCTCCGAGAGAGACCTGGGGCGCATCTACCCAGGCATGCCGGCAGAAGTCTATACCGATACAAAAGGGGGCAAAGTCTACAAAGGCCAGATCGGCTTCATCTCCCCCGTTGCTGAATTTACACCCAAAACGGTGGAAACAACCAAGCTCCGCACCGATCTCGTCTATCGCCTACGCATCATTGCCGATAATCCCGACAAATTTCTGCGTCAGGGAATGCCCGTCACGGTCAAGCTTCCTCTCGCTCAGGAAAACAAGAGAGTCTTGTAACCGTTGTTCATCTGACTCGCTAATTTGATCTGCAGATCGCC
>JAJFUZ010000105.1 GCA_021372155.1 Parachlamydia sp. | reverse complement strand
ATTAACAGCGTAGGGTGTATCGGCGCTTTCGCTGTGTCCGATGCCAATTTTAATCATACTCCCTCCATTTCGAGCGGTTTCTAATTAAAATTATAGCTTAAACTTATTTTTTTAATTATATTTAATTGTGATTCGTATAAAATAAAATTATAAGTAACAAAAGATTATTATGGATACTCAGCTTGAAGCAGCAGTTAAACCTGTGATTCTGTGTGTCGATGACGAAAAAATGATCCTCGATTCTCTGAATCGGCAACTGCAACGCTATTTTAAAAATACCTACGAATTTGAATTTGCTGAAAGTGCCGAAGAGGCGCTCGGCATCATGAACGAACTGCAAGGGGACGGATATAAGGTCGTCATGGTGATATCCGACCAGATTATGCCTGGGATGAGCGGAGATGAATTTTTAATCAAGATTCATCAAGATTATCCTCAAACGGTCAATGTCCTTTTGACTGGCCAGGCCTCTCTGCAATCGGCCATCAATTCCATCAATAAAGCGAATTTATACCGCTACATCACCAAGCCCTGGGATGAAGATGATTTCCTTTTGACGATTGAAAGGGGGCTTGAAAAATATCGTCTAGAAGAACAGAACCAAAGTCAGCTGGAGCTCTTCAGCCGTTATGTTCCCTTTGATTTTCTCAAGTGTCTCTCCAAAGAATCCATGCTGGATATTCACCTGGGAGATCATGTCGAAAGGGAAATGAGCATTCTTTTTACCGATATTAGGAATTTTACCACTATTTCTGAGATTCTTGCGCCAGAGGAGACCTATGCCTTTATCAATCAGTACTTAGGTTATGTCGAATCTGCAATCCGAAAGAACAATGGTTTTATCGACAAATTTATCGGCGATGCTGTCATGGCTCTGTTTTATAAACCCGAAGAGGCCTTTCAAGCTTCTCTGGATATTCAGAAGGCGGTCGCGCAATTCAATAAGGATTTCCATGATCAGAAGTTCTGCCCGGTTGTCAGCGGTATGGGATTGCATACCGGCAGGCTGACACTTGGGATTGTAGGAGTGGCATCGCGCATGCAGAGCACTGTGATCTCCGATGCAGTTAATCTTGCCTCGCGCATGCAGGATCTGACCTCAAAAGTAGGGGGATTGATCATTGCCAGCGGAAGTTTTATGGAGGCGCTTCGGGCGAACAACAGCGATCTGAACGACGAGATTATCCGGTTTTTAGGTAAAGTCTTTGTCAAAGGCAAAACGCAGATTGTATCAATCTACGAAATCATTTCTAAGGATAACGATCCACAAGCCGACCAAAAGGTCAATTCCAGGAATCTTTTTGCCGAGGGATTGAATCTGTTCTTTAACAAAAATTTTGCGGAGTCCTGCGTCAAATTCAAACTTGTGCTGGATCAGAACCCGGAAGATAAGTTCGCGCATCGCTACTTGAACCTGGCTGCAAAATACATGCTGGAAGGAGTTAAAGATGACTGGGAGGGCATCGCGATTGCCGATGCTCCCGTTCACAATGGAAGTCCGCGCTAATACTCGTTATTAGGAGGATGTGATGACAAAACAACTTGATAAAATGATCATTGCAGGGCCTTGCGCCCTGGAATCAAAAGAGCAACTGGTAGAATGCGCCAAGCAGCTCAAAAAAACAGGGGTGAAGATCCTTCGCGCCTCTTTATGGAAACCACGCACGAGCCCTGGCTGGGATGGATGGGGGTTTTATGGGCTGCCGATGCTGATCGAAGAATCTCTCGCTCACGGCATGATTCCGGCGACAGAGATCTTTTCATCCATTCATGCCCAGATGTGCGTCGACGCGATGCGGATCTGTGGAAAGAAAAATGCGGGAATGTTGGTCTGGATCGGGTCGCGCAATCAGAATCATTTTGAGCTTAAACGCATAGCGAAAATTCTTGCCGAGGGGCCAAATTCGCTTCTCTTTATGTTCAAAAATCAAGTATGGTTGGACAAAAAGCACTGGTTTGGGATCTATGAACATATTGCCCAGACAGGCTTCCCGCAGCATCGTTTGCTGGCCTGCCATCGAGGGTTCAGCCCGGGATATGGGGCGAATCCAGAAAAGCTGCGCAACATTCCCGAGTATGAGCTGGCCATGGAGATGAAGGAGAAGATGAAAATTCCGATGATTTTAGACCCCTCTCACATTGCTGGCGCACGTGATAAAGTCTTTACGATTGTCGAACAGTCGCTCGCCTATGATTTTGATGGCTATATCATCGAAGTGCACGATAACATCAGCATTGCGAAAACCGACGCCAATCAGCAACTGACTGTGGAGCAGCTGGAAGAGGTCATGACCATGATTGCCCGCAGCGAGGCTGCCAAGGCGGCATAGGCGATGGCTAGCCTGCATGTGACACGATCTTCTCTGCAAGGAACAATCACGGTCCCTTCCTCCAAATCGCACACCTTGCGAGCAATCCTGTTTGCCGCTTTAGCTTCCGGTAAGTCGGTTATCAGCCATCCTCTGATCTCAAATGATGCAGAAGCCATGATGAGGGCGGTTGAACTGCTGGGCGCCAAGATTGTGATTTTGCCCTCTGGAAGTTTGGAGATCGAAGGATTAAGTGGCAAAATTCCCGCCGCTGAGGATGTGATTTCAGCAGGAAACTCCGGAATCGTGCTGCGCTTCATCTCCGCTTTGGCTGCTCTCTCTCCTCATTACACTGTCATCACTGGCGATGCCTCCATCAGGCATCAGCGGCCCATTCAGCCCCTTCTAAATGCTTTAACGCAGCTGGGAGCCTTTGCAGTTTCGACTAAGGACGACGGGTTTGCCCCGGTCATTATCCGCGGCCCCATGACAAATGATCGAGCGATCTTGTCTGGCCACGATTCTCAGCCCGTTTCCGCGCTCCTGATAGCGGCAGCTTTTCGAAACAGGCCGACGGAATTAATCGTGGGCCATCCCGGCGAAATTCCTTGGATCATGCTGACTCTGGAATGGCTAGATAGGCTGGGGATCCGCTATCGCTGTGAACAGTTTGAACGC
The DNA here is from genome assembly GCA_021372155.1 of Parachlamydia sp. GTDB lineage: Bacteria > Chlamydiota > Chlamydiia > Chlamydiales > Parachlamydiaceae > JAJFUZ01. The sequence goes on along the minus strand of JAJFUZ010000105.1, from coordinate 16,529 downwards.
TATCAGATTGAAGGCAACAGCGAGATAGCAGGTTTTGAGTATTCTGTCCCTGGCGATTTCAGCACCGCTGCCTTTCCGATCGTAGCCGCTTTGGCGACTAATTCCGAGCTCACTTTAGACAATATGGACATGCAGGACAGTCAAGGGGACAAAGAGTTCATTTTTGCTTTGCAGCAAATGGGAGCGCGCATCGAGATCGATGAGAGTGCAAAAACGATAACCGTCAAGCCTGGAAGTCGCCTGCAGGGGATAGAGGTCGATATCAACGACTTTATCGATGCAATTCCCGCCATGGCGGTGGCCGGTTGTCTGGCCGAGGGAGAGACGCGCCTCTTTAATGCCGCGGTCGCCCGGCAGAAAGAGTGCGACAGGCTCCATTCTATGACGGTCGAACTGAAAAAAATGGGCGCTGCGATTGAGGAGTTTCCCGACAGCCTTGTGATCAGGCAATCTCGCTTGAAAGGGGCCAAACTCTCTTCCCATCATGACCATCGCACAGCCATGGCTCTGGTTGTCGCATCGCTAGGCGCTACAGGGGAATCGACCATAGAAGATGCCGCCTGCATTGCCAAAACCTGGCCTGATTTCACTAAGGAAATGACAAAATTAGGTGCAGCGATCGAGGTGGGTCCGTGAATATCATTCTCTGCGGTCTGCCGGGGTCGGGAAAGTCAACTGTAGGCAAGCTTCTGGCCCAAAAACTGAAGAGGGAGCATTTTGAAACAGACCGCCAGCTTGAAAGCCTGTATGAGCGCTCTTTTAGTGAAAAGCTGACCTGCCGCGAGATTTACCAAAAACTTGGCGACAAGGCTTTCAGGGAGCTTGAGAAACAAATCCTGCTCTCATTCAAGGGTGCTCGCACCATTCTCGATATTGGAGGCGGAACGCTGACCCATGAAGATAATGCAAAAATGATCCAGGCGTTAGGATTGGTCATACATCTCAAAGATGATCGAAAAGCTATTTTTGAGCGCCTGCTGAAAAAGGGGTTACCCGCTTACCTGGATCCCAATGCTTCCTATGACTCCTTTTTAAAGCTGGCTGAGGCAAGGGAACCTGTTTATGTTCGCTATGCACACGCCACGATCGAATGTGTCAATTTAACCCCTGAACAAATCGTGGGACAGATCATGAATCTGGAAGGAGTGAAATAATGGCATCCAATTCATTCGGGAACTTGTTCAGGATAACGACCTGGGGAGAATCTCACGGCAAGGCAATCGGTGTCGTGATCGACGGCTGCCCGGCAGGGCTCGAGATTTCGGATGAGGAAATTAACGCTGAGCTGGCTTTACGCGCTCCTGGAAGAACAGCCTACACCACTCCCAGAAAGGAATCCGATATTGGGGAGATTCTTTCCGGAGTGTTTGAAGGAAAGACTACAGGCGCACCCATCTGCATCATGATCCGCAACAAGGATCAGGATTCGAGCAAATATGAGCCCATCAAGGATCTCTTGCGGCCCGGTCACGCCAATTACACCTACCTGCAAAAGTATGGGATTTTCGACTACAGGGGCGGAGGCAGATCCTCAGCCAGGGAGACCGCCTGCCGCGTCGCCGCAGGGGCGGTCGCACGCAAGCTGCTCAAACATTTTAACGTCACCCTGGCAGCCTTTCTGAAGCAGGTGGGGACAGTTGTGGCCGATCCCGCAACTGCTGATCTCATCGCGCTGCGCGAGGCGACCTACGCCGACCCAGTCTTCTGTCCCGACCCCAAGTCCTCCGCAGCGATCATTGCCAGCATCGAACAGGCCAAGCTCGAGGGTGATTCCCTCGGAGGTGTGGTCGAATTCCTTGCATCCATTCCCGTCGGACTTGGCGATCCCGTATACGCCAAGCTTGAGGCTAGCCTTGCCTATGCCATGATGAGCCTGCCGGCTACGAAGGGCTTTGAAATGGGTTCCGGGTTCAAAGCGGCGTCGATGAAGGGTTCTGAGCATAACGATGAATTCACCTCCGAAGAGGGGCGCGTTGAGACAAAGACCAACTTTGCTGGCGGCACTCTGGGAGGTATTTCGAACGGCATGCCTCTCGTCGGACGCGTGGCCTTCAAGCCCACCTCAAGCATCCGCAAGCCTCAGCAGACGCTCGATACCGCCGGAGAAAAAAAGGCCTTTGTATTGCCCGAAGGCTCACGCCACGACCCTTGCGTGACAATCCGCGCTGTTCCCATCGTTGAGGCAATGGTAGCGATCGTGTTGGCAGACGCCCTCCTGCTCAATCGCTCTTCAAAGCTGTAAGGCCAGAAACTGCTGGTAAACAGCCGAAGCGATTTGAAGGTCCTGAACACCAAGACCCGTCAAATCCGCGATCGTGATCTGCTGGTCGGATGTTCTTCCAGAAGCTGTTCCTGCAATGACTTCGCCCAATTCCATCAGTTCAGCTCTGTCGATGTAGCCTCCTGTCACAGCATGGACGGTATCCCCATGCTCGCAGCATTGCTCTCGGCTGTCGACGACGACGATATCTGCTCTGGAGAATATCTTAGCGTCCAATTCCTGCTTTCCTGGGCTATCCGCTCCTACAGCGGTGATGTGTGTTCCAGGCCGGATGTCTTGCGAGAACAGCAGCGGCTTGCGCGAAGGTGTCGTCGTGACGATCAGGCGGCATTTTTCGACCACTTCAGCGGCGCTTGCAGCAATCTGGATCTCGAAATCCTTAAGCGCTGGATCATTCTGATAGCGGATGAGTTCCTCGTGCCTCGGGGACCAGATCCAGACCTTTCTGCAAGGCGTTTGGTGGGCCAGCAGCTGCAATTGGATTCTGGCCTGCGCTCCAGCTCCGATGATTCCAATGGCGTCAAACTGCTTTGGGGCCAAGTATTTGGCGCAGATCAAGCCTGCAATGCCTGTGCGTAATTGTGTCAAATAGCCTTCATCAAAAAGCAGGGCTTCTGGCTTACCTGTCCGCTGGCAGAATACCAGCATCAGGCCATTAATGGCGGGCATCCCATTGGCAACATTTTCAGGAAAATGGCCGGCAATCTTCACGACAAAGTAATTTCCACCAGGGATCGCTGCAGATTTGATGTGCAAATCACCTGGAGGATCGGCAAAGGGCATATGCCCGACAGGTGGCATCAGGGCCCTTTTTTGTGAATATTTGACAAATCCCTCTTCTATTTGACTGATCAGCAAGGGAATATCCTGGAACTGTTCCAGCTGATTTTTCGCGATGATTTTCATAAACGCCTTTAGATTAAATTTTACAAAATGTAAAATATAGATGAAATGACAATATTATGTCAAGTTCAATGAAACTCGCGCTAATCGCAGTCTGCTTATTTGTTAGTGGTGAATGTGGGTAAGTCCCTTCAAACGAGCTTAAACCACAGAGAGGCGGAAGCCATATTAGCCAGTTGGAGCTGTAGAAACGCACTAAACAGTTGCGCCGTAGGAATGCCTTTCCATGCAGCCATGGAAGTCACCTCATTGGCAGCCTCCTGGGCTAACTGAGGATTGCCCGATTGCAATTTTTGCATCAGGTCGCTTCTTGCTTGCACATCGCGCAGCAGCTCATCGCTGGTATTGACGACGCGCAGAATCAGTCCCCATAGATTAGGAATTGCGGGGAGTTCAGCTTGAAACTTCCGGATCTCTTGAACTTGTCCGCTTGACAGACTGCCGGATAAGCACATCTGATTTAGGAATTGATCGACTTCTTTGCAATAGGACGGGAAAGCGGGAGGCGAGGCGGCTAATTTCGTGAGAAATTCATTAGCGGCTGGCGTATTCAGCATTCCGATTTCCTGCAGCTTATTATAGGTTTTGGCATACATGAGCGTAGCAAAATCCTTGTTGGGATCGAGCTGTGTGCGCGATTTGATAGTGTCATAATAGTTAGGAAAGATGGCCATTCCGAGAGAGTAGGCAAGCCCATAGACGTCGCAGTTCGGAGTGATGATGCCTTCCCTGGCACAGGGATCCCAGAAGGCATAGACCTTCCCTGGGGCTGTTGGAGCTTCAAATCCCGATTTCCTTGTTAAATCATAATCGGCAGGAATAGCAACTGCCCTGGGTTCTTGCTTAGGTGCTTGTGTTGGTTCTGAAAGGGGTGCTTGAACAAATTCGATCAGCATATTGGGAGGTTTGACGTCCCTGTGCACGTAGCCTGCGGCATGAAAGCGGACGATTTTACCTGAGACGTCAATCAAAGCATTGAGCTTGTCTGCAAGTTGGAATTTTTTCATCCCTGCAGGACCTCCCTGGCTGATGGCTGAAGCTGTTCGTAGGGGAAGCTGTCCCTCACGGATGACTTTGTCAAAGTCGCCATTGAACCTAATTTGATTGAACTCATACCTCACTTTGCCGGTTTTCGACATATAGCTGCGCTCTGAAAAGATGGCCGGAATGACATCAGGCCCTATTTCCTGGCGAAGCTTTTTCATCAGGTTGATCCCTTTGATCACTTCGGCTTCCGTTCCCTTTTTCGCTCTTACCAGGACGAGCTCCTGAGCTTTTATCAACGCTCTTTGCGTGGAACCAGCGGTTGGGAGATCGATGTCATAATTTGTCTTGACCACTTTGTAGGTCCCCTGCCCAATGACAGCTCCCTGGACTACGCCTGGGGTGGTCATATGGACAAGAACGCCTTGTTCACCTGTTTTTTGGCCGCCCGCTTTTCGGGTCAGAAAGCAGGTGAAGGGCAGCGACACACCGAGCTGTGGATAGATTGGAACATTTTTGCGGATGCGCAACTCGCTCTGCCCGGATCGTTCAAAAGCGGCGATCGTGTAGCAGAAACTGATAAGTGTAAAGTCTACTTCATGGGCTTTGCAACCCATTTCTTGGAGGGGGTCTTTAAATCCTTGGAGCTCCTGGATTAACTGTCTTGCTCTTTCGTGAAGTCCAGCTTTGAACTGGACCATCTCCTGCTGAGCGGCTGTTAAGGCAGGGTGCGGCTTGGTAGTGGGCTTGGGTGGAACGCGGGCGAGTTCCGATTTGCTTAGAGCATCCAGGCATTCGACGATCTGTGCATAACCGGCTCCTGCACCCACTTTGACCTCTTGCGAATCGCCATCCCGGATACGATAGACTGTAGCGTGGGCTGCTTTTTCGATGGAGATTAGATTTTGCGAAACGGTTCCATCCTGCAATTTCACGGTAGCCACGAAAGGATAGGATTTGGGATAGGTGTAACTCTTGCTCACAATCACGGTGCCGGGAACAATGCGGGGATCCATCAGAGCCTCGGCTGCGCGCATCGGATGCATATCTGCCTGGAAATAGGCGCTCTTCATGATTTCCTCTTCCATAGAAGCAGCCGAGCGGGGTGGAGGTCGTGTTGGAGGAGGTCTAAGCTGTTGGCTGATAGGCAGTTCAACTGCTGCTTTGTTCTGGATTGCTGAAGCTTGAAAGGTAGGATTCGTGGGTGGTGATCCCTCGAGAGCTGCATAACCCCCTTTCCGGCTGCCGAAATGCCTTTCTGCGACCTTTTTGCTTGTCTCTTGCGTCATACGCAAATTTGATCCGATGATTTGGGAAGCATTAAAGGACTTTTCACTTGAATTAACTTGAACAACCAGAGATATAGGTTTGCGAGGATCTCCGGTGGACGCTATAAACTGGGTGTTTCCTTCCAGATGCCTTGTAATCGAAAGGCCCTGCGATTTGATCTTTTTAATGACATCATCCCGATTTGTCTTGGGCTCTAAGGTAAGGATCAGCGTCACCTCATGGCCTTGCAAAGTACCTGAAACTTTGATCCATTTTTCGCCCGTTCTTTCAGATTTTCCTTTTTCAATATTCGAAAACTTGAAATCAAAAGAATTGCTAAAATCGCCATTCATAAATATCCTATTAAAAATCCGTATATAACTATTATATAACATTGTAATTAAATAATAAAATTGACAAATTTAGCTTAAAATGTTAAAATATAATAAATTTTAATGGAGATGAATTGCATGGCAGCAGAGATTAACCATCTAAGACAGATAGCGTCTTTCAAGGAGTGTTATACAATTGAAGGGGGGAGGATTCGCTTATCAAGTGAGGATGTTTTGCTGAAAACGCATGCGGCTGCCCAGAATTGTATGGTGGATCTCATGCGCACCCATTGCGACCATCCAGATCTCAAGCGCGTAAAACAGAATCTGCAGTTGGGTCCTTCCAAATATCCCGTCTATTTTGCCGCGCTCGACGTCCTCCGCGCTGCCTTCGCCAATTTGCCTTCCGGCTCCTGGGCCATTTATAGTAGCCAGGAATGTCTGACATCCCATGTGATCTGGAAAAGCTTCGATCAACAGGTCAATATGAGAGGCTTTAGGCAAGATTCCGAACTCAATGGCTTGAGGGCGTCTGCTCTGCAGGAATCAAATCGTGTTCAAATCCTTTGATCCATAAGCGCTCGACGCCTTCTTGAGCGTGTTGTCTGTCGAGAGAATTGTTGATCAGAATGGCAAAGGCCACCTGTCCGGCATAGCCGGCATAGGCGACCAGGCCTGTCATAGAGCCCGACTTGGCGCGAATGCCGGGGGCTTCCTCAGGAAGAGATTTGAGAAAGATTTCGGAATCCTTCATCTTGAGCAGGATGGCGACAAGCTGTCTGGCGGTGATCAGATTTTTCCTGGAGACCCCGGATCCATCCGCTAGACCATCGAGGTCGATTTTCTGAGCCTGCCAGAAGGATTTGACCGCCTGAATCCCTCCCAGAGTTGACCCTTCGCCATAGGTTGCCTCTCCCATTTTCTTCAGAAGGTGTTCCGCATAGAGATTGTGGCTCTTCTGATTCGTCCAGAAAACGATTTCTTTGAGAGGAGGAGACAATGTGGAATGAAAAGTGATTCTGTTTCCAAAAGCCATATTATCGTGTTGGATGGCGATGCCTTTGCCTTGCAGGGAATTTGCCAGCTGAGCGGCGCAGAATCTGGCAGGATCGGGGATAGCGCCTTTGATGGAAAATTCAGCGACTCCAGCAGGAATGGTCCCTCGCACAATCTGGAGGGGGGAGTATTCCGATCCATAGATGCAGGCGCAGTCGCCTGAGCCAACAGGACCCGTCTTCACCTCGTTCACAAGCTGCAAACCGGCAATGTCGGGCTCCAGGCGCAAAATCACAGCCTCATCACCCACTTTGCTTCCCGGCTTGAAGAAGAGTCTGTACCTGTTTTCGTGAAAGGTGAGGGCGCAGGCCCCAGCTCCATAGTAATTGCCCAGGTCTTCCCACAGCCATCCCGGAGCGGCCAATGCGCTTTCCCATCGGTTGGCGTCTCCAATGACATTCCCCTCGATGGTGTGGATGCCAAGCTTCTGAACAGCGCTGACCCACTCTTCAATCTGCTTTTTTGCATCGATGCCCAGGCAGGGGTCGCCCCCTCCGCGGATATAGAGATTACCTTTCATGATTCCTGCATCAATTGAGCCGTCATATTCGAGGGCTGTCTGAAAACGATATTCAGGCCCAAGGATCTGCAGGGCCGTGGCTGTAGTGACAACCTTTAGGGTTGATCCTGGATTCATGTTTTTCTGGCTGTTCTCATCGCATAAGACCTTGCCAGACTCCATATCGACGGCATAAATGCTCACAGAATCGCCTGGAGAGAAAAAAACTTGAGAAAATAAAACAGAAGTGGAGAGCAGCAATGCAAGCATGCTGGTAGATTAGCGCAACTCGGTTTTTAACTCCTTAGCGATTTTTTTGAAGGCTGCAATGGCCCTGTCAAGATCCTCTTGGGAATGGGCCACCGACATCTGCGTGCGGATGCGGGCTTGTCCCTCGGGGACAACCGGATAGGAGAAGCTGACGGCGTAAATGCCAGCTTCGAGCAGTTTTGCAGCAAAGGTTTTCGCCAGAGCGGCATCGCCAAGCATTATCGGAATGATGGGATGCTCTCCAGGGACAAGAGGCAGATCTGCCAGTTGCGAGCGGAAATAGCGGCTGTTGGCATGCAGGCGTTCGCGCAGCTCTGGCTGTGTCGAGACCAGATCGAGGGCTGTGATAGCTGCCGCGACAAGGCAGGGGACAAGGCTATTGGAAAAGAGGTAAGGACGCGAGCGCTGGCGTAGCATGGCGACGATCTCCTTGCGGGAAGAGATGTAGCCGCCGCTTGCCCCTCCCAGGGCCTTTCCGAGTGTGCCCGTGAGAATGTCGACGCGTCCTTCGACGCCGCAGAACTCAGGGGTTCCGCGCCCCGTTGCTCCCATGAAACCCGTGGCGTGGCAGTCGTCGACCATCACCATGGCCAGATAGCGGTCGGCCAGATCGCAGATCTCCTTCAGACGGGCGATATGGCCATCCATTGAGAAGACCCCATCTGTGGCAATCAAGCGGAAGCGGCTGTCCTTAGCTTCCTGAAGCTTGCTCTCGAGATCGGCCATGTCGCTGTGGGCATACCTCAAGCGTTTGGCTTTGCAGAGGCGGATGCCATCGATGATGCTGGCATGGTTGAGGCTGTCGCTAATGACGGCATCCTCGGGCCCTAAGAGAGCTTCAAAAAGTCCTCCATTGGCATCAAAACAGGAATTGTAAAGGATCGTCTCTTCCATTCTTAAGAATTGGGAGAGCCTGCTTTCCAGCTCTTTATGGATGACCTGTTTGACGCAGATGAACCGCACGGAGGCAAGGCCAAATCCGTAGGTGTCCAGGCTTGTCCGGGCGCTGTCGATCAGGGCGGGATGGTTGGCCAAGCCGAGATAATTGTTGGCGCAGAGATTCAGGACTGTGCGGCCATCCTTCAATTTCATGTGGGGCTGCTGAGGAGAGGCGATCTCCCATTCATTTTTGTAGAGTCCTGAAGCTGACAAAATGGCCAGTTCCTTCTGAAGGTGGTCGAGATAACGCTTATCCATAGATCGCATTAAAGGCGAGGAACGCAGAGTTGTCAAATTAATCCGTCGACGCTATAGGGGAATTTTGGAGGTGTCCATGAAGACCGTCAGATGTATCGCTCTTATTCTAAGCTGTATTGTGACAATCGTTCTTGAAGCGATGCCGGCGCAGGTCATGATTATCCGCCATGCGGAGAAGCCTGCGGTGGGCAATGGACTTTCTCCTATAGGCCTGATGCGCGCGAAGGAGCTGGTCAGCTTTTTCACAAAATCGCCAGAAGTGCTGAAATTTGGCCCTCTCGCAGCAATCTATGCGGCCAGGCCGGGGAAAGAAGATGGCTCGGTGCGTGCAATGCAGACTGTTGCGCCTCTGGCAGCTGCTATGAAAATGCAGGTAAACTCAGCTTATACAGCCGGGCATTATCTTCAGATGGTGGAGGAGATCAAAATCAACCCTGCCTACCAGGGCAAGAGCGTGCTGATCTGCTGGGAGCATCATGTGATTCCTGAGATTGCGCGTGCCTTTGGCGTGCTCGATGCCCCGATGAAGTGGCATGGCCACATCTTTGACAGGGTCTGGCTGCTCACATTCGAGCCAGGCGGGCTAGTGGCTTTTCAAGAATTCCCTGAACGGCTTTGAGATGGCCGAAGCTCCTGGAAAGCCTGGCATCGAGCCGCGCTGGACGTCGAGTGCTAAGATCGGGGTAGGGACAGCGATGTCGGGTGCCAGCAATGTCTGGTTTACGATTTCCCATGGCATTCTGAATGAGGTCTACTATCCCCGCGTGGATATCGCCAACATCCGCGATTTTGGCCTGATTGTGACCGGAAATAGTTTCTTTTCCGAAGAGAAACGCCATGCTGTCCATGAGTATGCCACAGTGGAAGAGGGGATTCCGGCATTCGTTCTGACGAATACCTGCTCCGAGGGTCGCTACAGAATCGAGAAGATCGTTTTCAGCGACCCCTGCCGCAATGTGCTTCTACAAAAGATAATCTTTAAGCCACTGAAAGGGAAACTGGAAGATTACCGTCTTTATTTTCTGCTGTCGCCCCATATCAACAATATGGGGAAAGGCAACAGTGGCTCTGCAGGAAAATTTAAAGGCTATCCCATGCTGTTTGCGGAAAGGGCGGGCATTTATCTTTCCTGCAGTGCTTCAGCCCCTCTTCTGGCTATGTCCTGCGGCTACGTCGGCGTCAGCGATGCCTGGCAAGACTTGTCCAAGCACGGCGCTTTGACGCAGGTTTATGAAAGGGCGAATGATGGAAACATTGCTCTGGCTGGCGAAATCGACCTGAAAGGTTGTGGCGGAGAATTTGTCCTGGCGCTCGGTTTCGCACCTACCAGGGAAGAGGCGGGGCTGCAGACGCGTCTGGCTTTACATCACAATGTGGATGCTATCTTAGAAGACTATGTGAAGGGATGGAAAAGGGTACAGGATCGCATTTCCGATCTGGGGCATGTGGACGAGGAAGGCGGCAGGTTATTTCGCACCAGCATGGCGGTATTGAAAACACATGAAGGGAAGCAGTGCTCGGGAAGCGTGATCGCCAGTCTCTCCATTCCCTGGGGCTTTTCCAAGGGAGATCTCGATCTCGGCGGCTACCATCTCATCTGGCCGCGGGATCAGGTGCAGTCCTCCCTCGCTTCTGTGGCGACAGGCGATTTGACCAGCGCGAGGGAGACCCTCCTTTTCCTGATGTCTGCGCAGGAGGAGGATGGCCATTGGATGCAATGCATGTGGGTGGATGGGTCGCCTTACTGGACTGGTCTGCAGCTTGATGAGACGGCCCTTCCGATCCTGCTTGCAGATCTTCTGCAACGCGAGGGGTGCCTGGAAGGGATCGATGTCTGGCCAATGATCTCTAAAGCCGCACTTTTTCTAGTTAAGAATGGCCCTGCCACCCAGCAAGACCGCTGGGAGGAAAATGAGGGCCTCACACCCTTTACTTTAGCATCGGTCATTGCCGCTCTTCTCGTTGCGGCCGATTTTTTTGAGCAGCATGGGAAAGGCGATGGGGCGAAACAGCTCCGCCTTGTCGCCGACTGGTGGAACGAAAGCCTCGAGCGCTGGCTCTATGTGGAAAAGACCCCGCTGTCTGAGAAGTGCCAGGTTGGCGGCTACTATGTGCGCATCCGGCCTTCCTTAGACGATGATGTCATAACAATCAAAAACAGACCTTTTGAAACCTCACAGTTTCCCTATTCCGAGATCGTCAGCATCGATGCTCTCGCTCTTGTCCGCTATGGATTGCGATCGGCAGAAGACCCGCGCATCTTGAATACAATCAAAGTCATCGACAAGCTGCTCAAAGCAGATACGGCAAAGGGATCCGTCTGGCATCGCTATAATCAGGATGGCTATGGAGAGCATGCGGATGGGGCTCCCTTCGATGGAACAGGGATCGGACGCGGCTGGCCGCTTTTGAGCGGGGAGCGCGCCCATTATGAACTTGCCAAAGGGAATAAAAAAGGCGCTGTAGAGCTCCTCAGAGACATGGCGAGGCTGGCGGGTGTGGGTGGTTTGATTCCCGAACAAATCTGGGATTCTCCCGACATTCCTGCCAGGACACTCTATAATGGCCACTCAGCAGGTTCAGCCAAACCGCTTGTGTGGGCCCATGCCGAGTATGTGACGCTATTGCGCTCCTTAAAAGAGGGCAGAGTCTTCGACATGCCCCCTCAAACTGTGCAACGCTATCTCAAAAACAACCACTCAGCTCCCTTTGCCATCTGGCAGATGGAGGACAAGGTCAAGACGATACCCCATGGAAAGGGATTTCGGCTTCATCTCAAGGACGCTGCGCGTGTACGTTGGAGCAGCGATGACTGGAAAAGCTACCAGGATGTTGAGAGCCGTTTGACGGGGCTTGGTGTGCATGTGGTTGAACTGCCGCTACAAAAACTGCCCGCAGGGAGCCAGATCAGCTTTACTTTTTTCTGGCTTGATAGTCAACGTTGGGAAGGTCGGAATTACGAAATTACAAAAATGTGAATCCTGAAATCCCATGCGTATGCACCATCCAATGGTTTAAATTAAACCACTGAATGGAGCAATATGAAAAAATGTAAGCGCAATATCAAAGATTCCCTTCTAGATGGCCTCAAAACCGATCCCGTTGTTATCATCACGGGTGCACGACAAGCTGGTAAAACGACACTGATTAAAAAGATTAGTGAAAAAGACGGCTTTAGCTATGTCACATTCGACGATCTGTTTTCTCTAGGAGCTGCTGAGGCATATCCGATTGGATTTGTAGAAAGTTTGAGTAAACCGGCCATTACTCGATGAGATACAAAGAGCCCCTAAAATATTTCTTCCACTGAAAAAACAGGTCGACAATTTCTTAAAGGCATTAATTAACTATTTCATAGTCGCAGCCATGGCAATATTGTAGGGAGGAATTGGAACCTGTATAGGCAGGTCATGTCGCACCATAAGAGAAGCTGTAACTTTCTGCATTAAACAACATGCTGCTAAAAATCAACAATCGCATCATAATCCCCAAAAATGATGTCACAGTTTCAGATTTTATTTACGCGATTTTTCCCTTTGCGGCCATAGGAATTGTACTTGATATAGCATTACTATTGCTGAAAACGTTAATCCTTGACTTGCGACCAGCTGGCTTTGGTTTGACAACAATATCAATGTCTTGCCCAAGTTCATTCAGGAAATGAATCAAACGCTCTACAGAAAACCCGCCAAGCTTCCTTCGAATTAAAGCAGATACCTTAGGTTGGTTGATTCCCATGATTTTAGCAGCTTCTTTCTGTGTCAGTTGGTTTTTCTGGATTATCTGTTCAATTTCCCAAGCAAGCTTTGCTTTGGTTAACTCCTCGTCTGGATTTTCGATTCCAAGATCGACAAAGACATTGCCACTGCTCATTTCACATTCAACGTAATTTGCTTTTTTTCTAACCATCACTTTTGCCTTTTTTCTTGTGGCTTAGCCAAGCGTTGTATTCATATGCAGCTGCTTTGAGCCTTTGTGCAACAAGATTCAGATCTTGTTTTGAAGTCTTAATGCCAGTTTTAGACTTCTTTTGAAAGGCATGAAGGACGTACACAACATCTTCAAATTGGACTGTATACATGGCACGATATGTTCCTTCACCATCTTTCTGGACAACCTCCAAAACATTCGCACCACCAAACCCTTTCAGGGGTTTTGCGTCTTTATGTTTTCCACCATTTTGCGCTATATACAGGGCATGGCCCATTTCTTTTCGAATCTCTTGGGGGAATGTCAGCAGATCCTTCTTACTTGAGGCAATCCAGCCCAGTTCCTTTATTTTGTTTTTGCTCACAACACTCTCTATTTAAAATTATCCTAAAATTGGGATATTGTGTCAATCCCTAACCCTGTTAAATACGGAATGGCTAACAAGCACATTGTTATTTTTGGTCGTAGGAGTTAAAGAGATTTCAGTTTTTAAGTCTAGGAAAAAGAGGTATTCTAGAAGTTGATACGTTCCTGCCAGAGCGGGTGTATCCAGCAGTCCGTCACCTCTCCATCCTCTTTCAGAAGGACTTTATAAGTGAGGAAGCCGCCGGTTTTGCAGAATTCGGCGTTTTGAATTTCATAGACATATGTGCCAATAGATCTGTCACCAGACACAATGTGATGATATTCTGTTTGGTCGCGGAAGCGCACGGTGATATCGAGTTCAAGCTTTTGTTGGTGCCAAAGCCCGGAGGGAATTCTCCATTCGGCGATGAGGCGCTGGCCGGCAGGTACGCCGCACCGGCGTGGATCGGGCGATCCCACATAATAGCTGGCAAAAGAGGCTTCTGTGATATACTCAGAGCGAACGGAAAGCTTCTGGCAGCATCCTGAAAGGAAAATAAGTAGTATGAGCTGGGTGCAAAACTCCATTCGGGGGCAAATTCGCGCTTTGACAAACGGATTCACATTCTTCGCAAGTTGCCTACTTTCGATCAAGTATGTCAACTTGCGAAGGATGCGAACCGTTTGCCAAATCATCGAATTTGCTCCCCAAAGCGAGTGTTGCATCCAGCTCTTATTGCAATAGATGTTCGCATTCCACTTCGACCATCGCTTCAGATTGCTTTTTCTGGAGGGCTTCATAACCCCACTCAATTAGGCTGCGGGTTGTTTCCCAATCGAGACAGGGATCTGTCAGCGAAACGGCGTATTGCAATTTGGATTTGTCCGCCAGCAGGGTTTGGTTGCCAGCAAAAAGATGACTTTCGAGAATCAGGCCGCGGATGCACTCTTCGCCGTCTGCGATGCGTTGAACGACTGACTGGAAGACGGCGACCTGCTGCTCATGCTTGCGTCTGGAATTGTCATGGGAACAGTCGATAATAACTCTGGCGGGCAGTTTGGCATTCTCGAGCTTATCTATGCAATTGGCGATTGAGACGGCGTCAAAGTTGGGTTTGAGTTCACCCCCGCGTAGGGCAAGGTGAGAGCAGGGGTTGCCTGCGCTTCGGACGCGGGCAATTTGCCCGTGGTCATCCATGCCGATGTAGGTTTGTGGTTGGGAGGCTGCGAGGATGCCGTTGATGGCAACTTCGATATTTCCTGCTGTGCTGTTCTTGAATGCGGTGGGCATGGGGAGGGATGAGGCCAGCTGTCGATGGGTTTGGGATTCTGAGGTGCGCGCTCCGATGCAACCCCAGGAAACAAGATCGCCAAAATAGTGGCCGCTGGTTGGATCCAGGAACTCGGCAGCGGTTGGCATTTCCAGTTCAGCCATGCGAATGAGCAGCTGACGTGTCAGTCTTAAGCCATCGTCGATGGCATGAGATCCGTTGAGGTGGGGATCTCCGAGCAGTCCTTTCCATCCCAAGGTGGTGCGCGGTTTATCAAAATAGACGCGCATGACAATCAAAAAGGTGTCGGACAAATCTCTGGCCATTTGGCGAAGCTTCAGGGCATACTCTTCAGCGGCATTTACGTCGTGGATCGAGCATGGACCTACGATGAGGAGGAGCCGAGGATCATCTCTGTCAAGGATCTGCACAATTTCGCGGCGGGTCTTCTCAATGTAGGCTGCCTCTTTGATGCCCAAGGGGTATTGCTCCCTGAGCGCAGATGGCGATGGCAGTGGATCGATAGCAACGAGATTGATTTTATTCATCACCTGTAGCCAATATTACTGAATCAAGTATGCTAACAAATTCGGGTTTTAAAGCACCATGGCAAAAATTTTAAGACCGCTCTGGCTGAAAAGCGACCGACTGGTGCCTCTCAATAATGGGGTGTCGGTGGCTGTTCCATCGGTCTGGCTTCCGCAATGTTCCGACAGGCTGAGAGAGCTTGGCTATAACGCGCTGCTGCTGGGAGTTCGTGGGGAGGTGCCGCAGGAAAGCGCCTCTTCATGGATTCCTGGGGATATCCCTCTTCTCATTAAGCCCTATTTTGATACGAGAGGTTGTCCGTTAGATCCCAGCTGGCGCGGCCGCATGATTCCCTGTCTGGATACTCTTTGCCGTCGGATTCCCAATCTTTGTGGGATCTTTTGGGAATCAGGCCTTCTGGATCCCTCTTACAGTAGCCATTCTTCTGCCTCCGATGCGACGCTAGCAGATATGGTCTTTGAAGAAATGCGTATTCTTGAGCGAGCGATCGATGGGCGTACGCGCCTCATTTTTTATGTGCCTGCAGATAAGGTTGGGCGCCAGGCAGGATGGATTTCCAGTCTTTGCGATGAGGCGGGTGGAGAGACCTCGATCGCCTTTTCCTCGGTTAAAGGACATCCCTGGCACGATCATTTGCCTCTTCATCCTTTGTGGGAAGTTTTAGCTGCCTCGCCAGATGTCTCATCCACGCCGCTCATGCCCATCGTCAATCTCGGCATGGTCGGCATGGGCAATGGCCTTTGGCCCTGCGTCCCTTTTGATCTCTTTGAACGCTGTCTGGCTCGGTGTGTCAGACACCCTTTTGAAGGGCCGATTGTCCTGGCGGATCAGCTTCCTGGCAAGGGAGGCGCTTTGGAATGCAGTTTATGGATGGGAGCGCAAGAGGGGTCTGCAGAATTCCTCTCTGGAAAATGGTTAAGGAGCAGACGCCAAGACCTCGACTACGAAGCCTGGCGCACTCTGATGCGGAAAACGCGAGAGATCGCTATTGAGATTCGGTCGCTGGTTGAGCAAGGAAGGAAGCAGGAACACAATCGCCTCTTGCTCGACAGCTTGCTGGCCCGGCTGAAATTCCTGAAATGTCATTTTGAGACTCAAGAAAAATCCCAACAATTGCCGACTTTGTTTGATTACTTTTGCGGATTTGTTTGTGAAGCGGGGACCCGACTTATAGAGTCGGCGCATTCTTTGAATGTGAGCCTTTATGGACAAACAATGCGGGAAGACGCTGAAGGATTTTGGAAGTCCGAGGTTGGAAAAAAAATCCAGAGTGAAAATTCATTCTCTTAAAAGCTTAGATTTGATATATTGGAAAGAGTTTCTATAAACTATTTTTGTCCAAAACTTTTGTTAACAGTGAAGGGACCAGCATGAGCGATGTGGATCTTTTTCTTGGACAGGTAAAAGAGATGGTGTGGGGAGTTCCCCTGCTTGTTCTTCTAATCGGGACGGGCGCATACCTGACCTTTATTCTGCGCGGTGTCCAGATTCGATATCTGGGTTTTGCCTTAAAACAGGTGTTCAAGAAACAGCAGAAAGATTCACAAGGAGATATCAGTCATTTTGAAGCGCTGATGACCTCATTGGCGGGAGCCATCGGGACAGGAAATATCGTCGGTGTCGCGACGGCCATTGCCATTGGT
>JAJFUZ010000084.1 GCA_021372155.1 Parachlamydia sp. | reverse complement strand
GACGTGTGCTCTTACGATCTGTTTTTTGAGCAAACGCATGGCAATCGAAGATGAGATGCAATCGCTTGAGATCTATCGCGAAGGTTTTGCGACCATCGCGGCACTTCTCTTTTTGGCGGCTTTAATAATAGGGAGTGCGCTTCTGCTCGTCTCCCGCTTCATGAAAACAGAAAATAGAGAGGCTCTCGCATGAGAACAGTCACTTTCACCTCCATACAAGATCTGCAAGGGGATCTGCTGATTCTGCCTGTCTGTCAGGGCGAGGCTCTATCCGCTTTTGCAGACACGCTCGATAAGGAATTGCATGGTGCGATCCGCTTCAACATGTCGCTAGAGACCTTTCAGGGTAAAAAGCAGGAGCATCTTTTTTTGACGACGAACGGCCTCTCCCTAATCTCAAAGATCCTATTAGTCGGTTTAGGTCCTCGCCAAAGCTTTACAAACCCATCCCTGCAAGAGATGGGAGGTTTTATGGCCCAGCTGGTGCGCCACGATCGCGTTCTTCTCGATCTGACCTCTCTGGATAGTCTAGAAGAGCATTTTCCTTTTGGAATGCTCTTAAAGGAGTGGCGCTTTGAAAAGTACAAAAGCCAACGCGAGGCGAACCCAGCCAGGAGCCTCCAGTGCCTTTGCAATACTCCTGAGCAAGCTCAAGAGAGATTCGACTATTACGCGGCCCTTTTTCAGGGGATATCGCTGGCTCGAGAATTGACGGCAGAGCCTGCCAACTATCTCTTTCCTGAAAGCTTTGCCGTGCGCTGCATGGATTTGCACCAGCTGGGAATTGACGTCGAAGTGCTGGATGAAGCGCAGCTGGAACTGGAGGGGGCTCAGGGAATCCTCTCTGTCGCCAGGGGAAGCTGCCGGCCGCCTCGGCTGGTCGTTCTCAAGTGGATGGGCGGTGGTGAAGGAGATCCCCCCGTTGCTCTCGTTGGCAAAGGCGTATGCTTCGATTCGGGAGGGATTAACATCAAAACTTCCGGCAGCGAACTGTTGGAAATGAAGTGGGATAAGGCCGGTGCCGCGACTGTGACAGGGATTTTAAAAACGCTGGCGTTGTGCAAGATGCCCGTAAACGTTGTCGGTGTTCTCGGATTGGTCGAGAACATGCCTGACGGCAAGTCATTTAAGCCCGGGGATGTCATCACGATGCTCTCAGGCAAAACGGTCGAGGTGATGGACACGGATAATGAAGGTCGGCTGGTTTTAGCCGATTGCATGTGGATGGCCCAGCAGAAATATTCTCCCACAATCGTGATCGATCTGGGTACCTTGACCTTGGAGACCTTTGGCGCTTTAGCTGGAGAGTATGCAGGCCTCTTCTGTGACGATCAGGACCTCGCCAGATCTCTCATCGAGGCAGGCAATACCTCCGGGGAAAAGCTCTGGCCCTTGCCCTTGGGAGAGCCCTTTGCCAGGCAGATCCAATCATCCGTGGCCGATATCAGGAATATGGGGATCCTGGGATTTGGGGAGAGTTCGGCAGCCGCTGAATTTCTCAAATGCTTTGTTCAGCCAAACGTCGCCTGGGCCCATTTGGATATCTCGGGAGTTTTCTGTAATAAAGAGGAGGCTCTCTTGCATTGTCCGGGTGTCACTGGATTTGGCGTGCGCCTATTGGTGGAGTGGCTAAGAAGCAAGATTTCCCTAATTACAGCCTCTGAGTGACCTTTTCATGTTCAATTAACCATTTTTTGCGCATAAGACCGCCTCCATAGCCCCCTAGATCGCCATTTGTATTGATGACCCGGTGGCAAGGGATAATAATGGCCAGCTGGTTGGCTCCATTGGCTTGGGCAATGGCCCTGCAGGCTGTTGGCCTTCCGACGGCTTTCGCGATCTTGGAATAGGAGCGTGTTTCTCCCGGAGGAATTTTGACCAGCTCTTTCCAAGTCTCTATCTGCAGCGGTGTGCCAAGAAGCTTAAGGGGTGTTTTAAATTCTTTTAACGTACCTTCAAAATAGCGCTTGAGCTCGCTTTCAATGAATCGAATGGGCTTGGCAGAACCAGGGATAATGGCCCTTTTCGTTTTCTGCCGAAGCCTTTCCACCTCGCGTTCTAACCCACGGCGGTCGACGAACTCTAAAAGATAGAGGGCCTGTTCATCCGCAATGGCGATCATGGGACCAAGTTGGGTATCCAGCCAGGCGGCCTTCAATACGTTACTATCACCTATTTTTGAAGGAGCTGCCCCCATGATGCGCGAAAAAGCATCTCGAAAACCACTGCCAGATTCATATCCTGTCGAAAGCTGCGCTTCAATCACCGGTTCCCCCTCTCTGATTTTTTTCATCGCAAGACCCATCCGCCTGGCGCGGGCATAGGCGACAAAGGTCATCCCGAAACGTTTTTTGAACTGCCGGCGCGCGGTGGATTCATCGACAGATAACTCCTGAAAGTCTCTAGCTTTCCAACGCTTTTCAGGATTCTCTTCGACAGCATCTATCAATCTCTGCACGAGTTCGGAGGCATGGTTAGGGAATGAAAGCGGCCTGCAGCGCTTGCAGGGTCTATATGAAGCCAAAAGCGCCTCTTGCGCCGTTTTGAAAAATTCACAGTTCTCCAACTTGGGTTTGCGGGCCGAACATGTGGGACGGCAAAAGACGCCCGTCGTCTTGACTCCCACAAAGAAAGTGCCTTCATAATCGGCATTTTTTTCCATGAGAGCCTGGTAAAACTCTTTTTTTCTTGCAGCGGTCACGTTATTCCTCCTTTCTATCTCCTATTATAGGGAATCTGAGAAAAGCCGCCGCCGAATTTCAGGCATTGATTTGCCCTTTATGGTTGGGATCGCTTAGGGCAAGTTTGCGCCCTCATAAAAGTTTTAGTGATTTCGGTATCCTCTTTAGCTAGCTCCGAAAATTGCAGCCCTTCTTGTCTCAACCAGCTGCGCACATAGTTGCCGAGCGGATAAGGGGGTCTTTTTATCGGCTCGGTCACCAGAAGTAAAGTACTTTCATCTTTGGGATATAGATCAATCGACCCTATAAAATCCTTGAGATAATGAATATTATTATTTTCTGCACCGTGTTCATAATAATGAACATGAATGTATTCCAAATTACAATTGCACGTTTTTTCTATGCTATAAGTTATCCCTTTTTCAAATTGAAAGGGATGAGCAAAGGAAGGTCCTTTGGATTTCTTGCACAACGTTTGGGCAATTTTAGCTGACAGCAGTGATTTCAAAGGATGATGGGATAGGGACACAACAAATTTGCTTGTAACTTGAGTATTTCGGCATTCTCCGGCGAAACAACTCGCACTGAATACCAATAAAAGACATACCAACATTTTATTTATCATGACAATCCTTTTTCAATATTGTAGATGATTTTAATATGTTTTAACCCGATTTTCCACTTAAAAAATATAAAGCATGATATTCAGGCTCCGAATTTTGTATTTTTAGTTCATTTAGTATAAAATATAAATTATGGAGGATTAGGCTATGAAGGAAGAGATTTCTCAAACAAATTCCGCCGTAGATGCTCGTTTTAACGAGACGTTTCCGATCCTGACTGAAGCTCAGATTGCGAGGATTGCTCCGCATGGGCATAAACGGCCCATCAAGCAAGGCGAGGTGCTGGTTCCGTCAGGAGAACCTTACGCAAATTTCTATGTGGTCCTATCGGGACAAATTCAGGCATTCAAGCAATTATGCGACAGGGAGGAACTGGTCGGTTCCGTTCAACCCGGCATGTTCACAGGCGAGATCGCAATGATCACCGGTCGCCGTGGCTTGGTCGAATTGCGGGCGACTGTCGCAGGTGATGTGATCGAAGTGGACCGCAAAGAATTGCTCACCCTCATCCAAACCGACAGCGAATTCAGCGATATCCTGATGCGCGCTTTTATTCTCCGCCGAGTCAATTTGATTGAACATCAATATGGAGACGCGGTACTCCTCGGTTCCAATAATTGCAGCGTCACCCTTCGCATTAAAGAGTTTCTGATACGCAATGGACATCCTTACGCGTTTGTGGATCTTGACCGCGATATTGGCGTTCAGGAAATTCTGGACCATTTCCATA
>JAJFUZ010000070.1 GCA_021372155.1 Parachlamydia sp. | reverse complement strand
AGATCAAACTGGCTTCTAAATCTTTTGCTGATCTTTTCATTGGTCAAATGCCCCAATCTCTTTTCGTTTTCCATCTGATTCTCCTTTATTTTCTAACTTTATGCTGTTCGGCGATGAAGATGCTGCGTAAAACCTCGTAGGCATGGCTTAACTTATCGTTCACAATATTGTAATCATATTCCCCAGCAATTTTAATCTCCTGTCGGGCCCATTCCAGCCTCGCTTCGATCACTTCCGGTGTCTCCGTCTTCCGTCGATATAGCCTCTCTTTCAACGCATCGAGCGAAGGAGGCATGATGAAGATGTAAATTCCGGACATGGCCTGCCGTTTCTTCAATTGCAACGCTCCCTGCGTATCGATCGTCAGGAAGACATGCTTGCCTTTTTGCTGCTGCTCCTCGACCCACTTCTGAGAGGTTCCATAATAATCGCCGTATAGTGTCACATATTCCAAAAATTCTTTGTCAGCGATCTTTTTCTCAAACTGGTCCTTCGTGACAAAGTGGTAATGTCTTCCCTCGACTTCCCCTTGGCGCGGTTTTCTTGTCGTAAAGGAAACACTGGTTAAGGCATTGGAAAACTCCTCAATCAGCTTAGTCACAAGCGTCGTCTTCCCCGTGCCTGCAGGAGCGCTGACGATAAATAGGAGACCTTTACTCGACATTCTGGATCTGCTCCCGCACCCGTTCCAGTTCTGCCTTAATCGCAATGACCTGCCGCGCCACCTCCACATCGGCCCCTTTGGAAGCAATCGTATTCACCTCGCGGTTCAACTCCTGCAGCAGAAACTCAAATGTTTTGCCCACGCTGGGGGCATCGGAATGCAGCAGTTGTTCACATTGGGCGATGTGCGAATCAAACCGCGTGATCTCTTCGGCTATATCAACTTTTTCAGCGTAAACACTCACCTCGCGCAGGATTTTTTCCTCATTTTCCACGCAGCCCGCCAACACCTCTTCCAAACGCTCTTTCAACCGCTTGCGATACCTCTCTACGGCATCTGGCGCCTTTTCAGCGATCTTCAGCATCGAGGAACGCATCAACAAAAAGCGTGGGGCGATGTCGGTAAGAAGCCTCTCCCCTTCGCGCTTTTTCATCGATACCAACTGCTCAAGGCTGAGATTGAGAGCCTCCATCAAAGCGTCTCGGCATTGCGCTTCATCTTTCAAGGCGACTTCATAAAACAGCAGGCCGGGCTCCTTTGCCATGAGCCCTAGGCAGAGCCCGGAATCGAGAGTCACTCCTGCCGCCTCCGCAACCTTTTCCCAGGCTCCTTTGAGCTGCTGAACGAGTGGCAGATTGGGGGTGACAGAGAGAGGGGATTCCTTGTCAAAGACAGCGCTGACCGCAATGGCAACATGGCCGCGCTGTACTTCTTTGGCGACGCGCTCTTTAATATCAGCATCAAAACCGAGCCATTCCCTGGGCAGGGAGGTCACGATCTCCAGATGCCTTCGGTTGAGCGATTGGATTTCAATCGTCAACCTTCCAAATGAAGTGGAACAACAGGCGCGGCCAAAGGCCGTCATACTTCTAAGCATTATGCCGCTGATAAAATTAACGAATGCAACTTTACATTTTATCTGATTGTTTTTTTTCTGTCACTCGCAAAAGATGGCAGGCATCTCGAAAATAAGCAATTGCAAAAAAATCAAATATTTTTTTACAGTGACATCTATTCTAGGAGGTCTCCATGAGTGCAAGTCAAGCTGTCAATTCATCTGCAACACCAGGAAAAATGCCCGTATTACCAGTTCCTGGAGCTATAAAGCCTGTTCCTCGCCAGCTTCCCACTCCTCAACCCATACAGAGTGAAGGCAGATCAAGCCCAACATTGGCTAATAAATCTATCACCCCTCTACCCAAAACTCCTGCAGCCGCGCCCTCACAGGAGCTTCTCACTGCGTGTCAAACGGGGGCTCTACCCCCCTTTATCGCGGCTTTTCCTCCTGAAAAGCAAAAACAGCTCGAAGAGATAGGATTCTCCTATGTCATTGAAGCGGCAAAAAATAATCAACTGAAACTCCTCCAATGGCTGATTCAAAAGGCTCCCGCACTTCTCAACAAAAAGGAGTTTAAAGAGGCAATGACGCCTACTTTTGCCTTGAACATTGGGGAAAAAGCAGATCCAAAAATCATAGAATTTGTTTTGCAAAACATCGATGAAGACGCTTCTCGAGAGGACCCTGAGGGTTACTGCTTTGAAAAACTCATCGAAGCTAGAAAAGAGGGGATTACTGAAGATCAGGTAATTTATCTGATTAAGATTGGTGAGTTGTATTTCAAAAAAAAATCCTGGGCACAATCCCTTAAACTCCTCAACGGTGCACTCTCTGTCCTATTGCAAGATCATTCCAACGCCACCAGTCTTGAAGAGTATCTCTTTTCAAGATTGGGTGAAGCAGAAAATCAATTTTTTGTAGCCAAAAAACTGCAGCTTCCATCCGATCGCATTCAAACCATGAAGAGCATTCGCCAAGCCTTAAAACAAATACGCAACGATAGTAAAGAAGCGATAGAAAAAAAGGTATCCATCCAAGAAGTTCAGGGAACTTTCACAACGAAATTCATGGCTATCTTAGCTAAACTTATCGATGATGCACAAAAAATTGTGGGTAAGCCTCCGGAAGCGTGGGCCTGTTTTGCCATGGGTTCTGCAGGAAGGGATGAGATGTGCCCCCGCTCTGATATCGAGTGCGCCTTTGTTGTCAAAGAGGGTAAACCGAATACCCTGGAGTATTTTCGTCAGATGGCAGAAATTCTTGAGATCTGGATCATCAATTGCGGGGAAACACCCTATCCTATTTTTGGTCGCATCGATCCCTTCCACCCCAGTCCAACTCCGGGAGGATTTGCCTTCGATAGTGCCGGCAATACCCCTCTAGGCGTCAAAGGAGTTTATGAGCTGATCGGAACCCCCAAAACGTTAGCGCAATTTATCAGTTTGAACTGGATGGAACGCAATATTATTCTCCCCAATGCATTGTCGGCTGTACGCAGGGTAGCGGGAGATGAAAAGCTAGTCGATGAATACAACAAAGAAAAAGAAAAAGCATTAGAATCTCGTGGAAAGAAAGAACCTAAAATACGCGAAATCCTAGCATACCGATTGCTGGAAGGGCATCTGCAAGAATTTCGTCCCGATCTGTCCCAGGAAAAAGCCAAAGGGCACGTTTTTGGCATCAAAAAAGAACTCTATCGACCTTTCCAAGAAATTCTGGGCTGCCTGGCGCTGATTTTTAAATTGAAAGAAAAAAATACTTTCAAACGGATTGACGAGCTTGTCCAGCAGAAAAAAATAACATCTAAGGGTGGAGAGAATTTAAAACGAGCAATTGAGCTGGTGCTGACGCTACGTGTCGAAGCGCACCTCTTTTATGGAGATGAACAAGAGTACATTTGTCATCGCGAGTATGGCAAATGGCATGAAAAGGGTAATACCTTTGCAATGGAGCAAATGTTGACTACCAATCCAGCATTGAGGGCCATCCTACCCCATTCGGCTCAGCGTGCATCTGTTTTCAAAAACCCCCAAATGCGCTATTTTCTTTATTTTGATCCCCCAAAAGTGGCCGTTGTGGAACAGATCTATCGCGTCTTAATGCCTTTTCACAGATGCGCCGAAGAGTTTTTTCACACGAAAAATCCTGCCGTTTTAGCATCGCAAGATTTTTGTGATGAAGAAATGCTGGTGCGCGCATTTCTATTGGAGAAATCCTTTCAACTACAAGAAGCTATGCAACTCTATCAGCAGGTTGTCGCTCTAAATCCTAATGATCCTAGAGGACTCATCTCGCTCAGTCGCGTGGAAGCACAATTAGGAAAACCTCGTGAAGCCCTTGGCAAGGCCAAGCAGGCCAATGAAATTTTAGAGAAACAATGTGGTTATCGACATCCTTACGTCGCGCAGAGCTTGGACCACATTGGTGATATCTACTATGAATTAGGAGAGTATGCTTCGGCTTTAGAATGCTATACAAAGGCATTACAGTATTGGCTTGGCATTTGTGATGGAGAAGAACCGCTGTATTTAGCGAAACGGTATAATAACATCGCTGCCTGCCAACATCACCTTCACAAGTATGAGGATTCATTAAAATCCAACGAGAAAGCTCTGAAATTAAGAAAGGGGGCATTTGGAGAAGAGCATGAAACTGTTGCGCAAAGTTACCATGCATTAGGATGCGATTATAAAGAATTAGGAAAAGATGATAAGGCTCTAGAATATTTTCAAAAAGCTTACCAAATTGCTCTAGCTACAGAAGGATCTCAAAGTCTGCAAGTTGCAACAATCAGTAGTAGCTTTGGAATCTATTTCGAAAAAATTGGTCAGTATCAAAAAGCCTTTCAGCA
>JAJFUZ010000036.1 GCA_021372155.1 Parachlamydia sp. | reverse complement strand
ACTTAAGTGCCATATTTGACGATAAAAGCTTCGATGCAGTCCTTCTGGGATGGAGTCTGGGGTCTCCTCCGGAAGAGCCGCGCCAGCTCTGGTCCTCAGCCGGTGCGACGGAAAAGGGCTCCTCCAATGCGGTCGGCTTCTCGAACAAGGAGGCAGACGCCATCATTGATGCACTGGAATATGAGTCCAACCCGCAGAAAAGGCAGGAGCTTTATCATCGCTTCCACAAGATCATCTACGAAGAACAGCCCTACACCTTTCTCTATACGCCGAAGACAACACTTCTCTATCGTCAGTATATTCAGAACGTCTTTATCCCGGCTAAGCGGCAGGATCTTGTTCCTGGAGCTAATGTGACTGAGCCAGACAGCTCTATATTCTGTATTAAGGAGCCGAAATAGTGCTCAACTATCTTCTGCGCCGTCTCTTTCTCCTCCCTTTGACACTGTTTGCAATCGTGCTGGTCAATTTTATCATTATCAATCTGGCTCCAGGCGAGCCTGTGACGGTGACGGAAATCTCGCCCGACGGCGCGACGCGCCGGGAGGATCGCTCCATGGCTTTTGGCAGCGATGAGCTCTATCTGCAGTTTCGCGAATTTTATGGATTGACTCTGCCGATCCTGTTCAACAGCTGGCCCTGGACCTCCGCTTCTTCGGTTTATTCGGATCTCTGGAGCCTTGTCCATCATGAGGATTCTCCCGCAACAAAACGGGAACTCTCTTTTAAGGATTACGACAGGCTGCGGGTCATGCTTGGAGACAAGGCGCGCTTTGTCATGCCGATCCTCTTGGGCATTGCCGAAGATGAGAAGCAGGAACTGGTCCTTCGCAAGATGGCGGCGCGCTTTTTCGTGCGCGGAGGAACGCGGCAGGCGATCCTCGGACCGAACCTGTCAACCGATCAGAAAGCCTACAACCGTAAGATCAATGGCGACAACAACCTTCTCAACACATTCCTGCCTCTGCCTTCAGACACGTTAGCCCAGCTTCAGGACAAGGTAAAAAAGATGCGCAGCTGGTATCTGGAAAACAGAGCTGTCTATAATTTTGAGCCCTCGACCTGGAATAAGATCGGGATCTTTTTCCTTGAAACTCGTTTCTGTAAATACTTAAGCAGGGTACTGACGCTCGATTTTGGAACCCTGCGCAACGACAGCAATAAAACGGTCATTGCCGAGGTGGTCAAGCGCTTCAAATATTCTTTGACTCTTGCGCTGGTGCCCATGCTGATCACCTTCTTCCTCTGCCAGCTGTTTGGCTGTATCATGGCTTACAAGCATCACATGTGGCCAGATTATACCCTCAATATTTTCTTTCTTATCCTCTATGCCATCCCGGTCTTTGTCGTGGCCCCCTTTTTGATCGAAAAGGTGGCGCTGAACCATACCTTTCCTTTCACTTCAATTCCCATCCCTTTGAGCGGATTTACCAGTCCCGATGCGATTTATGCCCGCCAGACCTCCCAGCAAAGACTCTTCGATGTCCTGCAGCACATCTGCCTGCCGCTTGTGGCTATTATTTATGGAAGCCTGGCAGCAGAAGCGCGGCTCTCGCGCACAGCTATCCTCGAAGTGCTGCGTCAGGATTATGTCCGTACAGCCAAAGCCAAGGGGGTCCCGCCTGGCACCATCATGGTCAAGCATGTGGGCCGCAACGCCGCCATCACGATTGTCACCTCCCTGGCGGGGTCTTTAGGCATTGTCCTGGGGGGATCGTTAATTGTGGAAACCCTTTTCGAAATCAATGGATTCGGCAAATTTTTCTATGACGCTATTATCAATCGCGATTACAATGTCATTATGTTTTCAGCGTTGGCCGGCTCCTTACTTTCGCTCCTGGGATATCTGGCAGCGGATATCGCCTATACTCTTCTTGACCCTCGACTGACGCTGGAGTGATTGATGCAGGGTTTTTGGTACACCATTTGGAAACGCTTTCGCCAGCATCGTTTGGGCTATGCGGCCTTTTATGTGATTGTGGCATTTGGTTTGGTCGGAATCTATGCCCCCTTCCTTGCTTCCAGCAAGCCTTTTTGTGTCTTTTATGATGGCCAATGGTACTTTCCCTTTTTCCGCTATCTGTTTTACACAGGCTTTTACACTAAGCGATTGGATATCTTCTTCAACCTGCTGATGTTTACCCTGCCACTGGGATGTCTGATTTTCCTGCTTGTGCAACAGCGCTGGCTGCGCATCTTTCTGGAGGGGCTTCTGATCGTGGCGCAGGTCGCTCTTTTCCTTACCATCGTCCTGAGTACCCCGAAAGATCCGGAAGCCAGTCCTGAACTTGCCAAGGAACGGCAAGTCACCCTTGCGAAACACCCGCTTCCCAGTTGGTCCTTTGATCTGAGCACGATGACTCCCTATGCAAAATTGAACCTTCTCTTGCGCGAAAAGGAATCTGCCGCGCAGGATCGTTGTCTGCAGCGCTATAAGGCCGAAACAGGAGGTTCCATACCCACTCTCTGGCAGAATGAGCAAGATCTGGAAAAAGAGGCGATCGCACGCGAGAATGAGCGCATGGCTCAGGCGTCGCCAGGTTCTGAGGACTATCTGGCCAGCCAGGCGAGACTGAACTACATGCAGGATCGCCGCCACTGGATAGATGAGGAGGTGCCCAAGCTTCAGTTTACCCTCATGCCCTTGCGGCCTTACCACTGGCAGGATGATGCTGGGGGATCTCAAAATCTCAACGAGGTAGCCAGCTGGTGGGATTTGACCCGCATCAACCGCAAAGACCTGGTTGCTGGCCTTCTCTTTGGCATCCGCATCTCCCTCGTGGTTGGCTTGGTATCCGTCGCTATTGCCCTGGCGATCGCGGTGCCCGTCGGCTGCCTTGCGGGCTATTATGGAGGCACTTTCGACATCATTGTCTGCCGCCTTCTGGAGATCTGGGAATCGATGCCGACCTTTTTCATGCTGCTGCTAGTCGTCGCAGTGACGCAGAGCAAGTCGATTTTCCTCGTCATCGCCGTCATTGGCCTTTTCGGCTGGACCAGCTTTAGCCGCTTCCTACGCGGCGAATTTTTCAAACAGCGCAATCTGACCTATGTGGAGGCGTGCCATGCCCTGGGCTATAAGGATGGGCGCATCATCTATTCCCACATCCTTCCCAACGCCGTTCCCCCGCTCCTCACCCTCTTGCCCTTTGCCATCATGGGCGCCATCGCGAGCGAGGCGGGTCTCTCTTTTCTTGGCCTCGGCGAAGAAGGCTCCTGTTCCTGGGGCGTGCTGATGGATGAAGGGCGCCAGGCTTTTCCGGGCGAAAGCTATCTGCTCTGGCCTCCTGCGATCCTGCTGACGGTATTGCTTGTGGCCATCGCCCTGGTGGGCGATGCTTTCAGAGATGCTTTGGATCCTAAGACCTGACAGAGAGAAAAGGCTTAAGGTAGGCAATCCTTTTGGTCAGGGGAGGGTGAGTAAGATCATTGCGGTAGTTGCCTTTTTTATCAGATATGTGTTAAGCACTTGATTCCTGGCAGGCCGTTGTGGAAATTTAGACCCGTTTCCAGACTTTGTGAAAAGTCGGCAATCAATCCCTCTGCTCCACCGAGTTTTCGGGCTGAAAAGAGATCGGCCTCCCATTCTTGGCGACGTTTGAGTTTCTGCATCAGTCTCTCTTCAAAAAGTGAGGTAAGGCTCAGTGTGGGCAGGCTGAGCAATCTTAATCCAAATCGAGCGAGATAATCTTTCCTGATATGGTTGTAGTAAGAATGACCAAGCTCATGCCCGACGACTGCGTGGAACATTTTTTCGCGAACCGTCTCGTTTTTCAGCCTTTTCAGGATATTGTGAGAGTCGGGATCCACATCGGCTTTAAACTCTTTACAGGCTAAAAATTCCTGAGCGAGCCATACACTAAATTTAGCGTGAAACTTCACGATACTGGCAAAATTTTTATCATCATATTTTTCCAATGGGAGATCTTTGGAATGAGTTGTGCAAGGGGGATAATGAGCGTCATATCCTGGAGCATTTTCCCAACTTTGCCCAGAATCGCGATCGCTCTGTTCTTCCCTTGCATGCTCGCATGGCTGGATGTAGTGGCGTTTTGGTTGGTGATCTTAGTCATTTCAAACGATGCTCCAGGATTTTTAAACGAATTAAGTATACACCAGAAAATTTAAGATTGGATATAGATTTTCTTAATCAATTATTAATATTGATCGATTAGAATAGACCTTTCAACAGGAGTTTCCTATGCAAGTTAATCTGACAACCAGCAATTTTTTCAAATATTACATGTTCAATCCTAACGCGCCGGAGTTGAGCAGCCGGGATCGCAGGATCGCCAAGGTTGCCACTGTTGCCCTTTTCATCTTCACAGCGGGGATCGTCCCTCTGATCAGCTACGCCTTCATCTACGACCGCAACTTTAACAAAAAAAATGCACAAGGAAACAATCCTGGGATTAATCCTGGAAACAATCCTGTCAAAGGTCCTGCTGTTAATGCACCCGTGCAAGTCCTTCTTCTATCCCCAAAATGCACGCAAGTTCGCATTGGCAACTGTGTCATCAAGGTGAGGGAGACACAGGATATCTGCAAATTGCCTTACGATGCCATCGTCAATGCCGCCAATGCCCAGCTGCAGGCCGGTGATGGAGTATGCGGAGCGATCCATCAGCAAGGCGGCCAGGCGATTTTCGACGAGTGCGCCAATTATTTGCGGCAGCGTCATCTGAATGCCCTCGAAGAGGGCGATGCGATAATGACGACGGGAGGCGCTCTTCAAGCACGCTATGTCATCCATGCCGTCGGGCCGAGATGGAAGGGAAATCAAGAAACGGAAGACAAGCAGAGGCTGTACAATGCCTATTATAAAAGTCTCCAAGTGGCTGCTGCGAACAATCTATCCTCAATTGCTTTTCCAGCCATCAGTACGGGCATTTTTGGTTTCCCTGTGTCGTCAGCCACGCAGGTTGCGATTCAGGCAGCGGCAGATTTTGCTGTGAGAAACCCGAACAGCTCTGTGAAGACCATCACCATGGCGATCACGCCTAATAAATTCCAAGATTACAATAAAGCATTGCTCGCACTGGTGAAGAATCAGTCTGCAGCTCCCAAAGCAGGGTCTAAACCCAATGACCTGCTTCTCTCGTTCTATAAAGGCGAAGGTAGAGATGTGGAAGGCAGACTTTTGTGGGAGATGTGGCAGCTCAGCGATGCCGAAAAGAGCCAGGGACATGACTTCATCCAATGGCTTTTCCCAACATTCCAGGAATCGCAATTCAACAAAAATTCCCCCGTGCTCAATCAGCAGCTGGCCAATGCCCTGAAGGCTGATCCTGTCATCGTAGACAACATGCGCCGATCGTTTGAGTCCATGCTCAGCTATTATGGCATGCGCTATGACGTAACTAGCGATAAAGTTGTTGCTGCCCCCAATCTGGAAGAGCGCAAAAGAGACTGGTTTCACGCAGACGACCATAATTTCCGGCGAATCTCGCGCATTCTATCTTGCTTGAAGACCATGGGCCTGAACAAGGAAGGCAAAGCTTTCTTCGATTTCCTGGCTCAAATGAACCAGGCACAGCCGGGCGTATTTCAGAATTCCTTTAATATCTGGAGACAAATCGTTTCATGATCCGATATTGCCTGGCACTTTGCCTTTTTCTTACCGTTTCAGCGCTATGGGCGGCGGAGAAAAAGGGCACACCGCCCTCCTATCGTCTCTATCAGACGGAGCTGCCTGCCGCCTTTCGCAGCCAGGTGAGGAGCTTTGTAACCCGGGCGCTCTGGCAATATCCGCACCTGTTGAGGATGTCCTTAGGTAAGGAAGCGGCTAAGAC
This sequence comes from Parachlamydia sp., assembly GCA_021372155.1. GTDB lineage: Bacteria > Chlamydiota > Chlamydiia > Chlamydiales > Parachlamydiaceae > JAJFUZ01. The sequence goes on along the minus strand of JAJFUZ010000036.1, from coordinate 12,636 downwards.
GCGCTATCAGAAGCAGACAGCCGATTTTCTGCTCCTTGTCCAGGAACAGGGATCGGATCTACGCGCCTGGCATGAGCGCTTTATCCATCACTTTCGTTCCCTCACTTCTGGAGAGCAGGAGGCTTCCTCCCCGCTTTCCCGCGATATCGCCGCCTTTCTGGATGCTTTTGCGATCTGGGTCTTTTCAGAGGATGATCTCAGCGATGCCTTTCTCGCCTCTTATGAACGCGATACTGGCTTTAAGCCTATCCAGGATCAGAAAAGGGAGACTATGGATATCAGCAAGCTCCTGGGAGAGGCTTATGAGCAGCACCGCCATATGCCAAAATATGTCGGCTACGATAAAGAGAATTATCTGACGGAGATATTGCTGGAAGGCAACATGCCGCTCGTTGTGACACTCTTCGATCTGCCGGGTAAGAAGGTTCCCATTATGCGATCGGGGACAATGGTGCGCGACCTGGCCATTGACGAGATCTCTCAAAAACCTCCTGTACTGGCGATGTCCCCCGAATTTACCTATTACCTGCTCGCACAGGCTAAAAAGGGTAAGACGCATCTTTATGTCAATTTCATGCGTCAGATCCAGCACCACACCAAGCAGCATGATGTGGAAGATCAGCGCACACGGCTGATAGAACAGCTTGAAATGGATCCCGCCACAGGGAAGACGGCGCGCGTCATCACATTAGATAAAAACAGCCCTTTTTACTATCAAGAAGGGCCCTTCAGCGACCTTAATGAGGTAGCTCAATTCAAGAGGCAATTTCTCGCCAATCTCACTCAGGAAGGGCCAACCGCCCGTTATTACTGGTCGAAGCATCTGGATGCAAAGCGATGGAAAGAGACTCTGAATACCATCGTCGAACAGGTCCACCAGCGCTATTTTGGCAGTAAAGCCGAACTCAGCGCCGCCGAACGCAGCGGCTTCATTGAGCTGGCCTATCTGAAAATCGTCGAAGCAGCTATCCAGCAGCTTAATGTGGATGCCGTCAATATCTCCTGTCGCCACTGCATCGATCGCGCAGCCAGCTTCATCGGCCTTTTCTACTTTGATCAGCTGCTCAAGCAGTCGCCCACTCTTTCAGGTGAAAAGCTCAGCCGTCTGATGGCTTTTGTGTATGCCCCAGGCCTCTTTTTCCACGACCGGCCCATTCACGTCTACCGCGTCGAGATTCTGCAATCCGCTGCTGCGGCATTGCAGAAAGGTTAGTCTAGTGTCTAATTGCATAAATTAGCGCCTTGGCCACTGGATGCTCCGTATAGTTCCTTCAAAAGAACCCTTTTTGTTGACACGTTTGGCCATCTCAGAAGTTGCTTTTGCTGTTTCCTGCGCAGTTTTGTTTATACGTGTTGGAGTAAGATTTTCTTTCCCGACCTGATGCTCGGGTTTTTGCAGGATATCTTCCTTTCTAATTCTCTGGGATGAGATCAAACTTTCGGAGCGTTGCAAGCTCTTGGGTTTGAATGATTTAGGCGGCTCTTGTGGTGTTCTTGGACCTGTAGATTCTGGTATTGTAGCCATAATAAAACCCTCCGTGCAGTGATGAGTGCAATATTCATGCCACTTTAAAACTCTCATTTGACCTCCCAGTCCATTTAGAGAGGTCCTTATCAAAAGAGGAAATTTCTATCTGGGAGAAAAGCGGAATTCTCTATTTTGCACCTACAACAATCAAAAAAATACTTTTCAATATATCTTTATAAGCGCAAATTACAATCTGAAGCCAATCACGTGCTCTATATAGACGACATAATCCTCATTCCGTAATAGAAAATGAAGAGGCAGGAATCCCTGCCCCTTCTCGGTGGGGAATTCCTATACTTTAAAGTGTTTTGAATGTCAGCAGAAATTTCCAGGCGGGTACAATATGAATTGTCCCTTGAGGCACATTTAAGACCTCTTCTTCTTCTAAAGTGACAATGGTGCCTTCTTGCAGGTCTAATTCTTGCATCCCTTGGAGGAGGGCGCGAATTTCTCTTGTACGCGTCTCTTCTTCTTTGAGAGAGACACAGCTTTGAAAAAGTCCTTTTTTTCCTTCAGGTGTCTGAATAAAAAAGTCAACTTCCCAGCCCTGTTTTGTCATGTAGTAGTGTATTGTTTCAGTATACTCTCTCAAAGCGCGAAAGACGGCTGTTTCAAGAGTTTGACCAAGCTTTGTTTCAGGATGCACAGCGAAAGCCGTAATAAGTCCTGGATCGATCGGATAGATTTTCTTGGGTTTCAGAGATGATTTGCGTTCTGATAGATCGAAGCAGCCGATTGAAAAAAGACAATAGGCATCTTCCAGGAAAGCGAGCCATTCATACAAACTGTTTTTGCTGACTTGTAAGCCCAAGGATTTAAAATGGCCGTACACTTTATTGACACTCAGCGCTGTGGCTGGATTCTGCAAGCAATGCACAACCCATTTTTCGAGTACTGCCACGCTGGATATCTGATGGCGCTCTACAATATCGCGGTAGATCACAATCTGGATGTAATTTTGCAATATTTCTCGATGTACCCAATCCGTAGAGCCGAGCGTTTCCGGAAATCCACCTCGCCGAAGAAAAGCAGATAAATGGTGAAGCAGCACGGCCCGATCTTTCGCAGAGACACGATCCGGTGCAACTCTAATTTCATTGAATTGTAGATATTCGGAAAACTGGAAAGGGAAAACTTCGCGCGTCAGAGAGCGGCCCCGCAACTCAGTAGCAATTTCTTTACTCAGCAATTTTGCTGATGAGCCGGATATAAAAAGATCAAATTGTCTCGCATCCAGCAGGCGCCTGATGAACTTTTCCCAGCCAGGAACTGTTTGGACTTCATCCAAGTGAAAATAGAGACGTTCACTTTTAACATTTTTGGGATAAAGTTCAAAGTAGGCATCTAAAAGGCTTTGCAAGTCCTTGCCTTGAAGGCTGCTCAACCGTTCATCTTCAAAATTGACATACAGAACTTTATCTCGCCCAATTCCTTCAGCCAGCAATTTCTGGATGTGCTGATAGAGAATCCATGTTTTTCCACTCCGGCGCATGCCAATAAAAGCAATCGCTTTACGAGTCTGCTGCGGAAGTGCTGGAATCTTTATCTCTCGGAGCATCCCTCCTGGAAGTTCAAATGCTTCGAATTCAAGGATAAGCTGTTTAAATACGTCCTTCATATTTCCCTCTTAAAAGGAAATATGCCCTAATATTTTTCTTAAATCAAGGGAAATTCAACCATAAGCGACGATGCCAAAAACAACAAGCATCGTTCCTATCATGGGGATTGGACTTCAACCAAAAAATGGTAGGAATCAAAGGCCTTTTTAAGGTTTTTGTTTGGCTTTATGGGAGCGCTGAGGATACTCATGAACAGTGTCCAATCCTGTTCATTTAAAACAAGTTTCTGTTTTCCAAATTCCGGCAGGTCTCTTTCTGCTGCAGCTAGAAGACACTGCCGAGCATAGGTAGTGGATTTAAGACCTTTCAATCTGGCGGCCTTTTCTATCAGATGTTTATCATGCGACGAAATAAGAAAATGCATGTGATTATCCATCCAAGACATGGTGTAAACCCACTTTTTTCTAAATTTATCATTGTCAACACACTACTTCTGTTTCCTCGCCTCATATTTCCCCAGCTTGCGGATTTGGGGGATGCTGCCCATGCGCGTGTAATGCAACACATGGCCGTCGGGCATTTGGCCATCCAGGATCAGGCTGATGCGGCGTTTGTTCTGCTTTCCAAGCATGACTTTGCCGAAAGAGTAGCACTCTTCGAGAGTGAGCTCTTTAAGACCGGCCACGCGTTGATCCAGCCAGGTGAAATCGGCATCATATTTAAAGGCGAGAAGGTTGAGGGTCAGGGACATCTCCCGGATATTTTTGTTGGCCTTTTCCATGGAGTCGATCAGGGAATACTTCAAGGTGTTAAAACGCTCTTCTGTGAGTTCGTGAGGCATTTCCTGTAGATAGCGTTCGAGAAAGAGTTCGAAGCGCGAGAGGAGGTCGCGTCCATCGTGGGTGTCGGACTGAACGGTAAAAAAGCTGAAGAGCTTGCGTTCGAGCTCTTCGGCGCCGCTGTAGACGAGATAGCCGGTCTGCTGTTTGGTGCGCAGCTCCTCAAAGAAGGGGGCATTGATGTCCTGCATCAGAACCTGCAAGGCGGCGCGCTGCTTAAAGGAATAGGGCGGCTGGGCCTCGAGTGTCAGCCAGGCGATATTCCCTTGAGTAGGAACCTTGATTTCGACGAAAAAGGGCCCTTTGTTTTCGGGAAGGAGGATCACCTCGGGCTTGTACTGCTGAGCAGGAGGATAGGGCTCTCCGGGAAAGGCTTTGATAAGGGTGTCTCCAACCTCTTTGGCTTGAGCCAGCGACATATTGCCATAAAGCATGCCCTCAATGTAGACCTTGGAAAAGAGCTTCTGGACAAATTCAGTGAACTGCACGTAGGTGATTTTCTTGATGGCAGTTACCTTTTCCTTTTCTGTGGTGTAACGTTGGTAGAGGATGCTTTGCATGAGCTGGTGGGCCAGTTGAATGGGGTTGTCCCGGCCATAATTCTGATACTGGCGCAACAGGGCGGCCTTCCAGACTTTGAAGGTCTGCTCGGAAGGAGGTTCTGCCTTCATGGCATCCAGAATTTTTGAGAGCAGCAGGGAAGCCTTGTCGCTGTAGCCATCGATGTTGATCGCGATCCCATTTTCTTTCGTATCGATGTCACAATTCAGCCCTGCAAGCGCTGCGGGATAAATATATGGGTCCAGGGCCTCTTTCAGGCATTTGACATAAAGTTCGCCCAAGACGACCTGACTGGTGTTTCCATCGATGATGGAGGGTGTTTTCATTTGAATCGCCCAGCCGATATTGGGCGTCAGAAAGCGGGTATCGGGCGCATAATAGATTTTAGATTTTGGGTTATCCAGGATTAGCTCTGGATGGGGCAAGAGGCTGTCGCTTTTTTTTGCTTCGAAATGAAGGAGGTCGAGATGCTGAGGGATAAAGGGGTTGGGAATCGGTAGGTCGATCTCGGGGATGGGTTTCGCATCGGCCCAGGATTGAAGCAGCTCAGGCGCGATCGGCCGGATGGAGTAAGGGACCCCCATCCAGGGCTCTTTGTGGTCAAGAGCCACGCCTGTCAATGATTCGGGTGCCATCACGTCGTAGCGGGCGTTTTGAGGGGTCATATAGGAAAGAAGCTCCTGGACAGCCTGCGGGTCAAAACGTTCGATGACCTGTGTTTGCTGGGGGAAGGTCTCCATTTTTTCATGCACGAGCCAGGTGGCGTAGCGCATGATGGTGTCGAAGGCATCTTCACGAGGCTGATACTGGTATCGAATTGTGGCCAGCTGCTTGACCTCATCGAACATATACTGTGAAGCCCCCTTCTCCTTAAAGCGGGCGATGGCCTGGAAACAGCGTTCGATCACACTGTTCAAATGGTGCAGCCCTTCATCCGTCAGACCTACTTCCAGAGTCATCAGGACGTTGCTGGGTCCGAGGGGATAACTGCCGCAGGAAAGTGTCTCCGCAAGTTTTTCTCGTTTCAGCTCAGCCAGAAGGCTTCCCTTACCTTCATGCCCCAACACATAGCAGACGATGGAATCAGGTTTGGTGTCCTGCATGTGGCCAAATTTTGGAGGTAGATCCCAGATCAGAGTCACCTTGCGCACATTTTTGACAGGCTCGATATATACGAAGCTGGGCTGCTCGTTTTTGAGAAAAAGGGGTCTGGTCGAATCGCTTTGAGGGCGATTGAGATTGGGTACATCTTTGAAAGCGGTGATCACGAGATCGCGCAGTTTGTCGAGGGGCAGCGGAGAGATCACTGCCAGGCGCATGAGGTTGGAAGTATAATGGGTGTGGTACCATTCCTTGAGAGTATCCTGAGACACGTTGGAGAGAGATTTCAGGTTGCCCATGTTGAAGCGATGGAAGGGATGGGTGGGATCGGCGAGCGCCTTGAGGACAAACAGCTCGCGAAAATCATCACTGTTGAGATTTTTAGCATACTCCTGATTGATCGCATTAAGCTCTCTGGAGACACCCGAAGGGTTGAAAAGGGGCTCTTTGAAAAAACTGGCAAAGCGGTCAAGAGCCTCTGGGAAGGCTTTGTTGTCGATTGCAAACATGAAACTGGTAGCATCTTCGGCTGTGAAGGCATTTGCGGTGCCATCATTCTCCGCGATGAACCGGTTGTACTCCGCTTCTTTGGGGTATTTGCGTGTGCCGAGAAAGAGCATATGTTCGTTGAAATGAGCCAGGCCAGGATTCTGGGAGGGTTCATCCCAGCTGCCAATGATAACCGTTAAACCCGCCGAGGATTTATCCACTTCGGGATCAGAGAAAAGATAGGCTTCGAGTCCATTATTCAGACGGATTTTAAGCGTTTGAGCATGGGCCAAGGAGGAGGTCAGCCGAGGAATCGTCGCTTTATTCGGAATGACAGTGTAATCTGAGCCTGCTGCCGACAGGTCAAAGAAAGAGAGGAGACAGAATAGGATGAAGAGCATGCGGAGCATAGAATACCTCTACAGAATTTGGGCGAGTCTTTTAACGGTTTGAACAAATATGTGCAAGTCATAATTGGAGATAGAGTCGCTTCACCTCGTTCCAGATAGCATCGGAACGGATTTTGCGCTTTTGGCGTTTATCCAGGCCATCAGGAAAATGCTCCATGTCGATTTCGCTGCCAAATGCCAGGTGAATGGGGGTGCATTGGGCCTGCCGCTTTTCGCCGATCTGCTTTTTAATGCTGTTTGGAGGGGGTAAAAAAGCATAGGTGGCCAGCGCCAGTGGATAATAATGGGTGGGGGTTTTGGCCTGCTGGGCAATCAAATGGAACATCTCAACGCTTTGGGGATCAAAGGGGGCTACTTCCAGGATCCCCTCTTTATTGGGACGGTCTCTTCCACCGCTTGGGGCCACATAGATGCATTTGCCCCCTTCCTCAAGCAGATGAGCCATGACTTTCATCGTTTTCTGATTGTGCTGGATCCTCTCCGGCTTCTTCTCGGGAGCGGCGTCGATATACTTTTTAGAAAAGATGCAAAGGAGATTGCGCCCCATGCTGAAAGGGATAGCCAAGGGGTCGGAGATGACGCGGTGACCAGCTACAAAAATCATCTCCTCGGCAAATTTTGGGTAGCTTTCTTCAAGAAGAAGGCTGATGGCCTGGGGATCTGGCTCCGTCTGGTGGTTGGCGAAGAGAATGATATTATGACCCTCTCGAAGCTGGCTCTCCATGCGAGCGACATTTTGGAGGCCAAGGCGTTTGGAGGATTCAAAGATCACAAGGGGGCGCAGCATATCCAGAGCAAAGTGATAATAATCAAATGGAGAGAGAATTCTCTCATGATAGGGTTCAAAATGGAAGGGGTTCTTTAACTGCTTTTGAACAAGATCGAGAAAAAGGGTCAGGATGGGTTCATATTCCTCGATCGTATGGCCGTTTTTTGTGACAGCCTCAGCGTAGCTGTGGTAAAAATCGATCAGGCAATTGGCCTGCACGGCGGGCAGGTTGCCAGATGCGTTCAGGCTGTTGAGCTTCTCTAAAAAGGTCATGTTGAGACTTAGCTCATCTCGATTTTTTTATTATTGATCGATGAGACGAAGTAGAAGTCATTGAGGTGGAGATTGTCGTCTGTAGAAAAATCAAGATGTGCATTGAGCTCCTCGCACATTTTGAGCAGATGCGCTTTATCGAGGACATCCATGTAGCGCAGCAAGTCGGGATGGGCGGTGAGTCTTATGGCAAACTGCTGCTGGCAGGTGATTACTTTTTTCAAAGCCCGTTCAATCTCAATCGAGATACTCTCGTGGCTTTTGACAAGGCCGCTTCCGGTGCAGTAAGGGCAGCTTGTGAAGATGGTCTGACTCAAAGTTCCACGGCTTCTCTGGCGCGTCATTTCCACGAGGCCGAATTCGCTCATTCCCAAAATGGTGCATTTGGCGGAATCTTCTTTCATGCACTCTTTCAGTTTTTCGAGCACCCTGCGCTGGTTTTTGCGCAGGCGCATATCGATAAAGTCGCAGATGATGAGGCCTCCGATATTGCGCAGGCGCAGCTGTCGGGCGATTTCTTCAGAAGCTTCGAGATTGATGCGAACGAGAGATTCTTCCACGTCAGTTTTGTTTCCACTGCTTCTGCCGGAGTTGACGTCGATCGTGTGCATCGCTTCAGTTCGGTCAAAGAAAAGGTAGCCGCCGCTGGGGAGCCACAATTTACGCCGCAGGGTTTTATCGATCTCCCTTTCAACATTGAACCTTTCAAACATGGGCACTTTGTCGCGGTAATATTCGATGCGCAAAGGATGTTCGCTTGCATAGCGGCTGTAGAGCCGCTTGCAGTTTTGATAAACGGAATAATCGTCGACCATAAGACGGTCGAAACGCTTGTCAATCGCTGTAATCACAGCGCGCTTGATCAGATCCGATTCGGCAAACAGGAGTGTCGGCTCGCTTGATTTCTTGAAGTTTTCCATGATTGATTGCCAGGTATTGAACAGGTCGTTAGCCTCTTCGATCAGCATTTCAGGCGTTGCGAGGCAACTGGCCGTCCGGCAGATCAGCCCCATGTCCTGCGGCATTTCAAAGGAGCGGATCAGTCGTTTGAGCCTTTCGCGCGCCTGGCGGTCTTCAATTTTCCGCGATACGCCGCGATGTGAGGAGTTGGGCAGAAGGACGAGATAGCGTCCCGCAATCGAGATGTTGGAGGTCAGGCGTGCGCCTTTTGAGCCAATCGGCTCTTTGACGACCTGGACCAGCACGGTCTGGTCAGTTTTCATGACCTGCTCGATGTCCATATTATTCTGCTGCTTGTCATCCAGGGCTTTGATATCGTAATGCAGCTCGAAATCCATGTCGTAGAGCTGCTCAAATTTCTTGGTGTTCTCGATGATATCGGAAATATGGATGAAGCCGTTTTCGCCCTCGTTGATGTCGATAAAGGCAGATTGGATATTGTGCAGAATATTGGTGACGCGGCCTCGATAAATATTGCCCGTCAGCTGTCGCTCCTTTTTTCTCTCAACAATCAGGTCGTGGAGCTGGCCGTTGCGCAGGTGGGCATAGCGGATTTCTTTCGATTCAACATTTAAAAGAATTTCTTGCATGTGATACCTAGGGGATCCAGAAAGGATTTAGTATACCCCAGATACCGATCTTTTACCAGAAAAACTCTATTCTTTCCCCTCTTCAGGCCCGTTTTCTTGAGAGGGCGGACGTGAAAGGCGCTTCAGGAGTTCATCAAAATTTTTCATGAGCCCCTCAAGGTCTTCAAGATGGCTGAAAACTCCTTGAGCTTTTTGAAGATATTCTTTGAAGGATTGTACGGTGTCGTTGTCCTTGCATTCGTGCTTGATCTGGCTGCACGCCTGATTGATCTTGTTCAGAAGATCAAGGGCCTGCTTGTTAGTTTCGGTTGCGGTATTCATCCATTCCCTGGGATTGAAGGGGGAGGGAACAAAGAAATCAAAAGGCGGCTTTTCTTCTGCCTTTTCATAAAACTGAATGACCCAAAGGGTACGGATCCCAGGCATTACGGGTATAAAAGGGAGAGAACTCATAAAAACCCCTCATACGACAATAATATTATAAAATATTTGAATTTATTCAGCAAGGTAGTGAAAACTACCGTATTTTCTACGCTTATGAAAATAAAACAATAAAGATATCATCTAAGATTTGAATTAAAAATAGAGGGTTTTATGGGTTCATTATGTAGTTCGGTAAGCTATGCATCAGGATGCTGTTTTGGAGTCGTATCAGTGGGAGCGGGCGCGGTGGGGACGTACTGTCTTGTACAAGCTGTGAAAGTACACGAGCTCTATGAACAATGCTGTGGTGAGAATAATCAGTACAATAGCCATCACCCCTGTCCAGGAGGAGGATTAAAAGAGAGAGCGCAATTCTGTCACGATAAACATCAATCAAAAGATTCTTATCTGAAAGTAGGTTCTATTCTTCTTGCAAGTGCGGTTGCCCTTTGCTGTTTTGCAGCAATATGCAGTGTGGTTTCTTCTTCATGCAAGCGGCGTGGCTACCAATCGTTTTAGTTCTAAGGAGAAGGGACATAAAACCTTCGAATCATAAATAATTATTAGAGGATTTTATGAGTTTAGTTAATTCGGTAAGCTATGCAGTAGGTAGCTGTTTTGCAGTCGTAGCGGTAGGAGCCGGTACTGTAGGAGGGTTCTGTCTTGCACAATCCGTGAAAGTAAATGCCGTCTATAAACAATGCTGTGGCGAAGACAATCAGTACAATACCCAGTCCCCCTGTCCAGGAGGGGGATTAAAAGAGAGAGCGGAATTCTGTTCCGAGAAGCATCACTCTACAGATTCCTATCAGAAAGCAGGTTATATTCTTCTTGCAAGCGCGATTGCACTCATAAGTCTTTCAGGAATATGCTGGGTGGTTTCTTCCAAATGCAAGCGACGGGGCTACCAATCAGTTTAGACGGTTGGTTTTCATTGTTCTTCGGCATAAAAAATGCCTTCTGATATGATTGCTTGTCATGCAAACAATTCATGAGCTGAAGAAGGCGATGCCTTTGATCGAAGAGAGGCTGCATTATGCCTTCAAAGACCGCTCCCTTCTGGCATTGGCTTTTGTGCACCGCTCTTACGTGAACGAAAATCGCGAGGTAAAGGAACACAATGAACGCCTGGAGTTCCTCGGTGACAGCATTCTCGGTTTGGTCATGTCTGATTATCTCTACCGCATGCTGCCCGAGACACCAGAAGGGGATCTTTCTTTTCTGCGATCGCGGCTCGTCGAAGCGCCCTCATGTGTCAATTATGTCCAAAAGCTGCAGGTAGAAGGGTTTTTGCTTCTTGGCAAGGGCGAGCGTATGGATGGACGCGGGCGCGGGTCGATTCTGGCTGATCTGTTCGAGGCGCTGGTGGGCGCTATCTATCTGGACGGAGGTCTGGAAGAGTCTGAGCGTTTTGTATTCGGCCATTTTGCTGGAGAGATCGAGGCGATCCTGAAAATGCCCATCAACAACTGGAAGGCGATGCTGCAGGATTATTGCCAAAAGCATTTTCAGCAGACCCCTTTTTATGAAGTCGTGAGCGAATCGGGTCCAGACCACAGTAAGCGCTATCGGGTGAGGGTCTGCATCTCGGATGGCCAAGAGCTGGGTCAAGGCGAGGGCAATTCTAAAAAGATGGCGCAGCAGGCAGCCGCTGAAGATGCAATGAGGAAATATGGCGACTAAACAGAAAAGTGCCTGGTTTTGCAACGATTGTGGGCATAAGCAGTCCAAATGGTCGGGCCAATGCCCCCAGTGCAATCAATGGAACACTCTGCATGAGGAGTTGATCGCATCAACGCAGAGCCGGTTTGAAGCTCAGACGGGATCTGCGAGCCGACCCATGCGCATCCGGGAGGTGCCAATTGGCGAAACGCCGCGCATCAAGAGCGCCATTCAGGAATTTGACCGTCTGATCGGTGGAGGGATTGTGCCAGGATCGCTCAGCCTCGTGGGAGGAGATCCCGGAATCGGCAAATCGACCCTTCTGCTCCAGCTTTCCAACGCCTTGGCAAAGCAGGGACTCACAGTCCTCTATGTCTGTGGGGAGGAATCTGTGGAACAAACATCCATGCGCGCCTTCCGTCTTGGCATCGACACCGATAATCTGCTGCTTTTGTGCGAAACCCAGTTTTCTGCTATCAAGACCCATATCGATCAAGTCAATCCCGATATCCTGATCGTCGACTCAATTCAGATCGTCTACAAAAGCGAAATCGCTTCTGCTCCCGGCTCTGTCTCGCAGGTGCGCGAAACGACCACAGAATTCATGCATCTTGCCAAAGGACGCGGGATCGCCACCTTCCTGATCGGCCACGTGACCAAAGCGGGCGAAATCGCCGGTCCGCGCGTCTTAGAACACCTTGTCGATACCGTCCTCTACTTCGAAGGCGACAAGCAGCACAACTATCGCATGATACGCGTCGTCAAAAACCGCTTCGGCCCAACAGACGAAATTGCCGTTTTTCAAATGCAAGCTGCTGGTCTCGTCGAAGTGCCCAACCCCTCTCAGATCTTTCTGGAAGAGCGCACAAAAGAGATCTCAGGTTCGGTGATCATCCCAACTATGGAGGGCACCCGCCCCATCCTGATCGAGGCACAGGCCCTTGTCACAGAAACCGTTTTCAGCACACCATCGAGGCGCTGCACGGGTCTGGATCAAAACCGCCTCGCCCTTCTCCTGGCTGTGCTGGAGAAGCGCATGGGCTACCAGCTTTTCCGCTGCGATGTGTTTGTCTCCATCGCCGGCGGCCTGCATGTCGGCGAACCTGGAGCGGATCTGGGGGTGCTCCTGGCGATCGCCTCTTCACACAGGAACCGCAAGGTCGACAGCGAGACGACGGTTGTGGGAGAGGTAGGTCTTGGAGGGGAGGTGCGCAGTGTCACGCGCACAGAGAGCCGCATCAAAGAGGCCATCCACATGGGCTTTAAGCGTTGTATCATTCCCAAGCGCAATCTCAAGGGCATCAGCGAAGAGCTGCAGCGCAAGATTCAGATCAAAGGAGTTGAATTTGTCGAAGAGGCCGTCAACGAACTCATTTAATATGTTGATTAAAGTCGGCGCACGCAGCTCACCCCTTGCCCTCGTCCAGTGCGATGAAGTTCTGAACGAACTCAAAGTCCATCACCCACACGTG
>JAJFUZ010000024.1 GCA_021372155.1 Parachlamydia sp. | reverse complement strand
AGGAAAACCATGTGCATATCGAGGAGCTTCACAGTGTGGCAGGATAAACTCGAGCTTGCCTGGCAGCTCATTCCGATCGAACTCTGGTATACCATCTATATGGTGACTGCGGCTGCCTTCTTTGCCGCGCTCATGGGATTGCCTCTGGGTGTCATTCTCAGCGTGACCGGCAAAGGACATATTAAAGAAAATCCCATGATTCACAAAGTGCTCGGCGCTCTTGTCAATATTGGCCGCTCCTTCCCTTTTGCCATCCTGATGGTGGCGATCATACCACTGACCCGTCTGATCGTCGGAACCAGTCTTGGAACAACTGCCGCGATCGTGCCGCTATCAATCGCAGCAGCTCCCTTTGTGGCGCGCCTGGTCGAAAGCGCCCTGAATGAAGTTGACAACGCCATCATCGAAGCCGCTGTTGTCATGGGATCGACAACCTGGCAAATCATCAGCAAGGTCCTGCTCGTTGAGGCCTGGCCCTCTTTGATTCAGGGGATGACGTTGACTGTCATCAATCTGATCGGCTACAGTGCCATGGCAGGAATGGTGGGAGGCGGCGGATTAGGTAAAGTGGCCATCCAGTATGGCTATTATCGCTTTGATCTTTTTATTATGCTCTTGACGGTGTTTCTGATGATCCTCCTCGTTCAAGGGACGCAGTGGCTTGGGAATCATCTGGCTATGAGAATTTATCGCAAACGTGGAGTGCGCGCACATGATTAGATACCTTTTCTTAACAATCTGTATCCTTCTGGCAGGCTGTTCCAGAAATGAAAAGACACTCAAAGTGGCCGCCACCGCAGTTCCACAAGCAGAAATGTTGAATCACGTCAAAGGGGATTTGGCCGAAGAGGGGATCGACCTCAAAATCATCGTCGTCGAAGATTATCAGATCCCCAACCGCGCTCTAGCCGATAAGGAGATCGATGCCAACTTTTTCCAGCATATCCCTTTCCTGCTGGCGCAAGTTGAGGCGTTTCATTACCCCATCAAGACCCTTGCCAAGATTCATATTGAACCGATGGGGGTTTATTCAGAAAAAGTGAAAAAGTTATCCGATCTCAAAGAAGGGGCGGTCATCGCCATACCGAACGACCCCTCAAATGAGTCGCGTGCGCTTGCGCTTTTAAACCAGCATCGCCTCATTGAGACAGACATTCCCAACCACCTGCATGCGACCGTGCTGAATATCAGGAAAAATCCCAAGAAACTGAAAATTGAAGAAATCGATGCCGCCATGCTTCCCCGCACATTGAAAGATGTCGATGCCGCTGTCATTCCCACCAACTTTGCCCTGCAGGCGGGACTCTCTCCGCTGAAAGATGCCTTAGTGATCGAGGACAGCACCTCGCCCTATGTCAACGTCATTGCGGTGCGCGAAGGAGATAGCGAGCGAGCGTCACTGCAGAAGCTGAGGAAAGCGATGACTTCGGAAAAGATGCGCACCTTTATCCTTGAGAAGTACCAAGGGGCCATTGTGCCGGCGTTTTGATTTTAGTTGGATAGCTTCACAGTTGGGAAATGGTCAAATCCGTATCGCTGTAGAGCCAGGCTTTCTGATACTGCAGATCGACCCAGTAGAAATCGTCCATCTGCTTTTGAGATTTAAGCGCTTCGCGAAGGCCAAAGAGAGAGCGTCCATTGCAAGGATAATGCTCCAAGTCTTTCCGAAAGACTCTTTCAGCTTCCTGATATTTTGAACTGCGCAGGAAAAGCCCTCCCAGAGTCTCTCTGACAGGAAAATACCAGTCGGGAGGTTCGTTGTAGCGCAGGTCATCCTGGTCCTGAACTGCCTTGAGTAATTTCTCCGAAGCTTCCCCAGCATGGCCGTCAGCCTCAAGAAATCTGGCTTTCAGCAAGTTGTCAGCAATCGAAGCAATCTTGATGGCTGGATTCAAACCAAAATTGTAATTTTTGGGCAATTGAGTCAGCTCTTCTTCGAAGCGCTTCTGTTCCTCTGCTGCTCGGTTTTTATCGCCGAGTCCTAAGTAGGCCTGGGCCCTAGCGTAGAGCCATAGCAGATGCGTCATGCGCATCTTTGGATCGGGTTCGGCTCGATCCAGAATTTCTTTCCAGCGGTTGAAGCGCAATTCGACTAGCATGACAGGCGAAGCATATTCTTCAAGCTCAGGCATGCGGTGACGGTGGGGAAGATAAAGATTTTCTAGTTCCTGGGCAGATTGCCTCGCTCTGCCATAATTTCCTTCGACAGTATAGGTGCGCGTGAGAAAAAAGAGATTGTGCGAAAGATAATGGACCGGATAGATGCCAAGCGCCCCATATTCGCGGATATAGCCCCTGTCGACAGCGACAGCATTTTCATTGGCCTGAGCTGCAGCGCGGTAATCGCCCACCCGGAAATAAATATGCGAGGGCATATGCAGGATATGGCCTGAAGCTGGAAGCATCTTCTTCAACCTTTCCGCACAGATCAGGGCCCATTCAGGATGGGCAGAAGCTTCCACAGCATGGATGTAATAATGATTGGCTCCAAGATGCATGGGATAGCTTTTCAAAACGGACTCAAGAACTGTAAGTGCCTCTGGAGTATCCTTGAGTGGGGATCCCATCTGAGTCCATTGATGCCAGGGATCAATTGTCATCAGACTTTCAGCAAATAAAACAGCCGCATCAGGGTCATCAGGATACTTGACATGGAGACGACGCATGGCTTGGCTATAGGCCACACCCTGCTGATCATAGTCAGGAGCCGGGCTATCGGAATAACGCACGGAAATTGCATCGACATATGCCTGCTCATTTTCGCTAGCCCCTTTGGCATGTTCGCGAGCCTTCTGGGCGAGTTGGTAAGCTTTCTTCTCGCGCTCAGGATCATTGCCGATGTTGATGTTTTTTCCCAACACGAGCGCCATCCCCCAATAGGCCATGGCCAAATCAGGGTCGGCCTCTGATGCTTTCAAAAAAGACCAAAATGCAGCATCGTGGTTAAAGGCGTAAAGGAGGGTGAGACCCTGATCAAAGTAGAGCTGGGCAGCAGGATTGGTCGTGGTGACAGGGTGATGTAGGGCGATGTACTGGTAAGAAAGAGTGAAATTTTTCGGAGGTTCGTAAGGAAATTCATCTGCTAAAAGATTTAAGGAAATAAAGAGAAATAATAATAAGCATTTCTGGTGCATATTTCTTGTTTCTTACTACAGAAATGCGCACCCTGTTAAGCTCAGGTAAACATGTGCTTTTTAAAGAAATGATTTCCTTTCAGGAAACTTGTCGAAGTAGTTTGCAACGTGGTTGGCGAGTTCTCTAGCATCCCATTTCGAACATTTAGGGTACTTAGCCAAATAGTTCAAAAAGGGCACCAGACCTGATCCAAAGTTTTCATAGAGAGAATAGGCTTCATGGATGGAGTCTTGAGGATTTTGTGGTTGATCAGAAGCAATCAGATCCTGCTTGCGCAGTTCTTCAATGGCCTCCTGGACTGCTTCGTCATGTGCTGGATGGTCTTTAAAAAAAGCATTGATCTCACGAAGCGCGACCGGTGTTTCAAGTGCAACCCCTTTTTGTCGATTCAAATCGTGGATTTCAAAGCGCAGCAAGCCTGTTAGCGTCTGGATTTGCTGCCCATAGTGGAACATGGCTTCCGTGCGCGCTTCAAAGCATGAGGTAGGTATCAGATTGGCGCCTAAACCATGACAGAAAAATCTGAGCTGGTCGTCGGGAGATTTAGCCCCTTCATAGGTTTGCTGTAAGGTCTGAACAGCGAAAAGGATTGCTTGTTGGAATCGCTTGACATGGGGATAATTTTCAGGAGCGTGAATCTCCAGTCCGGTCAGATCTTTGACCTCTTGAGTCAGATTTTCTCTGGTAAATTGATCT
>JAJFUZ010000014.1 GCA_021372155.1 Parachlamydia sp. | reverse complement strand
AGGCAGCAAAATCGCCATTTACAAGCCAACCATGACCGGCTGGTATTCAGGCAAGAAGGTGGAAATGGTCGGCGTGTTTGGCTCGCGCTGGCTTCCACTCGAGGGCGAAACAGCCACAAAGGGCTTAGGCCTGCACGGTTTGCCGTGGAAGCGCAATGATCGAGACGAACTTGCCGAAGAGATCTCAAGTCTAGGCCAATATGCGAGCGACGGCTGCGTGCGCATGGCGACAAACGATATTGAGGAGCTTTTTGCCATTGTGATCACCAGGCCGACAACGGTGGAACTGGTCAAAGACTTTCACGACGCCGATTTCTGGAGGTAGGAATTGGAAATACTGCCACATGAAAAGCAGATCCAGGAATATATCAAAACCATTGAACATCTCAAAAAACAGAGCCAGGACAGCCCTCTGTTCAAAAATGAGATCGCCAAACTCGAACAGAAGCTGCAAAAGCTCAAGCAAAAGGTCTATGCTGAATTAACTCCATGGCAGCGCGTTCTGATCTGCCGCCACTCAGCGCGTCCGCACGCCCTCGACTATATCAAAAACATCTGCAGTCAATTCCATGAGCTGTGTGGCGATCGCCTGTATGGCAATGATCCCGCCATCGTCGGAGGACTTGCCAGAATTGGCGATATGAAATGCGTCATCATGGGACAAGAAAAGGGCAACGACACGGAAGGGCGCATGAAGCACCACTTTGGGATGCCAAATCCCGAGGGGTATCGCAAAGGTTTGCGACTCATGCGTCTTGCTGAAAAGTTTCGCCTGCCTGTCGTCACCCTGCTCGACACTCCTGGCGCCAGCCCATCGCTTGAAGCCGAAGAGCGTGGACAAGGTTGGGCTATCGCTCAAAACCTGCGGGATATGGCGCGCATCTCCACGCCCATTATTACCATCATCATTGGCGAGGGCTGCTCTGGAGGTGCTATCGGCCTTGGCGTCGGAGATTCTGTCGCCATGCTCGAGCATGCCTATTATTCTGTCATTTCGCCGGAAGGTTGCGCCTCAATTCTGTGGAAAGATTCCGATAAAAAAATCGAGGCGTCCGCCGCGTTGAAACTCAACTCTGAAAACCTTTTGGAAATGCAGATCATCGATGCGATCATCAATGAGCCTTTAGGAGGTGCCCATCACGATCCTGCTATCGCGTATGCCAATGTCAAGCGCTATATCCTTGAACAATGGCACATCCTCCGCATGATCCCTCGCGAGATTCTTCTTGAGCAGCGCTACATGAAATTCCGCAAGATGGGACAACCCCTTAAAACGCCATGAGACGCCTCTTTCAACTAGCCATCAGTGGCAGCCGCAACAGGTGGCTTCTCTTTTTGACCGCATGGGCCATGTGTTTCATGACCATTGCGTCTCAACTTGAACTTTTTACTCTTGGCGTCATTGCGCGCAAGGGACCCGATTTTTTTGAGCTTTTCGGGCCAGTCAGGGATGGGGCGTTTTATGCTACTGATGCGATCAGTCGACAAGATTTGGAGCTGCGTTGGCATGAGCTTGACTCTAATGACTCAGGAATGGTGACAAAGCAAAATGCCATGGAGTTTCTTGCACGCCACAAGAGGCAGGACTTTCTGGACAATGCCATGAATCGCTTGAACGATATATTCCCTATCCGCAATAACCTCGGATATCTTGCCTGCATGATCGTCATGGTCGCCCTCTTTAAGGCGATCATGATCTTTATCCAGCGCTATTCGACCAGGCTCGTCGCTATTCGCGTCAGCCGCGACCTGCGTCAGCAGTATTTTGAGCATATTCAATCGCTGCCGATGTCCTTTTTTCAAGCTCACAACATTGGAACGCTTGCCTCCCGAGCTGTGGGCGATGCAGCGACGATTGCCGAGGCGGTCAACGCCTGCCTCATCAACTATCTCCAGACCCCTTTTCTGATCGCCACCACCATGACCCTCTGCTTCCTCACCTCCTGGAAGCTTTCGATGATCATCTTTTTCGGCTTCCCCATCATCATCTTCCCCATCATCTATCTGGCTAGGGGAGTCAAAAGATTATCCAAGCAGGTTCTGCAGAATCAGGAGCGCCTAAGTTCTGTTCTGATCGATTTTCTCTCAGGCATTCAGACCGTCAAGGTTTTTGCCATGGAGGATTTCTCGCTAAAGAAGTACCGCGAGCACAATCAGAAGATGGCCTCTTTGGAGCAGAAGAGCGCTCGATACGATCTCTCGACCCGCCCGGTTGTGCACACCATTGGCATGTCCTTTCTGGCCACGGCCCTGGTCTATGGTCTCTATGTGCTGAACATGAGCGTGGCGGAGGTGCTGGTTTATGCCGGCCTGCTCTACATGTTTTATGAACCGATCAAGAAATTTGCTGAGGAAAACAGCCATATTCAACGCGGCATTTCAGCTGCCGAGCGGATGGTGGATGTCGTCTGCCAGAAGCCTCTCATCGAAGATGATGTCGATGCCAAAGAATTAAAAAGTTTTGAAAGTGAAATCGAATTCCGTGATGTCTGGTTTCGCTATGAAGATGATTGGGTTCTCAAAGGAGTCAGTTTCAAGGTCGAACGCGGCCAGACTGTCGCCATCGTCGGGCCGACAGGCTCAGGTAAATCGACTATTGTCCAGCTGCTTCCGCGACTTTATGAGATTCAGAAAGGCGAGATCTGCATCGATGGCAAGTCGATCCAGACTTTAACCCAGCGCTCGCTGCGCGATGCCATCGCCTTCGTCCCCCAAAAGCCCTTTCTCTTTCTGGATACCGTCTCTGCCAATATCGCCTTTGGCCGCGCTTTCACCCAGGAAGAGGTAGAAGGAGCAGCCCGCCAGGCGTTTGCCGAAGAATTCATTGTTCGCCTTCCCCAAGGCTATCACACCGAGCTTGCAGAAGCGGGCAAAACGCTCTCCGGCGGCCAGCAGCAGCGCCTGGCCATTGCGCGCGCGCTCGTCAAACGCGCTCCCATCCTCGTCATGGATGAGGCGACCTCCTCTCTGGATGCCGTCAGCGAGCAGCATGTCAAGAACGCCATCCGCAACCTGCGCGGGCAGGTAACACAGATTATCATCGCCCACCGCCTGACCACGATCGAAGATGCAGACAAGATCATCTATCTGGAAAATGGCAAGAAGATCCAAGAAGGCACTAAAGAGGAGCTTCTGCGCAACTGCCCCGCCTTCCGCCACATGTGGCTCATGCACCACAAGCCTGATAGTGATTCTGCTGGAGAAGCCAAATGAAAAACATGGAGGCTTCTCTTGTCAAACGTCGATTTCTGCAACTATTAGCTGAAGTTGAAAGGAGAGACGAAGTTTTAATTACAGATAAGGGTGCTCCTATTGCTTTACTGGTTCCTTATCAGAAACATCAAGCAAACCCCGCTGCAGTCATTGAAGAATTTCGTAAGTGGCGCAAAGGTATCACCTGGGGCCAAGATGTTTCTATTTCTGAATCAATTCGGCAAAACAGGCTCTAAAAAATTCTACTTCTTTTTTCAGCTCCTCCGCAGCCAATGGAGCAGGCCGCTTTCCATATACTTTTTCAAACTGGAGCTTTCTGGCTTCTTTAGAAATTTCACCATCGGGAAACGGAAACAGGTGAAAGTGCACGTGCGGAACGCTTTGACCTGCGTTACGGCCATTTTTTTCTAAAAGCATGTATTGTCTGGTCTGGAAAACCGATTGAAATACAATGACGACTTTGGAGATCACTTCTGAGAGTGCGCTCCACTCTTCTGCAGTCAGTTCATGTGCTTTGACAGCATGGCGTTTGGGTATCGCCAGTAAATGGCCTGAAACTCTTGGGGCATAATCAACAAGGACCCTCCAGTGGGAATTTTCGTACGCTGTTTGCTTTTCTAAAAGTTCTTGCCGGCAAAAAGGACAGTCTCCTGCCAGGCTTGTTGAATAAAATAGAATAACTGGAAGAAATTTTTTCAAGATCATATGTCCCTCAAGAAAATTTGCTGCAGTTTAGCAAAAAAAGGACTCAGGAGGCTACTGGAAAGTTTCTAGGGTCTAGTAAGGTTTGAACACTGGCCTTGCCGGGTGCGTTACTACTACTGAAAATTTTATTGTCAAGATATCGCGCCTCGGCTATAGGATTAGTAAATTCAAACTAGGAATTTACGATCCATGAGGCAAAACTGCCCTAATTGTCACTCGCAAGCTTTCAAACGCAACGGATATACCCGTCACGGAAAACAGAATCATCGCTGCCTGGAATGTGGCCGACAATTCTCTTTGGAACCCTACACTCCTCAAGCGTCTGAACCGCTGAACCAAATGGTTCAAGGTTATCTGGTGGATCCAACCGCCATTGTCCAACAGCGCACATAGTTCATGTACCCTCCTAATCTTTTGTCTGTGCAAAAGATCTGGGACCATGCCCCGCATAACGCGATGACGGACCTCATCCGCTTCAAGGAACGCTGGTTCTGCACTTTTCGAGAGTCAGACCAGCATGTGTATGGGCAAGAGGGGCGCATTCGCATCATTACCAGCCGCGACGGCATTGGCTGGCTCTCTTGCGCTCATTTAAGTGAGAAAGGGATCGATCTGAGGGATCCCAAACTTTCCGTCACTCCATCTGGCAAGCTCATGCTTCTATGTGGCGGAACCCTGTACAGAGATGGAAATGTCTACGAAAGTCTGCAAAGCCGCGTTTCATTTTCTGATGATGGACAGAGCTGGACACCTTTTGAAAGGATTCTTCAACCCCATGAATGGCTCTGGCGCATCAGCTGGCATTTGGGCATTGCCTATGGCGCTGCGTACAGCCGATCTGATCCCAAAGACAAATATAAGGAATGGCTCATCAGACTTTATTCCAGCGATGATGGGCTCAATTATCGCGAGATCACCCAGTGGGACATCAAAAATTACCCGAATGAAACTACGTTGCGGTTTCTGAAGACGGGTCAGATGGTCGCTCTTGTGCGCCGCGATGGCCGTCGCAACAATGCAGCACTAATCGGTTTGAGCGATCCGCCCTATACAGACTGGTATTGGAAAAAGACGCACCAGTATTTTGGCGGGCCCAATTTCCTCATTACCTCTGATGAATCTCTTTGGGCAGCAGGAAGAATCCTGGTCAATTCTCCCTATGCACAGCTGGAAAAAACCGTCCTGGCAAAGATGGATCTCGACGATATCCGGCCAAGCTTGATCCTACCTAGCGGCGGAGACTGCAGCTATCCAGGCCTCGTTTTGCATGAAAACGTACTTTGGATCAGCTACTACTC
This sequence comes from Parachlamydia sp., assembly GCA_021372155.1. GTDB lineage: Bacteria > Chlamydiota > Chlamydiia > Chlamydiales > Parachlamydiaceae > JAJFUZ01. The sequence continues at coordinate 5,099 of JAJFUZ010000014.1, read as the reverse complement.
CTCGCATGAAAATGGTACAGCGGTCTATCTAGCCCGCGTTGCAATCTAGTGTTTAATCTAGCTTGCGCAGCAACAGCAAGAGTGCTAGGATACATCCAACCAAATTTTAAATGAGGTCGGGTATGTTTCTGAAAATTGCCATTTTATCCCTCGTCGCTTTTGCTACTCTTTTCTATCCTCAATTTGCTCAAGGGGCTGAAAAAAATCCTCGGGTTTCTCTGAAGACCACGATGGGCACGATCACTATCGAGCTCTATCAGGATAAAGCTCCCGTCTCTGTCGAAAACTTTCTAGGATATGTGAGAGACAAACAGTATAACAACACGATTTTTCATCGCATCATCGATGGATTCATGATCCAGGGCGGAGGCTTCACAGCTGATTTTAAGCAAAAGCCAACTCTGGCACCCATCGTCAATGAAGCTGACAACGGTCTCAAAAATGACCGCGGTACTGTGGCCATGGCCCGCACATCCGATCCAAACAGTGCAACTTCCCAATTCTTTATCAACGTCGTCAGCAATCCCTTCCTTGACTTTAAGAGTCCAACGCCTTCGGGATGGGGCTATGCAGTCTTTGGAAAGGTGGTAGAAGGTTTGGATGTAGTCGATAAGATCGCCAAAACTAAAACAGGCAATTATGGACCGCACCGCGATGTGCCTCTTGAACCTGTAGTGATTCTAGAAGCCAGTGTTGTCGGCGAAAAGGCTGAGGAAAAACCGGCTGAAGAGAAAAAGTAGAAAGAGCTATTTGCAGAACTCCATTTGGAGGCAAATTCGCGATTTGGTCCCCGGATTCGCATTCTTCGCAAGTTGCCTACTTTCAATCAAGTATGTCAACTTGCGAAGAACGCGAACCGCTGACCAAATCATCGAATTTGCTCTACAAAGCGAGTTTTGCAAATAGCTCAAAGGGTCAACTTCTCAAAGAGAAGTTGACCCTATCGCGCCCGTCAGGACTCGAACCTGAAGCCTTTGGCTCCGGAGGCCAACGCTCTATCCGTTGAGCTACGGGCGCCTTCCTGTGTAGAACTAATTGCACTAGAATATAACGCATACAACTATTGTCGCAATGGCTTAATCGCGGTCTCATATTCTTCCTTGCCCACAAAGCCACCTTGGGGAAGTTTGGCAGCAATGGCGTGATTGGCCTCAAGTCTCTCCTTTGTGGGAGGATGGGTGAGAAAGAGTCCCTCCAGCCAGTGAGGATCCTCATTTTCAGCAAGTCGTAAAAAAGTCTCTTGAAGAGCCACAGCCGCCTGCGGGTCATAGCCAGCCCGGGCCATATAGAGGATGCCATAATGATCTGCCTCAAGCTCCGCTTGACGGCTGTAGCGGAGTAGGATCAACTCCGCTCCTATGAGAGTGCTTCCGACTAAAAGCTCTTGATGCTTACTGTCGCGCAGCACCTCCTGAGCTCCGATGATACCGCCCATAGCCACCATCTGCCTCTCGAGACTCTGAGCCCCATGGCGTGCAGCGGCGTGCACAATTTCGTGCGATAGGACTGCGGCAAGCTCGGCTTCACTGTGGAGCTCGGTCAGCAGGCCGCGGTTGACTGCGATCTTGCCTCCAGGCAGGGTCCAGGCATTGGGAGTATCATTGTTCAAAACGACAAATTCAAAGGGAAGATCTGGACGGTCTGAGACGGCGGCTAGCTTATGGCCGACTTTTGAGACGTAGGTAGAGATGGCGGGATCTGCGCTGTAGAGGCCTCCTTGCGCTTCCTGCATTTTTACAAAATGTTCGCTGCCAAGTTCGATCTCCTGTTCTGCCGAGACCAGAGCCATTTCGGAACGGCCGGTCACAGGATTGACCGAACAGGCTGTCAGGATCAGAAGACTAAGAAGCGTACAATACGCTTCTTTAGCGGTGGCGCACTTCAATGACGCACTTGCTCGCGGCAAGCTCGTCAATAAGCGAAGACAGGCGCTCCTTATTGTCTGCATCCAGGTTGGCATCCCATTCATCCAATAGCAAAACATCTGCATCCACCTTTTCCAGAATTTCCAGCAGGCGATTGCGTAGCGATTCGCCTGTCGAATATTTATTAGTTTCAGCCTCGAAGCTTAATTGATTGTGTGTCGGCAGGAAAAAGGCCTTCTGCGCAAGGGCGTTCTTAATCATCAGCAATGCTGTCGATTTGCCGCAGCCGTTTTCTCCGCGGATCGTTAGCCTTCCAGAGCGCGTGGCCTCTTTGAGCAGCTCCTCGTGCGATTGAATGGGTTTTGGGCCAGCTAAAGAGACATGCGTGTCGGGAGCGGCCACATTGCCAATTGAAGGGAAGATCTGCATCTTTGCCCACTTGACCTTTTTCGCCAGGATGATTTGAGCATCTTTTGAGGGTTGGATCGTACGATAGATTGCGGTAAGCTTGCTGCGATGCATACCCCATCGGAAAAGAAGCGACAGGGTCTGATAGGTATAGGAAAGAATGTTAAAGAGGAGCGGAAGGATCACCACGAATTCCGACAGCATCACGGTGTCATGGCGATGAAGGATCATGAAGTAGGCCACAACCATGAGGGAAGGGATAGAGGTCATCAGCGAGACAAAAATTGCCAGGAACTGGTCGAATCTCTCCAGTTCCACATTGCGCGTGAGGCATCGGTCGAGCCGCTGGTCCGTCTTATCTTTCCATAATTTGAAATTGTACAGGTTGCCTAAAAGCACGTTATCCCAGGCAGCAAGCAGGGACTGGCAGAGATCGACGCGGGCTGTAAGGGCCTTCTGTGTCAACTGGCGCTGGGCGCGCCTCTTCAGCTTCATGACAAGGAATACCGCGGTCAGGCTGACGCCATAGGCAACGGCAAAGAGCGGCTCCAGGATAATGCTCAAGGCCAGGATATTGAAGACGACGCTCATCACATAAATGGTCAGATCATAGAGGTAATCGATCAGTGCGTTAAGTGCTGTCGGGCCCTCAGAGGTGAGTATGGAGAGCTTCTGCTCCTTCAAACCCTTGTTGCTCCACTCACCGATGTTCTGCCTGTTGGAACTGACAAAGGCATCGACGAAGGAGCGCTGGGCCCGCTGCTTCCAGGTGGTTTTCAAGATAAAGGCAATTCCGTTCGGCACATAATAGAGGATGATAGACAGCAGATAGCAGATCAGATAGGGGAAGAAATCCCCTTTCGATGCAATAGAGGCCACAAGGTTCACCAGCCAGTAGGCTGCAGAGGCCTCGATGAGCTGCTGGCATGTAATTGCGGTCAGGCACCCGATTGCCCAGGGATTCAGTAAAAGTCCGACGATCTGATTTTGTTTTTGGACTTTTGAAGACTGTGTATTGAACATGAGGTGTTATTTCACCATCGGTAAATTTAAAAAACGCGTTAATTAATTATGTTATCAATAAGCAATTAAAAATAGCAAGAGTCTTTTGCAAAACTTGCTATGATAGTCAGATTCGATGATTTTGGCTTCAAAATCTGAGCTTTGCAGAGGTTTAATGCTCATTTTTTCGTCTTTGACGTTACCAGGATTGCGAAGACTCCAAGGCTGGCAAGAGCCATGATGCCCGGTGGCGCAAATTTCCCTGTTTGCATGAAGCGGTAGCCAAAAAAACAGAGGAGTAGGGCTGTCAGTAGGCAGGCTGCAAAATATCCCAGCACACTTCGCTTCAGCATGCCAAGACCACTGGCAAGCAGCAGCAGCCCGAAAACAAATCCGCAGATGAGCGAGGGGACGCTTCCGGCAGAGATGTATCCGATTAGGCCTCCAAGGGCCGTTATAACTGCAAACGCGATGACCAGCAGGGCCGTTTGATGCCGGCTCATGAAAAGACCTCCCCGAAGAAGTTACGCATACTTTGCCAGGAGCGGTTGTTGGCCTTTTCATTAAAAGCCAGCCCTCCTTGATAATCCGATACTGCGGGATTGGTAAAAGCGTGCACCGTATGACTATAGAGATGCATCTGCCAGTCGACCCCCGCAGAGTTCATTTCCGACTGAAGCCTTTCAATATCCTCGCGCGAAACACTTGGATCCTCATGGCCATGAAGCACAAGAAGAGAGCCATGAACCTGCTCGGCTATAGGGACAACGGTCGCTGTCTGATTTCCTCTGGCATTGGCCAAGACAGCATGGAAACTGACCACTCCCCGCAGATTGGCGCCACTGCGAAGCAGCTCGATTGCTGTCAGCCCACCGAAACAAAAACCAATCGTCCCCATGCGATCCGTGTCGACGACGCTCTGCTGGCGCAGAGCCTCATAAGCGGCGACAACGCGCTCGCGCAGCAGACACCTGTCGAAAAAGAGGGGAGTCATCAAAGCTTCGGCCTCTTGTTGAGTCGAAGCCCGTACGCCATTGCCGTAAATGTCAGCAGCAAATCCAACATACCCCAGTTTGGCCAGCTGCCAGGCTTTCTGGCGCGCAAAGTCATCCTGCCCCATCCACGCATGAACGACGAGGACTGCAGGCCTCTTTCCCTCAATTGATGAGTCATAGACCATGTATCCGTTGCATGCCGTTTTGCCTGCATTGTAGGCTACTTTCTCTTCATGCATCGGACAAATCTCCTGAATCTTAAGCTAAGAGATTAGAATGCCTTAGATTTTAGTGCAAAAATTTTTCGCATCCGGCTACCATTTGTTTTTATGGAATACCGGCGGCTTGGAAAATCTGGTTTGAAAATCAGCGAAATTTCCTATGGATCCTGGATCACATTTGGATCTTCGCTCGATCTCAATCGCGTCAAAGAGTGTCTCCGCGCAGCGCGCGAAGTTGGTATTAATTTCTTTGATACTGCAGAGGAATATGCGGATGGACATGCCGAACTTCTTCTGGGTGAAGCCTTTAAATTGTACAGGCGCGAAGAACTTGTCATCTCGACTAAAATTTTCTGGGGAGGCAAAGGCCCTAATGATATCGGCCTTTCCTGGAAACATCTGGTTGAAGGAACTAAAAATTCGCTGCGTCGCCTTCAACTCGATTATGTCGATCTGCTTTTCTGCCATCGACCCGATCCCGACACACCCATTGAAGAAACTGTCCGGGCAATGGATACCCTGGTGCGATCAGGGTTCGCCTTTTATTGGGGCACCTCAGAATGGAGCGCGGCTCAGCTCGAAGAGGCCTATCGGATAGCCCACGCCCT
>JAJFUZ010000009.1 GCA_021372155.1 Parachlamydia sp. | reverse complement strand
AAGTGGGTGAAGTCGAATTTACGACTGCCAACACCAAAACGCAGCTTGCAACAAAAGTGATTTTGATGAGCAAGCTAGCTCTGGCCATCACAGCATCTTTCTTAGTAAAAAATCCGTTCTGGTATGCTTTGACGGCAGTTTCAACAGGTTATAGCCTATGGAAAAATCATCGTATCAAGTGCCTGAATTTTACCAGAGATCCGCATCCGGTCAATTTTGGTCGGCCTATTCTAAACAATCCTTTGTTCATGCCGTTGGATAACGCCATAAGGAAAGTGGTCACGACATATCGCATGCTCCAAATTCCTCCTGCTGCGTCCCAAAATGATAACTGCGGCATTTGTCACGAAAAACTTCCCGACATGGCTTTCTGCGCCAAACATTTATTTCATCAGAGGTGCCTTGAAAGAAAGGTGGGAGATGCGACGGGATCCATGCTCGAAGATGCACATTTTACCAAATACCGCGTCACTGGAAATGGCGGCACAAGTCATAAGTATGAAGTCGATTTGATGAAAAGAAACATGCCCGCCTGTTTCACCTGCCAGGTTGTTCCCCCGCAAAATAAATGCCAAGTGAAAGTACACGACAGGGTCAATGGCACCATCAATGCGGAAGTGACAGTCAAAAATTAACAAAGAGCTCTTTTCGACAAGAGCACTTGCAAGGCTAGATTATCTATCTCAGATAAATTGTAGCAAGAGATAGCATGAATCTTGAACGCCTGCCATTCGCCCTCCTCTTCAATCAGCCAAAAAAATCCGCAAGCGTATTTCAGTTCAATAAACCAAAGCGTTTGAAAAAGATCCTCTTGGCTATTTCGACGAAGAGCACATAGAGAGCTACAATCAGGCCTAAAACCGGGTAGAAGATCGGAGGAAGTTCCTTGAGCCCGAGATAAGGGGCAATAGGCGTGAAGGGGATCAGGATGGTTCCAGTGACAACGAGCAGCACGGTTCCCAATAGATAGATGCTCGGCATGCTGGTATAGAAGGGTTTAAATGTCCGCACAACGAGAACGATGAGAGTAGCAGAAACGATCGATTCGACGAACCAGCCCGTTCTGAATTCAATCCTAGAGGCATTCAAGAGAAGTAAAAGAACACCGAAAGTGGCGAAGTCGAATATCGAGCTGATTAGGCCGAATACGATCATGAAACGGCGGATGAAATGAATGTTCCAGCGTAAGGGTTTTCTGACCATATCCTCGTCCACATTGTCTGTGGCAATCGTCATTTCCGGGAAATCGGTCATCAGGTTTGTTAGGAGAACTTGCTTGGGGAGCAGGGGCAAATAATTCAGCAGGAGAGAGGCTCCTGCCATGCTGAACATATTACCAAAATTGGCGCTGGTGGCCATAAAGACATATTTCAATGTATTTGCGAAGGTCATCCGCCCCGCCTTGACGCCCTCTTCCAGCACGGAGAGGTCTTTTTTCAGCAGGACAATGTCAGCTACCTCTTTGGCTGCGTCTGCAGCACTATGCACAGAGATGCTGACATCGGCGGCGTGGAGTGCGGTCACATCATTGATCCCATCACCCATATAGCCAACCACATGGCCTGCTTTCCTAAGAGCCAGAACAATCCTCTCCTTTTGGTTTGGTTCGATCTCTGCAAAAATCGTTTTGCGAGCTGCCTGGCGGATTAGGGCGGGTTCGCTCATATGCTGAATTTCTGCTCCTGTCAGCACCTTCTCTTCTGAGATGCCTAAGAGTTTGCCTGCGTGCATGGCCACCATCTTATTATCGCCAGTGATAATCTTTAAATTGATCCCAAGCTGTTGCAGATTGTGGATCGTTTTGTCAATATTCTTCTTGAGCGGGTCCCAGAAAAGCAGGACGCCTAGAAAAATCATCTGCTTCTCATCTTCTCGACTGATGGTCGCATGCCCTTCAATCTTGCGAAAAGCCAGTCCTAAGACACGGAATCCCTGGTTGCTGAATTCAGCAAAGCGTTTGTTGAGGTCGGCGGCAACTGTCCCTATTTCAACCTGCGTGTCCGCTTCAGTTTCAGCGCGGGTGCAAATACAAAGAATTTCTTTAAAAGCTCCCTTGGTGATCTGAAGCCGCGCCGATTCCTTTTCCACCAGGATGCTGACCCTCTTTCGGGCGAAGTCGTAAGGAATCTCGTCAAGTTTGTTCCAACCTTCACTTTGTTCGGGTTTTTGCTGTTTGACGGCATTGTCGATCGGGTTGGTATATCCGCTTTGGAAGGAAGCGTTAAGATAGGCATACA
>JAJFUZ010000352.1 GCA_021372155.1 Parachlamydia sp. | reverse complement strand
TCGGGATTTAGATTATCGGCATCCGGAGTGAAGGAAGTAAAAAAATTGGCGAGGTCATGTAGCGGTTGCAGCTGGCTCTCTTGTAGAGGGGGAAGATTGAGGTGATCGGGATAATTTTTAGCAGATCCCAGATAGCGCGGCAGAGGAAAAAGCGAGACCTCCGTTGTTTGGAAAGTAGTTGGGTTTGAGGGCAATGGAACGGCGTTGTGCGAGGTTGGTTGATTTTGGAACTTCGAGTAGGTTTCTTTGAAAGAGTAAAGCCAATTATCGATATCTTGTGGGGTAGCGTTATTATTTGGCAATTGAGGCGCTTTATCGGGATAAAGCAGGGCAAAATGGATAAATTGAAATAGCAAGTGATGGGAATCGGTGGGGGGGAGATTTGTTTCATTAGTGGGAATATAAAAACCATGCAATTTCGCACATAGGGCTAAACGCATTTTCGGAGATTGCGTGTTTTTCGCTTCGTTGTAAAAAAAGCCGAAAAATTCATGTATATCTAGCGCACTGGAGTTGGCAGTAACGAGATATTTATTTGACTGGGTTTGCCAATTAAATTTATTTATATTAGAAATTTGGATCTCTGCCAGAGGGGAGAGGCAATCGCTTTGCAAGAGATGAAATGGTGTAAATATTGGAATAATTGGTGGATCGGTAAATGTACTAGTGATGGCGCAGGTGAGGCAATCTTCTTTTTTTACAGCGGCGAACTGTGACGGTACATAATGGCTTTTGTTGCACAATTCCATGGTGTCGCTTATATCGATTGGTTTCAGGTTTGCACATGCGCCAGAGGGGCTTGATAGGTAGTTGTTAAAAAGATTCCCAGCGCGGATGCGTATGGCCGCGGACTGCGGGCTATGATCGACATTGTTATTGGGTAGCTCCCAAATCATTTGTAGAATGTCAGTTGCCATTTTGGATAGCAGTTGATGGAGTCCGATTTGTTCTAATTGATTGTTGGCATCGTCATATTTTTTCTGAGCGAGTAATAGATAGGCGTAATAGAGCCTTCCTTCGATTGATAGTGGGATGATCTGATCATTTTCTAGATTGTATTCCAAAAAGCAATAATGGTTGTTTTGTGGAGACAATAAACCATTTGTATTGTTGTCTTTTCTGTATTCTGCTGTTCGATGGTTATCTTCAATGTCGAGTTGCACTTCTCTGCTGAACGATTTTGTGTTTGCCAGCGGTTTCAAGGGAACGAGGAGTTTTTTCTGGCCGTTGTCGCTTTTTAGCAAGAGATAATTGGGAATAGAGCCAATTAGGCCGGACTGATGCTCGCGCACGAAAAAATCGGGGTTTTCTTTCCATTCCAGGCGTTGGTTGTTAATGGCAAAAATGAGTTGTGAGCCGTTTTGCGAGCAAAAGCGGGGCAAAACAATCGATTGCGATTGATCGTTGTGTAGCATGTGGATACAATCGATTCGTTCAAATAATTGAAATTGTGGCGGAATGCGGTTGCTATTGAGAATCTGATGCGAGGAGCTGTGAAATCCATAGGAATCAATCGATGCGACCACTTGCGTGGGGTTGTTGAGGGGGAAAAATAACACTTCTCTGGGATTAGAAGAGATCGATTGCCAATGGCTGTGATCGGCTATGAACGGAATGGAGACGTCGATCTCTGACACCAATTGGGGTGGAATATATTGATACCAGCAATTTTTCCATTGTCGTTGTATTATAGAGTCTTTTTTAATAATGCGAATTTGTCCGTAATCCGGGTGTCGGAAGAGTTGAATGTCGTTGGGCAGTTTTTGGGTTGAAAATAGGTTTTTGCCAAATAGTCGCTGATAGTTTTCATTGTCGATGAAAGAAGATCCATCGCCCGATTGAATAAGTCCTAGTTCATTCGCTATTTTTCCTGTGAGCAGGTTTAGGGTCCAATAGGAGGAATCGCTTTTGTTCCATTTATAAACCAGATAGGTTGAATTGCCCCACTGCCCAGGTTCTGGGTCAAGGCCGCAGATAGGGAGGATTTTTGTAAGAATAGCGGGATTTTTTGTGCAGCGCGATTGCAGCAATTCTGACCAGGAATAAATAAGCTCAACGGCGTCTCTATGTAGAGTCGGATTTACAAAATCAGAGGAAAGGGGTGTTTGTAAATAACAAAACCAGCTTGCCAGCGCATCGGTTAATATAGAATCATTTATATTGTTCTCTTGATCCGTAAGGCCGTGTGTCAGACAAAAAGGAGCGTATAATAGGCGGTGCAAATGAATGGCGCTTCGCTCTTCTGCTGTCAGGTTTTTTGTTGAGAGCCATGTGTTGATGTGATCATTTAGATTGGGCAGTTCAAAGCGTGGATCGATTTTTTTGAGGCGCCAGCCCAGGCGGATAAAAAACAGGCGGCATTTGATAATGTTGGGCTGCTGGTCTTTTTGCATTTTATCAAAGTAATTGATTCCGTGATCGAGAAAGTCCTTGCATTGTCGTTGCAAAGCTAGATTGCGAGGAAACTCCTCGAATATCGGAGAGGAGACGGCGTTTTGTTCGACAATGAATTTAAAGAAGAGCAAATCGAATAGGGCTTGTGTGTCAATTGATGTTGAGGGATCCCATAGGTTTGTTAGATCCGTTAAATGCTCTTGAAAGTAGGCGATGGTTTTGGTCGGTTGTAGGCAAGGGCTGCAACTGGTGTTTATTAAAACGCTCAAATTGAGTTGCCTTTGAATGGATTCAGAAAGAATCTTTGCTGGCTCGTGACTAAGTGATGTAGAAATATTATGGGATTGAGTATTAGCAACTATTTGCGGTCGATGCATGTTTAGGGCGGTTGATTCGGTAAGTTTGCGGTTGGCATAATATCGGGTGATCTCTAGATTACCGTATTTACCTTTGTGATACACTTCTTTTACTTCCTCCGAATTATCCGACGATCCTTCGATCGTCATCAAGACTTTGGCTAAGAATGTCGAGTGGCGAAGCAGTATAAAATGACCGACAGATGGGGAATCAATAAAGTCTTTTTCAAGCGCTGGGCTGATCGCTGCTGCGAGGCGGCAGACTTCCATCGATTCAACGCCGGTATCGGTTTTTATTTTTTGAGCCAGCTCTTCTAATTTTTCATTCAAATTTTTTTCTTTATCTAGCAAAAAGAGGAAATAGTTTTTTTCTTTTGAATCTACATAGTATATTCTTAATTCTTTTGTAAACGAAAAAAGACAATTGGCGTAATAATTATCGCCGATCGGGAAGACTTTTAAGAGTTGTTTTCTTTTTTCCAGATCTTCTGGTCGATAGAAAACGAGAAATGGGTCTTTGTAAGCCTTAGAAAAACAGTCCAAGTCAATGAAATGTTTATGAAGCTGCGCGTTACTATCCCATTGTATTTGATCACAGCGAATAGCTAAGCAGTAAATATGTCCCAGCATGCATAGGATTCTGTTTTGTCGAATGGGATCATAGGAAGGGGGGAGCGAAGTAGCGATGCGCGTATAAAGTTTCAGTAGATTGTGTAAGCTGTGCAGCGAGGATTGGACTTGGTTCATTTGTGTTTTTTCAAAGAAACCGGTTGATGGGATGGGTAAAGAATCTAAGAAATGGTCTATTTGATACAGGGCTGCCGTGGGATCCCATTTTGCTTGTTCGTTTGCCAAGTCAAGTGTTTTTTGGCTCCAATACCAGAGTGATTTGTCTGTAATTTTATTGAGAATGAGCTTCGGTGGTATTGAATAGATGTATGTTGGTTGGTTAATGGGGATGTTTGCGGACACCTTGTCAAGCAGAGTTTGAGGAGTGGGCTTGTTTTCTTGGAAAATACTGTCGGTATAAGGCTCTTGTTTGCGGGCGGTTTCTTTTTCTACTTCAGCTGTTTTAATGCATTGCTGGAGCCTTAAAAGAACGGATTGCGTGTTCAA
>JAJFUZ010000329.1 GCA_021372155.1 Parachlamydia sp. | reverse complement strand
TCGGGGATCAAGTTATTCCCTTATAAATGGATGCGCTGAAACTCCGGGTCCTGCCGAATGGAGTCAAAATCCGCTCTGGAAAGATAGCTCTCGGGGTTTGGAACACCATCGCGGATGGCACTCTGCAACCAGCCGACGGCTGCGCGGGCATCGCCAAGTTGCGCGTGGCAGAAAGCGTTGAGGAGAGCGACATCGTAACCCCCGCGCTCCTGGTAAAGAGGGTGGCCGATGGCGATGGCATCGGAATAGCGGTGGGCTTTGTAGTAGAGCTGCATGAGCAGCATGCCGCCTTCGAGGGGCAGCCTGGACTTAAGCGGCTCAAGCAGGGCGAGGGCCTGATCTTCCTGTTTCTGATTTCCGAAAATGTTGGCAAGGTAGACTGTGGCCGTGGTGTAGAGGGTGCCGGAGCCAGCCTCTTTGCGCAGGGCCTGCAGCCTTTCGATGGCCTCTGCAAGGCGTCCGGAGCGATAAGCTTCTTCCGCTTGATTGAGCTGGTCTTGAAGGGAGCTGTTTTGGTCTTGTTCCGTAAGATCAAGGGAACTTCTCCAGCTGCGATAGCTTTCATACATGAACAGAAACAGGATCGAACCAGCGAGGAGCTCGTTGATATAAAAGAGATAACCGGTTAACACAACTGCGACGGCTGTGCTGATAAAGAGGGAAATTTTGACTCCGCGCAGGCCCAGGATCATTTCCATAAAGACGGTAAGAAGGCGGCCGCCATCCAATGGCTGAATGGGAAGGAGGTTGATTACCGTCCAGAAGAGGTTGACAGAGAAGGCGATGTTAAGCAGGGTCGCTATAATGGGTCTGTGCTCCAGGTTGAGCATGTTAATGAGGGCAAATGCGATTCCCGCGAGGATAAACCCAAAGAGGGGGCCGTTGAGGATGACCAGGAATTCCTGCCACAGTTTTAAAGGAGTTCCAGAGCGCTGGGTCAGGCCGCCTGTGATAATCAGATCAATGCGTGCCATCTGTCCGAAGGCCAGGGCTGTCAAGGCGTGGCCATATTCATGAAAAAGGACAGAAAAGAAAATGACGATCGCCCACAGAGCCATTCCTAAGAAGGAGCCGGTGCTCATCCAGCCGATCAGGAGCCAGAAGAAGGGATGGATATAGATGGGAATTCGTCCTGGAATAGTGATCATGTCCAAGAATCATAACCTGAATTTCTGTTTTCTGCCAGTATGTTATGGAATTCTTAACTTACTGGTTATTTTTGTGAGACCTAACCTTTGATTTGATCGCGATAGGTGGTGAATTTGTCATATATTTTTGCAGATTTGCTAGAAAAGGTTGACGTTGGGGGAATTTGATCCAGCTCGGATTAGCAATCATGGAATGGGTGATATCCATCCAAAGGGCGATCTCTTCCAGATGGGCTTTTATTGCTGCAGGTGCATTTTGGAAGAGTGAAAGCCAACTTGGAACATCTTCTGTGAGCAAACGCGTAAAAGAAGATTGGTCCGAAGCCTCTACGGCATGGGCAGCAAATTCACTCGATTGACCTGCTTTGGTCTCTAATCCTTTCAAGCTCGCTGCGCATTTCGGTTGCACATTTTTCCAAATTAACAGCAAATTATAAAAGGTTGTTTTCAGTGTCTCAAATTGAGTGGATAAATGTTTGCGATTCCCTTTCAGATGTTCATCTTGCTTGGGGACGTTCTTCCCTTTGAATTGATGTCGCAAAGTTTCTAAATCCTTTTCAAGTTTGGCAAATTTTCCCTGTAGCTCAGGTAAAGAGGCCTTTAGCTCTTCGCTGGATGCGATCAAGGCAAACTTGATCTCTACCTGAATGCGATGATGGAGGGATCTGTTCCAGAATTCCACGAACGTATTTTTCAGCTCTTTGTACTGATTGCGCTGTAAAATAGTTTCACAATGGGAGAATGTAGGACTTTGAGCTGAAATCACGCAATCGTGGGGAGGATTTTAGGCAAACAACTCCAGTTCTTCCAAGAATTTTCCAATATAAGTGGCTGGCTTCTCCTTATTCCCGAAAGATTCTTGTGCTATCTTTGCGGCGGCAAAAATCACCTGCCAAACCAGCTGTGCATCTTCATCAGCAGGGAGAGGCGAAGCAGGATAGTTCTCCAGATCCTGTGCGATCAAAGCTAATTATTTATCCATCTTTAGCAGACCAAATGGCGTCCCCAGCTGGATGGTTTGAATGCGGTGATCCAGCTGATTTTGAAGCAGCAGCAGGCTGTTTTGTTGTCGTTTGAT
>JAJFUZ010000303.1 GCA_021372155.1 Parachlamydia sp. | reverse complement strand
AAGTGTGTCAATCATCCGAGCATCAGCACAGTCGGCAACTATAAAATCATCTGAAGAACAATACATATTCAACAGAAGTTTAAGCTGTGAAGCAGAGTTCCCTGTTTTGTACATCTTTTCTGCAGCGTAGATAATCTTACGCTTGTCGTCAATAGCACACTTCACCAACGCATCGGGATCGTTAAAACCGAAGTCAAGTCCGAAACTATAAGGCAAAGAGTTATCAAACTCTCCATGCCGCCAATTAGTAAATATAGCTCCTTCAAGCTTCCCATCCTCACCCAAACCATATACCTGCCACCAATTGCTGAACATTGGTTTGTCTTTCTTCATCAGAATATTCTGCCTCTCCGCCTCCGGGAGATACGGATTGTCCATGAAGTTTGACCTGATCTCAGCATACGGAATTATCGGCATGACCTTTTCCTGCAGCCAAAATTCTCTATCAGGGTTAAAGTCCACCAGTGTAACCTTAGACCGGCTAAACAACTGATCAAACACTTCATAGGTTATTTTCCGATTCACCTCATTGATGAAAAGTATGTCCCTTCTGGGACCGTGCGCCATTGCAATATTCCCTTCTACCCCATAGCAGTTGATTTCTGAGTTGCCTATCCTGTAAATAGGTTGAGCGGGCTGTGACTTCAACTCCCCAACGTTCTCGCCAAATGAAGCCAGTATCTTATCAAAATCAGAAACTACGCCTTGTTTCAAATGTGGAAGTGCATAAGAGCAAAACGTCACCTTCAATGGATCCTTACTCCCCAAAAGTACATTGTAAATTACTTGTAGTGTGCTGAAAGTTTTTGACGACCCTTGGCCGCCCCGGTTGATTATCAGTCTCGGTCCGGTCTCATTGAGTGCAGACAGAAGAGCTTCACCCGTTCTCCGAAACACGCTGGTTAGCTGTACCTCCATTTTCCCTTAGTCTCTTTAAGGTTTCGGCCGTCTCGCTGTGGTCAACTATAACTGTGATATTAGACTTCAGCGGTTCATTGCCTGAAGTAAGATCCAGCTTATCGCCGTATTTCTTTGGCTGCATTTTTGCCACTACCCATTTACGGGCATCGATCCTGAGTTTACGGTGTTCGGTCATATCCCCGTGAGTTTCTTCAACTCCGGCGGCGGTTATCTTAGTTTTAATACCTTCCTCTGTGGTGTCGGCTATCTCAACTATCTCTTCAAAAAGCACATCAGAGCGAACTTCGCGCGCATAATTATACAGTTTTTGTAACACTTCTGATTTTGCAATCCACTGATAAAAGGAAACGAGGCCAATAGGGGAACTTTCTATAGCCTCGTTAAATGATATTTTTTTTTCTACAACATCATTGCATATTTCAGCAACTATACGTTCCTTATCGGCATCTGAATGATTTTCCCTCCCTCCTTGTGGTTTGCCTTTCATCAGTTCATCCCTATTGACTTCCAAAAAAATCTTTTATTCATTCTTCGCCTCAGATCTTTAAATCCTCTTTCGGCATTGATTTCATCCAGTAAGTTTACCAGGGCTTCTGATTTGGTTCCGCCTTCGGCATAATACGAGCCATAGACTGCTATATAACCTGAGTCATTCATCGCTATGTGAGCTTTGGACACTATTTC
>JAJFUZ010000280.1 GCA_021372155.1 Parachlamydia sp. | reverse complement strand
CAGTTAAAAGAAAAAGGCTTTCGATGCGCTAGGCGTACCGTTGCAAAATACCGTAATTTATTGAACATTCGCTCGGCTGCGCGACGAAAGATTTACTCACCTTACGCACACAGGGGCCCATAAGGCTCCCTGTGTGCGTAAGGTGAGTTATTTGAAATAAGCCACGCGCAGCAAGCGCCAGCGCATATCTGGTGAGCTGTCGGGTAAGCGTCCAGTGGATAGTTGAATAATTTCGCGATCTGTGAGTCGAAAAAGCACAGCCCGTACATGAGTGGGGTTTCGGAGATGCGGCATCAAATGCTTGGCCGCTTGCGCGAGCCGATAGCGCATGTGAAATAACCGTAGGCTCCACCCGGCGCATAAAATGGCGGCTATCCCAAAACAGAGGCTGCTAAAAGAAAATCCGTCAACAACAGCTTCGGCGATTTGCCAAAGAGAGCCAGCTCCGATGAATGCCATAAACACCAAGGTTTCTCGCGGGTTTTTAAACAAAGGCCCGATCACCTGCCGCCATTTGGCGCTGGATGTCAAATAGGCGAATAATTCTTCCGTTTTTGGCTCATTAAATGCGGCGCGCGCCATGTGAACGGCTTCATGGGCTAACAATTCATTGCGATTCACAAGCCAAAACACCCATCGAGACGGCCTTATTTGGATTGAGTAAACCTGCTTTACATATATCCAGGTCGCCGCCGCTTGCCACGGGGCGAGTCCTTTTGAAGAATAATTGGCGGCGCACCAGCGCGGCGCAAAATCGAATAGGGCTTGCAATTGTTCGGTTGCCCACTGCCAGTGATGAGCGGGTATCGCAGTTGTTTGAGTTGTAAAAATTTCTTTTGTTGTTTGTACGCGTTCTTGAAATGCCTCTAGCGTTTCGTTGGGTCCAGGAATCAGACCCTCTTTATTTAATGCGAGCAATTCTTGCATATCCATATGGATCAGTATATGAGTGAAAGATATGCCATGACAAGCTTTCTTGCAGTTTTGGGCGGCAATCGGCTACCATGGGTTGGAATAATTTTTTGGGTAGTTGAAAGTATGGGCAAAGGTCTCGTTATTGTCGAGTCTCCGGCTAAAATTAAGACACTGCGTAAGTTTCTTGGACCAAATTATATATTTGAATCATCCATCGGTCATATCATTGACTTGCCACAAAAGGAATTTGGCATCGACGTCGATCATGATTTTGAACCAAAATACGTCACATTGCCTGATAAAAAAGCGGTGATAAAGAAGTTGCAGGATGCGGCGAAAAAGGTCGATATCGTCTATCTATCACCCGATCCCGACCGCGAAGGAGAGGCAATTGCTTGGCATATTGCTTCGATTTTGCCGAAGGGTACGAAAGTCAAGCGATCCGCTTTTCAATCGATCACTAAATCCGCTGTGCAAGACGCTCTGAATAATCCCCGCGATATCGATATGGATCTCGTTCACGCGCAACAGGCGCGTCGGTTATTGGATCGAATGGTCGGTTATAAAATTTCTCCGATTCTCACGCGAAGAGTTCGGCGAGGCGGCGGTCAAGGGGCGTCAGCAGGCCGCGTGCAGTCGGTGGCTTTGAAGCTCGTCGTCGATCGCGAACGGGCGATCGATGCCTTTATTCCTGTAGAATATTGGAATATCGAAGCGCTTCTGTCTGCAAAGGGAGACGAGAAGACGTTTACGGCGTTTCTTTATTCTGTTGACGGCTTGAGGGTTGAAAAAGAAAAGAGCGGCGATAAGGAATGTTATTTGATCTCGAATGGGCAAACGGCACGGCAGCTCGTCGAGCGACTCAAAATGTCTTCTTACACAGTCGCCTCTGTTGATAAAAAAGAGAAAAAACGAAATCCGCCGCCGCCGTTTATCACGTCTACGTTACAGCAAGAGGCGAGTCGTCATTATGGTTTTTCCGTATCGCGGACGATGAGTATCGCGCAAGAATTATATGAAGGTATTGATTTGGGCAGCGAGGGCGCTGAGGGTTTGATTACCTATATGCGCACCGATTCGGTCAACATCGTTTTTGAAGCCATCACAGCTGTTCGCGAGCATATCGCGCAGCAATTCGGTCCTGAATATCTCCCCGATCAGCCGAGAGTATTTGCTAGTAAAAAAAGCGCACAGGAAGCGCACGAGGCGATTCGCCCGACTAACTTAAGCCATCCGCCGGAGACGATCAGAAATTATCTGACCGCGGATCAGTTTAAACTGTATCAGCTTATTTGGCGGCGCTTGGTCGCATCGCAAATGAATCCGGCGATTTACGATACGATTAGCGCAGATATTTCTACGTCCGTTAACATCGTCTTGCGAGCGACGGGATCGACGATCAAGTTTTCCGGCTATTTGGCTGCTTACGAAGAGAAAAGGGATACAGACGAAGAAGAGGACAGCGCTAAAACTCTGCCGCCGCTTGAAGAAAACATGTCGCTCAAGCTCTCTGATCTCTCATCTTCGCAGTCGTTTACTAAACCGCCCGCCCGTTTCACGGAAGCGTCGCTCGTCAAAGAGCTTGAGCGGCTCGGCATCGGGCGCCCGTCGACATATGCTGCGATCATGAACAAAATTCAAAGTCGCGATTATACGACAAAAGAAAATCAAGCGCTGAAACCGACGGAGCTCGGCAAAATTATCTGTCAAATGCTCGAGGCAAATTTTGCGCCGATTATGGATGTGACATTTACCGCCCAGATGGAAGACCAGCTGGAAGAAATTGCCGAACATCACAAAAACTGGAAAGATGTGATTCGCAGTTTCTGGCGCGATTTTGTTCCCCTTCTCGAGAAAGCGGAAAAAGAAGCCGTTGTTCCGAAAGTAATGACAGAGATCGATTGTCCTAAGTGCGGACAGAAATTGCAAAAAATTTGGGCCAAAAGAGGCTATTTTTACGGATGTAGCAATTATCCTACGTGTGATTTCACAGCGCCGTTAGAGGCGATGGAGTTCAACAGGGATGATTATGATCCTAATTTTAACTGGGATACGCTCTGTCCGGTGTGCGAAGCTACGATGACCTTGCGCCATGGCCGGTTCGGCCCGTTCCTCGGCTGTTCCCGTTATCCGGAGTGCAATGGGATCGTGAATATTCCCAAGAAGGGCGAACGCGTGTATCAAGCCGGCGAAATGCCGAATTGCCCGGCCGATGGGTGCGAGGGTCGCATCGTCGCTCGCAAGTCGCGTTTTGGCAAAACGTTTTTTTCTTGTTCTGCGTTCCCTGATTGCGATGTAATCGCTAATGCGCTCGAAGACTTACCGACTAAATACGCGCACCATGCAAAAACGGCTTATGTCAAAAAGAACCGTTTTAAGAAAAAGGGACAACAAGAGGTCGCGCCTAAACAAACGCCGACGAAGAAGGGCGGAGCTAAAAAGACACCGACTAAAAAAGCTAGTTTCAAAACGAAGGGCAACCAACTCTCTGATGAGCTAGCCGCTGTCGTAGGAGCGAAAGAATTGTCTCGTCCCGAGGTTGTAAAAAAGACGTGGGACTATATCAAAACTCACAAACTGCAAGATCCTAAAAACAAACGCCTGATTAAGCCCGATGCAATGCTCGCCAAAGTTTTTGGCAGTACAAAAGCCATCGACATGATGAAGTTAGCGGGTGTTTTGGGTAAGCATATAAAGTCAGGTAAGTAACTCACGATATTTGTTTTGCAGGTGTTTCATATACCCCACACAAATGCCAACATGTAGCCAAACGTAAGCGCGCATGATTGACTGACTGAATTGCAATGCAAAGAACATAACGCATAAAGAGGCGATAAACGATAAAACGTTTATTCGCTCTTCTGTGGTTAAATCAAGCCGAAGAGTTTTTCGGCAAGTTTTCCAAAGAATAAAAAAGAAATAGCCAAAGGCGACAGCCCCCACAAGGCCCAAGCTGGCTAATATTTCAGTGGTGACATTCATTGCAATCCCTGTGGTTAACAATTCTGGGTCATCGAGAGTCATGTTGAGCTCTCCTGTTTTAACTAGGTAGGTTGTCGTTCCACCTAAGCCGGCGCCAAGTATTGGGAGATCTAAAAAAACATTCCAATATTTTTCAATCCCGCCCCAACGCGCTTGAAACGTATGGTGGTATACAATACCTGCCCAGAATAGTTTTAAAAAACCAGAGGAAATTAAAGCTGGATAAGTTATCCATAAAACAAGAAAAATTGTAGAAAAAATTATAGAAAACCTCCAAATGACTTTCAAAAATGACACGTTGCGAACGATTTGCATTAACTTCATCATCCCAAGGCTTAAAATTAAAGCTATATAAGAAAAGAAGCATCCCGTAGATGTCGAGATGAGCAAAAGAAAGTTAGCATTGAGTACTTGTTTAAGATTTCGTTCTTTTTTTTTCTGTAAAAGAAATCGCGCGGTATAAAATATCGCCAAGGGCGTCATGTAAAGCGCATAAAATGACGGTTCGTAAGTAAACGCCTGTCCGCGGTTTAAGATGTAGATATTCTGTGTTGCAAATGGAAGTGTGATGCCGAATAATGAAAAAAATACCTGTGCGGATGCAAACCAACCAATGGGAATAAAGCTGAGGAAATAAAGGTTTGTAATTAGTTTGTGGTCGAGTATTTGGAGTAGGTTGGTTGGGAATATAAAAAAAATAATATAATTAAATAAAAAAAGAAAAACAAACCCTAGGCAGGCGTGTAAATTGTGTCCAAAAATTGCTGATAGAACCATCGAGCTAAGACAAAGCAATGCAACAGATAAAAAATCTCTGTCTAACCGAATAACCCGAAAGTTTATAAAATATATTGCAAATGAAAGTGTGCCAAACAGTTCAATAGGTTTAAATTTAAATAGGCCGATCTTTAAATGGATCATATCTACCGAGACGGTGAGAAAACAAAGAAACAATAAAAAATAAAAAGGTTTCGATAAGTGGTGCAAATAGCAATTTGTTTGTTCGTTTGAAAAGCTCATAGTTGTTTTTGATGGTTTTTTGTCGCTTGATTTGAAAGAACCTTGTAAGTGATCAACAGAACGTCTGTACAACACTCGTTTGAACAATTTTTTATTTGTACCAGACCTGGTTGTTCACAGCGAATGGATTGCGATGCGACAAGTTGTTTTTTCTCATGGCCCTGAATCGCTTCCGCTTCTCCTGAAAGAATGATCCAATGTTCGGAAATGCCTTCTTTGGTTGTATGCGTAAGTTCTTGATTCATTTGGATATGGTAGACGTTTATGCTGCAGGTGTCGCTTGTGTAAAGCGGTTTGACATCTCCCCAGTTATAAGGTTGATGAGGTGTCGTCACCGCTTCGCAGCGGCCGATTTTTACGAGTTCTTGGACGAGATCTTTGACTTTTTGTGATTCGCCTTTTTTGCTGATAAATATCGCATCATCGGTATCCACGATGAGAATATCTTCAAGGCCAATAGTTGAGATCAGTTTTTTGCCGCCGAGAATTAGGCTATTTTTTGTCTGTAGATCTAACACATTGCCGATTTTGACGTTTTGATTGTGATCTTTATTCATCGCCTCATACAGACTGTCCCATGAGCCGACGTCTGACCAGCTGACTGGCAATGGGCAGACAGCCACCTGTTTTGTTCGCTC
>JAJFUZ010000278.1 GCA_021372155.1 Parachlamydia sp. | reverse complement strand
TGGGCTGTTTCAAAGCTGTCGACAAATCAACTCGCGCAAAGCGGGTAGTAAGGTCTTTTGAGACTTGACGTTCTGGTTTTATTGTTCACTGTTTTTGTCTGTTCAATATATACTGAACAGTGTATTATAACGAACAGAAGGAGATAGCAATGAGAGGTCGTTTTCTATTAGGCTCCAATGAGGATCCAGCAGAAGGAAATATCTATGCGGATAAGTCTTCACTCATTCTTGATTGGCTGCTACGCGTTGGACTTTCCAAAGAAAGCTTTTCATTGAGAGAAGTTGCCAAAGAAGCTGGGGTCAGCCTTGGCCTAGTCCAGCGTGTTTTCAATATTTTAGCATTGAAGGGTTTTCTTCAAGTTGAAGGAGTCAGAACCGCAAAGAGATTTTCGTTTAACAAACCAAAAGAACTGCTAGAAAGCTGGTTAGAGCACTACAGCATCGTGAAAAAATGCAAAATCAGGACATATGCTTCCGCTCTTTCTGGAAAATCGGAATGGTTCAAGGCTTTAAAGAAATCTGGATTCGATCAAAACGTGGTCTTGGCTCTTCATTCTGCAGCTGAAGCGCTTGGGCTAAAGAATACCAATCTAGAAGGATTAGAATTGTATGTCCTTGATCCTTCCGTTAGAGCGAAATTGGAAAATGCTTTGCAATTAGAGCCACAAGAAAGAGGGTACGAGGTTTTATTGATCGAGCCTTACTACAAAATGCTGCTCAAGCAAAATAGAAAAGACGGTAAAGAAATTGGCATTTGCCCACTCATTCTTACCTTTTTAGATCTTTATTATTTTCCCCTACGAGGACAAGAACAAGCAGAATTTATAGCAGGGCGAGCCCCAGAAATGAAACGCATCTACAAAAGCCTTAAGAACAAATGAAACAGAATCAAGAAGATAAGATCATTTCAGAATTTTTAAAGTCACTGGGACCATGGCGAGAGTTCGTTGTTATTGGAGGCGGTTTTGCTCTTTTCATTTACAAGCTTTACCTCGCTGATCCTAAGCTCGAGAATCTCCCTGTTGGAACGCGTGATATCGATTCGTTGATTCCCAGAAGGGTTCCCGAGATCTCTAAAAAGAACATTGCCAAATATCTCAATGAAGCAGGCTTTATCCATGTTTTCAAAGATGTCGACATTCCGGCTACAGAAAGTTATGTGAAAGAGATCGATGGGGTAGAGGTAGAGATCGAGTTTTTGACGGATTCGGCGACTCGGGACGATAAAAACAAAAATGTTGTAATCGCAGGCATTGTTGCTCAGCCGCTGAGTTATCTGACGCTGGGTTTTGAGCGATCCATAAAGATGTTTTCGATTGGGAGCAAAGATTTTTAGCTATTGCCCCAAAAAATCTTGCCTAAGCCGTTTTCAATAGAATATTCTGGATTCCTTTTCAGGGAATTAGCGATGCAACAGCAGCAAACAAATTTTCAGACACTCATTTGTTCATTAAATACCAGTGAATTGCAGACGTTGATTTTACAATTGTCTGAGAGCGATGCATCACTGTCCGATCGCATTGTCGAATTGGTTCGGCATCTTTTCCCCAGAGTAGGGGTTCCAAATGCTCCTCAATGGGATCCAAAGGAAATATTGGCACAAGCTCATCGGATTCTTAATCCGCGAGGTAAACATCGAAGCGAGTACTATGAAATGGAAGCGGCAGGAGATTTATATGATGATCTTTTATCGTCTTTACAAGGGATGTTTTGCGCTAGCTCTAAAGATCAAGTAATCCTGATATTGCAGGGGCTTACACAGTTAGTTGCTGAAAATCTTGATGAAATCATGAGTGGTTGTGATGAAGGACTGCCTTGGCAAGGTGTGGGTGAACAGCTTGGAAAATATTGGTTTCAGCTAGCGTCCTCTAATGATCTGCTAGATTCTGATCGCAATTTTCTTCTCTCTTTTTTATCAAAATGTATTCCGCAGCTTGCAAGCTACGGTCTTGACTGTCCCCTTTATCCAGCCCTCAATGCTCTTCAGAAAAAAGGCTCGAAATGAAAGAACTGTATCCACTTGAAAAAAACGCTGAGAATGTACCATTTGGCGATCAGTCAGACTGTACCACCCCTTCGATCACATAGACTGTACCACCCCTTCGATCACATAGACTGTACCATTTGGCGATCTCACGAACTCGCTAATGACGCAATCACTTAAAATGTACCACCCTTTTGTGTTTAACTAACCTCAAACTATTCCAAATACTAATTTTTTATTGTCCGTGTTTTATTGGCGCTAACTTTGGGTGCCCAAAGACAACGCATAAACACGGAGTATTTCATGCAAGGAGGAAAAAACGATGATAGAAATCAGAAACATCATTCATCGCTTGAGATTACGCCAATCTCATCGATGTATTCATCGAGAATTAAAGGTGCACCGCATAACCGTCAAAGAACTGTACAGCCTCGCAGTAGAACATCAGTGGCTTGATCCCACATTGCCAATGCCAAGCGATGAAGAAATTATGAATGCGCGAACATGCCAAACAAAATCACAGTTATCACACCCTCTTGATCCATACCGCGAACAAATCAAGCAATGGGTCTTCGATGGTCGCTCTTCCGTGGTCATCCACCAATTGCTCCGCGATAAATGCCCATGTGATGTTCAAGTCATCCGGCGCTATCGCAGTAAACATTTCCCAAAACTCATCGAACCAGTGATGGTCCGGCCTACAGTCCCTGGCAGAGATTTGGATCTTGATTTTGGGGAGCTGGGGAAGTTTTTGGATAATGATGGAGCGGTAAAAAAAGTTTGGCTGTTTTCTCTGCGGCTGCGCCATTCGAGAATGGCATATCGGGAAATCGTTTTAGATCAGAAGATTTCCACATTTCTCATGGGCCATGTGCATGCGTTTGAATATTTCAATGGAGTACCTGCCAACTGCATTCCGGACAATCTCAAGGCTGCAGTGATTCGACCGTCTATTGATAACGACGGGATTAACCGCTCCTATCAGGAACTGGCGGAGCATTACGGATTCGTCATTGCTCCCTGTTTGCCCTATACCCCTGAGCATAAAGAATCCGTCCTGCAGTGTTCTCGCGATGAGCTGCTGGTGCTGGC
>JAJFUZ010000275.1 GCA_021372155.1 Parachlamydia sp. | reverse complement strand
CTCCCACTAGCCCATCACTTCTAAATTTTACACAACCGGGCATCATACCGGCTGATCAGCCTGCAAAAGCATTGACACCTCTAATTCCACCTACACAAGCTGCTTCAAAACCAGCTGATCAAATGGAAACTCTAGCTTCTGTAACCTCATCCTCTCAACAATCTCCTGAGCAACCTGCCTCTACAATTGCTGCACAATCTGAAACTCGAGCTTTTGCTAACTCATTTTCTCCACAAGCCCCTTTGCAGCCCGCCTTTACACCAGTTACTCAATCTGAAATTGAAGCTTCTACTAGCCCATCACAATTTCCTGAGCAACCAGATCCCGAAGGTGTAGACCGGTCTGCAGTGCGAACTACATCAAGGCACAGTGTTTCCCATATACGAGATATTTTTGATCCAAAAAGACAAGGTCATAAACCAGCAGCACCTAGACCTCCTCCTTCTCCAGAAGCTATAAGAATGTATAGGTCTGCGGGGATGACTGGAACTACTTTTTTTGGAGACCGTAATGAAATAGTGGAACCCTCGGACGTATACAGGCCAGATGAAAAAGATACAAATCCGATAATATGGTTGCTAAAGGGGGATTTCCCGCGGATATGATCGAGATTCTGGCTTTTTAGAGCTTCAGGGCATTGCTCGAGATATCGACAGCGTCGACCTCGGCACCAGAGTCGCGCAGTTTGCGAGACAGAACACCTCCACCGCAGCCTAAGTCCACGACGCGCTTGCTTTGCAGGTCTATTCCTTTGAGAATATCCAGGGTGCGATCCAGGCGTTCGCGCTCGCGGATATTGCGGAGCGGATTCATTTGCTCAGGACTGACAAGCCAGAGGCGGTCAAAGCGAGCCTCTGCTTCTTTTCGCCGCGAAAGACGTTCAGATGGCTGAGGTTGTGCAACTGCGTTGTCTGTCGCGATGATGTTAAGTTTTTTCTGCATATGGCAATATTTTTAGTCCGCGTAGCCAAAAAATGCAACTTATGAAAGCAATTCTTTAACACTTATTTGAGGTGGATTGGTCTGGATGGGGCCTTCAATATAGAGCCGGAACCAGATCTCCAGCATGAGAATGGCCCACAGATGACGGAAGTGGCGCTGCGTCGATTCGGAAGATTGCAGCTGTTTGGCGATCCAGCTTCCCGACACAAGGCCTGACTCTGCCAGCGCACCGCGCGGAAGGAGGTGGAGCACCTCGCTGATTTCAGGAGATGTCGCCCAGCGCTTCAGAAAATCGGGGCGCCTCTCTTTGGAGCGGTTGATCACGTCATCGGGAATCTTGCCTTTTAGCAGGGGTTTGAGCCAGCGTCCGGTCTCCTCTTCTGCCAGGCGCTCGATAGCAGGGAGGCTGGCGGTGAATTCGAGCAGCTCGCGGCTTAAGAAGGGGGTCTTCCATTCCAGGTGATGGGCGGCCGAGAGCCTTTCAAAGAGTAGCATATAGTTATCAGGCAGCAGCGTTTTGACGTCGAAATAGAGAAAGGCGCTGACAGGCTTGGAGATGCGCGAGAGATGGTGGAATTTGGCTAAAAAAACCTGGGAATCAAAGAGGGGCGCAAGCTTTGGACTGGCGGCGGCCAGATCTTCTCTGCTGAACAGCGCGTTTTGCTTCAGATAACCAAACTGCCAGGGGTCGACGCGCGACTGTCTGAGGAGATCGTAGGCCTTGTTGAGACGCAGGGCATGCAGCAAGGGAATCAGCAATTGTCTGATCGTTTGCAGGCTTTTTTCTTTCCAGGGCTGAGCAACAGGCTCAAAGATATAGCGGGAATGGCCTGCCAGCAGTTCATCGCTTCCCATGCCTGAGAATAGCGTGGAGACTTGGGAAGCGGCCTGTTTGGCGAGCCTCCAGGCCGCGATCGAGTTGAAGTCGGCGAGTGGTTCATCGAGATGCCAGGCGATGGAGACAAGCTCGTCGAGGACATTTTGCGGAGAGATTCGATCTTCGGTGATTGAGATGTTGAGCTTCTGGCTCACAGTTTTGGCGGCCTCGATGTCGGTTTCGTTTTCGCCCTGAAATCCTACGGAAAAAGCATGGAGAGGCCGCTCTTGCGCCTGATCCTTGAGATAGGCCGCCACACTGCTGGAACCTAAGCCACCGCCAAGGACACATCCAAGGTCTCCTTTTGCGCCTGAAGTTTGGGTGCGGCAGGATGCCGCGAGGAGTTCGTCGAGCCTGTGCAGGATCTCGTTTGGGGGGAGATTCTGCTGGCGCTGAAAGCAGGCGCTGTAAGACCAGTAAGGGCTGATCAGCAGATTGCGCTGGCGCTTCAGCAACAGAAAATGGCCGGGCAGTAGACGGTTGACCTCCTGGATCGGAGAGACATCCTGAGGAATATACCCGAAATTGAGGTAGCAGGCAAACGCGTCCAGGGCAGGCGTTTGAGGGACGCAGCCTGTGGCAAGCAGGGCTTTCAGCTCGCTGGCAAAAAAGAAATGGTGCGGGGCATAGGTCCAATAGATGGGTTTTTTGCCGACGCGGTCGCGAGCTAGGAAAAGCGATTCCTGGTTTTGGTCCAGGAGGGCAAAAGCAAAGTCGCCCTCGAATCGTTCGACGCAGGCGGTTCCCCAGGCGGCATAGGAGTGTGCGATCAGCTCTTCATCCCTGAGATCGGGAGCTAAAGGTCCTAGTTGGTGCAGCTCGCGCCGCAGCCCTTCGGTATTATCCAGAGAGCCATCCAGGGCAACCAGCAGGTTCTTTTTTGGCGTGGTGCCCAATTTTTTTCCGCAGATGCCGATCTGGATGTTTTTATAGGTATAATGTTCCTTTTCGCCTTTGCCCCGGTAAGAGAGTGCCTCCAGCATGGGATGGATGAGCGGTTTGGACTGGAAGACGTCTGGATAGATAATGCCTGCAAAGCCTTGCATATGGGGCTACTATGGCACTCACATCTTATTGCAGGCAAGTTATATCTGTTCGGCAAAATCTGAACTAAATATAATTGAGCTAAAAAATAGGAACATTATGCAATCTGTTACAGCTTTGAGTGTTTTAACCAGCATAAGAGATCATGGGCTTGAACCCCGAGGAGCCGGACGCGGCTGCATTGCGGGAGAAAATGATCCTGCTTCTAGCGGTCATGTTTGCTGCAACTATTTTCATCCCAATCTCCCGGATCATCCCCAAGCGAAATCTTTTGCAGGGATTAGGCATCAGGCTGCCGGAGAAGCCAGGGTCGCTAATCAATTACATAATCTTGTTTTTAATGAAACGACGGGAATGTATCCTGTTGCGATGGAAAAATTCCCTGGCAATGTCTTTGCCACGGATGCTGAATATCTGATGGAGCTGGCGCGCCGAGTGCAAAATAGCGTCTGCTTGATCCTTCACAAGGATGCAACAGGACAAAAAGAAGCATTTCCCAAATTTCGTTATGGCAATGCTCCAGAGTATCGAGATGTTGCCACCCATCAGGAAATCCGTTTCCAAGGCACGATTCCCTCGAAAGAGATTCAATGCGTCTTAGCTCCGCTCCATTTAGTAGCATTGGCGAAGCAGGTTTTTGGGAATAAGGTAATTCCTGTCACTGACTGCCAGGCGGAGATTGATTTGGGTTGTATGCATGACAAAGCTCCCATGATGCGCTTTTACGGGCAAGAAGGGCGCGTCTCTTTGATAGCTCCCGACTACGTTAAAGGACTGAAAGCTTTGGGTTCTCTTTTGAATGATGGATTTGTCACTCATGTTGTCAGACTTCCTAGCGTTCCGGAACTCCACAAACAGGAGGGTGAAAAAAAGTTTCTTTTAAAGATTGCGTTGAATCAGCAAGAAAGAATTTTCGAAATCGCAGTGTCACCTCTTTTTCAAATCAGTAAATGTTGCGATCCCAATGAAATCAAGTATCATGTCGTATGCAAAGAAGGCGATGTGGAGACCTTGAATAAGAACTTCAATGAAGATAGATAAACGCGGGTTTGCACAAATTAGTCGCTCCCGGCATAGTTCGCTATCATGCAAGAGCACCTCCATTTTTTGATCGCCTCGCTTTTTTTTGCGGCTTTTGTCAGCCTCGCGGCCTGGCGGAATGATTTTTTTCATCTGGGCAAGGAGCGCATTGAGGCCAACCAGCGGCCCACGCTGAACAACGCGGCATCGGCATTTCTCCTGTTTTTAGGCATCGAAGTCATCCTCGTGCCAGCCGTCGCAGCGCTCTATATGCTGTCGAAGTCGGGATGGGAAATCGGAAGAATGAGGCTGGATTCTCTTGCACAAGGCTGGTTCGGTCTGATCACCATCATCGCCTCTGCCATCGCTCTTGTCGGTTATAGTCTGGCTCTTCCCGCTGAAAAGCGCAGGACACTCTACTGGGGCACGCTCTCGCCCCGGCCCTTTCGCGATATTTTTTTCGGAGCAGCCTCGTGGCTGATCAGCTACCCTTGGGTGCTGGTCATCAGCAACCTTGTCGCTCTCATCATGCTCCTGTTCGGTCCTCTGCCTGAAACGGATCAGGTCG
Organism: Parachlamydia sp.; assembly: GCA_021372155.1. Taxonomy (GTDB): domain Bacteria; phylum Chlamydiota; class Chlamydiia; order Chlamydiales; family Parachlamydiaceae; genus JAJFUZ01. The sequence continues at coordinate 5,112 of JAJFUZ010000275.1, read as the reverse complement.
CTGTCAAGCAGTTGAAAAGCTCCATGCAGGATCCCCTGCTGTTTGGCGGGACGGTGTTTGCAATTATCTTCTTGGTGCCACTGGCGGAAGAGATTCTTTTTCGAGGGATCCTGCAGCGATCGCTCGCCAGGTATCTGGGCCGTTGGAGGGCGATCGGAATCTCATCGCTCATTTTTGCCTTCTTTCATTTTTCTACAACTCAAGGCTGGAACAATATCGAGCTAATACTTTCTTTATTTATACTCTCCTGTTATCTTGGGCTTATCTATGAAAAGAGGGGTTCTATCTGGACTCCGGTGGGATTGCATATGGCTTTTAACAGTGTCAGCATCGCGTTTATTCTTTCGATGGGAGGCGATCTACCATGAGAAAAATTTGTCTGCTATTTGCTGCCTTATTGGTGCTTCATGTCTCTATGGTGCTTCATGCCCAGGAAAATGCTCCTGGTACAGGCGAAGAGGAGCCGGCACCACCTTCCAAAGAGGTATTGCTCGAAGATAGTCTTCACGGGATGGTGCGCGGAAACAACACCTTTGCCTATTCTCTCTTCGCACAATTGAAGGCAAATCCCGGCAACCTTTTCTTTTCCCCTTACTGCATCACTTCAGCGATGGCGATCCCCTATGCGGGAGCGAGATCCGGCACGCAGAACCAGATACAGGGTGCCATGCACTATCTTCCCCAGATGGACAACCTCGATTTAAGCCTTGCGGAGTTTAACAAAAGGCTGAACAAACAAGTCATGCAGGGACCAAACGAGATCAAGCTCTTGATGGCCAATGGTCTTTGGGTACAGCGCAGTTTTCAACTGGAAAGCGAGTTCCTTCAGCGCATCCGGTACTATTTTGGCAATATTATTCGCCAGGTCGATTTCATCCACAATGCCGAAGCGGCGCGCCTGAACATCAATGAATGGGTCCGCGAAGGAACGCAAGGGCGCATCACCAATATTGTCGATAGGGGCGATATTGGACCTGACACGCGCCTTGTCGTCGTCAGTTCGATTTTTATGAAGGCTGTCTGGGAGTTTCCCTTTGACTCCTCTTTGACGAGCCTTACTCCCTTTTTTCTTGATGCTAAGACGACTCTCACTGTCCCTATGATGAACATGACGAAGCGCCTGCGCATGATGCAGCAACCTCAGTTTACGCTTCTTGAGCTACCCTACAGTGTCGGGTTCCAATCCCCGAACCAATATGCGATGTATATCCTTCTTCCGCATGCTCTGGATGGCATTGCCCAGGTCGAAAACAGGGTGATAAGCGGGGATTTCGATGATTGGATCAAAAGCCTGCAATATGAACGCGTCCTTCTTTCGCTGCCACGCTTTAAGTATTCGACTGGTTTCGACTTAAGCGCTGCGCTCAAGCAAATGGGCATGGCGGGCGCCTTCAACGATATGGCCGATTTTACCGGGATTTATGCCGGCGGAGGGCTGGCGCTGAGCAAGGTGTTGCATAAAGCCTTTATTTCCGTTGATGAAAAGGGAACCGAAGCGGTCGCCGCCACAGCCATTTCTATCAATTTGACCTCGGCTTCTGAAGAAAAGCCGCCCGTGGTCTTTAAGGCGGACCATCCTTTTGTATTTATCATCGTGGAGCGTGCCAGCGGAGTCATTTTATTTATGGGACGCTACAGCACACCGACAAATTGACAATCTATCAAAAGAGGAGAGATCTTATGAGTATGAAGTTTTTTGTCTTGCCCCTCATGTCCTTGCTGCTCACTCTTGCCAGTCATGCAGGAGCGCAAGAACCGGCGGTTATGGCACCGCCATCCCCTCAAGCACAGGGATTGACACCCGAAGAGCAGAAGATTCTGGCTGATAACGCCGCAGATGCGCTCAGATGGCTGCAACTGGTGGATCAGGGTAAATATGGCGAAAGCTGGGATGCTGCTTCCAAAACCTTCCAGCTTACTATCGGCAGAAACGAGTGGATTAAAGCGGAAGAGAAGCTGCGCAAACCCCTTGGTGCTGTCGTCGCCCGTCAGCTGCTTCAGCAACTGCCCAAGCAGAACCCCAAAGGGCTGCCCGAAGGGTATTACATGGTCCTGGTTTACCAGACCGATTTTGCTGGCAGGCCCAAAGCGAATGAGCTGGTGACGATGGTTCTGGAAAGTGATGGCCGTTGGCGCGTTCTGACCTATCAGGCTCGGTAAATCTTAGATCTTGCGATTAATCAAGGTATTGATTAATCGCAAGTTATCTTACGTGCAAGGAGGGTATGATGTTTTCCTGGATGAAATTTTTTCTCATGGCCTTGGCCATTACCAATTCAGCCTACGCAGCAACAATCACTGTAACGAGCGATCAAGATGATGGATCTCCTGGCACGCTGCGCGATGCCATTCAGCAGGCCTCGGATGGCGATACGATCCAATTTGCCTCCGATGTCAAATTGATTACATTGACGCAGGGCCAGCTCCAAATCGACAAAGACAGACTAAGGATCATCGGTTCTGGAGTGATTCTGGATGGCAATCAGAAGACCAGAATCTTTGCGATCAACGAAGGGATATCCTTACGGCTCGAGTTCTTAGTTCTGACCCATGGAAATGCCCTCAATGATGCTGAGGGAGGAGGGGCGATCAATAATCATGGCATTTTAAGTTTGCTTGGTTGCGTCCTTACCTACAATCAAGCAGAGGACGAGACGTGCGATGGCATGGGAGGCGCTCTTTACAACTATGGCGGCGATGTGTCGATGACCGATTGCAAATTGATGAACAATATTGCAAGCGGGTCGGCAGGCGCTTTTTTTAGCTTTAATGGAAGCGCATCGATTGAAGATTGTTTATTCTTAGACAACAATGCTTACGGTGATGGTGGCGCCATTGAAAATCGCGGCGGCAACCAGCTCTATATCGAATGCACGACTTTTGCTGACAATTACACATCGGGCCGCAGCGATGGCGGGGCAATCTTAAACAATTTCGCGACGCTCACTCTCAGGACATGCATCTTTACGGGCAATAGCTGCTTAGGTAGCGGGGGAGCGATCTGGAATAATCGCGACAGCACTCTGAACGTCAGCGATACCCTGATCATGAAAAATATGGCCGCTCCTTGGGCCCAAGGAGGGGCTATTTACAATTCAGCGGGAGGGGAGTTGACAATTACTAACTCTCAAATTCATTGGAACCATCCAGATAACGTTATGAATGCGCCAGCTTCAGCATTATAGCTGAAAAAGAGGGCATGATCTGGAAAAATGACCTCAAAACCGGGGCGCTTTCAGGATCATAAAAATATGAGATTTATCTTGATAATGATAAAGTAGAGCGGAGCTTATTAATCTGTTCAGGTAATCTGTCAAACATTTCTTGTGCCAAGGCAGCTTTCAGCTCCCCAAGATGTCTTTGGATTTCAAGGATGATACGTAGTGATCTCGCGTGCTCTCCTTCTGAACCATGAATATGTTGTTGAAGTTCACGCAACTCATTTTCCATTTGGGCTATGGAATCTAGGCAAGCGTGTTGACGCTGAGTTAATCTGTTTGCTGAGACAAATTGAGAGACAAAAGTCAAATCGTCAATTTTCTCGGCTAATACAACAATTCTATCTCTATCTTCAAGCTGCATATCAGCAACAGTCCGAGCGAACTTGTCTTCGTAACTTTGCAAATCTCTGACTTTTTGTGCGAGGTATACAGCACAATCAGTTCTTAAAAAACGATTGAAAGCAACACTTAAATTCGCCGTATTTTGAACTCTCAATTGGTTATATATTATTTCTACTGTATTCAGGAGGCTAAGATCAAGTTTTGCGGTTTCATTGTAATCTCGCATTCTAGCTAATGCGTCGGGACAGATATTGGGAAGCATTCTTTGAACACCTTCGATCGACTCAATTCTAGGATTTTGCTCAGATGGTTGCATGATGAACTCCTTTAAGAAATTTTTAACATATATCCGAATTTACTTCAATAGCGAACCCTTCTTGAGATCGATAGTATTAAGAAATTCAATCACTTGCCACAATTTATTAGTGTCTACTTGATCCGTTGCTACAATATGTTTTCTATTAAACATTTCTATGGCATCTTTATGAGAAAATAATTCTTTTAATTGTTTAATCGAATCTTTTAGCCCCAATTGAAAAGCGTGAATACCAGCACTATCCAGTGTAATTTTTAGTTCAGGGTTTTGTTTCGATTTATCACCGGGTTGGAGAGCTTGCGCCATAACACTAAAGAGTTCCTTTACACCTCTCTCTTGCAAGACTCTTAAAATTTGATCTTTGATATTGTCTACCTCAAATTTTTCTAAACGACACTCATGATCGATAAGAATCAATTGCGGAGCCTGTTCTCCAAAACCACGTGCAATCATCATATTGCCCAAAGCGCATCGTCCAATATTCCAGCGGTCAATATTCCCTATGCATAAATCGACCATCACCATCTTGCCTAATTGGTATAAAATTCGTTTATCGCTCAAAAGCAAAATCAATTCATGATGATCGATACGGTTTAATGGGGCTGCATTCATGAAATCCATGATTACAAACTGTCGATTAGTGGGTAAAGGCTTATCGGGTGCTGCTGTTTTGCATAATTCTAACGATCTTGTTGCCGTTGATGAATCAGGCATTAACATTTTTGTATTCGGAACCTTAAAGCCCAATTTAATTAAAATTCTATTGGCAAAAAGAATTTGTCTAGGGTTTGGCACATATTTAATTATTCCAAATCGACATTCTATATGGGGATCCCCACTTTTCTGTGGATCTAACTTCAAAAAATATACTCCAGTTCCTCCTTGTTCGGAGAGCTTGCATCCTTTAGCTTTCATAAGCTGAGTTTCAGCAAATCCTGCTTTTTCGGGGGATAATCCCAATGAAGCATGAGGGCTTACTTGCATCAATTCTAACTTTTGACTTTCTGTAAGTTGACCAGAATTTAATAATTTGAAAAGTGCTTTTACGGCACGATATTTAATCTTTATGTCATCAGTTGATTGCAAAATTTTTATTGTTCTTAATTTTAGTTCGTTAATGCCGACCTCTTCATATCTACCTGCATGTTCCCAATTACTTTTAAAAAGGACAACTTGTTGAGTTTTTTGATCTACATAAAATCTTGATCCTGTGACTCCCATTTCGCTTAACTG
>JAJFUZ010000250.1 GCA_021372155.1 Parachlamydia sp. | reverse complement strand
TGCAGGAACAGACCAAGCAGCGCGGAACCAAAAAGCAGAGCCAGGCAAATGGCCAGCCTGCCATATTCGAGCGGAATCGGGTAGAGACGCTGGGCAAGCAGAAGATAACTGGCAGAGAGCAGGCAATAAGTAACCAACGTTGCCGCCGCAGAGCCATGGGCCCCCCAAAGCGGAATCCACCAGAAGTTAAGGGCGATGTTGATCCCTGCCGCAACCCATGCTAAAATTGTCAAATGGTGGGTCTGCTTGGTGATCATCATGGCGATCATGGTGACATAGGTGGTGCCGAAAAGGGCAAGGCCTGTCGCCACCCAGGGCAGTAGGTGCCCAGCCGGCCAATAGGTCGGTGGCGTAAGCATCATGAAGACCTCCCGCCCAAAAAGACTGATCAGCATGGCGACGCACGTCAGGCAGAAAAACCAAAGCGTTAGGCAGCGGCTGTACAGGTGACGGTGGTTGGGATCATCGCCGTGTGCCTTGAGCGCCTGCGGCGTCCAGGCCAGGCTGAAGGCGCTGATCATAAAGATCAACACCGTCGACAGCTTGAAGGCCATGCTGTAGAGGCCAACTTCCGTCGTGTCGGCCAAATCGGCGAGCATCCAGCGGTCCATCGAGGTGTAGATCCAGCGCGAAACATCGACAAAGACAAAGGGATAACCGAATGTGAGCATCTTCTTGGCCAGCTGCCAGTCCCAGGCCCAGCTGACGCGGCGGTATAAAAGCCCGATCGCAATCGGAGCAATCAGGCTGTATCCGATCGCCATCCCTCCGACAAAGCCGGCCACACCCCACTTCAAACCAATCACAAAATAGAGACTCAATGTCAGCGAAATGGTGTTCTGGGCAATGTTGAGGAGCGTAAAATGCCAGGGCAGAAAATTGAGCCTCAGGCCATTGAGCGAAAGGTTGAAAAGCTGCGTCGGCAGGCACCCCAGCAGGGCCAAAGCAAAGGCGAGCCATCCAATTTTCTGATGCTCTAAAAGCACCTCTTTAAAGGTAAAGACAAGCGTAAGCCCTGCGCCAATGAAGAGCAAACCAAAAAGGGCTTCACACAGCAGCCCCATCGAGACCACAGCTGAGGGATTCCCCTCCTGCTTGTCGAGATAAAAGCGCTCGAGAGACCGGTTGAGGCCGCAATTAAAGAGGGTCGCAGAAAGAAGTGCAAAGGTCGTCAACAGCGCATATACGCCGAACTCCTCCACACTCAACACATAGGCAAGAATGGGAAAAATGGCAAAATTGATGAAGCGAAAAATGAAATCGGTCAGGCCATAAATGGCTGTATCTTTAGCAAGCGCTTTGAGCATAATTCGAGCAGTTTACAAGGCTCAAGCATCATCCTCAAGCTTTTTATCATTCATATTAAAATGGCGGCATTGATCAGTCTGAACGCCTCCAACGGAAACAATATCTTGGACATGGCGCACATGGTAGACTTCAGGCCAGTTTTCGAGAGTCAAGTCATTGCGTTTGTTTGCATATTCTTAAGTATAGGAATTTCAACGCATTCCGCGGACTTTTCGTAAGGAAAAGCCCCCGGCATGCGTTGAATCACACTTCTTGCAATGCATATGACGCTTTACGGTCTAATATGTACTGCGAACTTCCAATTTTTTTTCATCTATATGATAATAACGCTGTTCCCACCGAAAACTTGAATAGCCGCCAATATTTTGGACAGGTTCGTCATAGAAAGTCTTTTTACACTGCAATTCTTTATTTCCGCGCTCGCATGACCATCCATCACCAACCATCTTTTGTTCTTTTTCTTTCAAAATAAATTCTTTATAATTTTCCATCCCATTATTGTAACTAGCGAGTCCTAAAGCTACTAAGGCACCGGCTGTAACAGCAGCAGTAGCGGCGTAAAGCGCATCTTTTCTAATCTCTCCGCGCCTAAAAGCTTTGAATGCTAGAGCACCATTCATGGCTGCAAAAACACTCCCCACACCTAGAGTTGTGACTACTGTACTGACAAGCATATTCCCATTCATTTTTCGATTGTATTCCATTACCTTCTTTGCTCGGTTAGGGATGACATTTTGAAATAAATTTAAGCCTGAATTGATAATTGAAGACACAAAACCTATAATTGTTAAATATTTAAGAATATTATAACAAATGAATTTTAAATTATCAACCAAAGTTTATTAAACAAACATAAAAACATGAGTTCAAAAAGTCGACAGCATCCGAATATGGGAGACATCTGCATGGGCAATAGGTCACATGCGACCAATTTGTCTTTTTAATTATAAATTAATACTTTATTAAATATTTATTAACGGTAGTTTTGTAAAATATATGTAAATTAACGCGTTTTAATACATGGAGGAAAAAACGTCCGCAATAGGTTCTTGTCATCATTGTCATACACAATTAGAAGGAAAGTGTATTGCTTATACAAAAGATAATCAAACAACCCATCTTCATCAAAGATGCGATCAAGCCTGGAAGGAATCGCAATCTGTCAAACCTACAGCAGCTCCACCGCCAGCTCTTCAAGGGCGCAACATCCAGCCAGTAGAGCCGACTGACCTCGAAAAGGCTACAGCAATGTTCGCTGTAGGAACTGGCGCTTTAGCTGTTATCGTTGTCGTCGCTAAATATGGCTTTCCAATGCTCGATGTTTTAGTGCAGCATATGCCGTACCAAGGTTGGTGTATGTTAGGCGCATTTGCATCAGCAGCATTCATGCATAGGTTTGGGTATGGAGGTTATAGATATTGAATCACTTAAACCCCGGCTCTTTGTGCCGGGTTTTTGTTTGCAAACCATCTTTTAAAATACGATGGTGGTATTAAAGTTCAGATCTCAAGTAATTCCTGACTCGTGGCCCATCGTCTGAATGGATGAACCGCCTGATCTGGTCGCTATGATGATTGTACATATTGTGAGCATACATCATGTCTGCGACAAGGACTCGTAAAAGCAATCCTGCAGTTTTTCTAGAAAAATTGATGACGCTTTTTACTAGTTTTTTTCCAGCAGTGACTGTTTGTGCGATATTTTTCAGCAGGATGTAATCTTTAATAAAGTTCACTCTGGAATGTGCTGCAAGCACTTCCTTGATCATCCTGAGCGGATGGATGGGAAGATCCCATTCCCCGGTATCCTGGTGAAAATCGACTTCAATATGACACCCGCCTCCCACGGACACAACATCATGGACATGGCGCACATGGTAGACTTCAGGCCAGTTTTCGGGGGCCATGGCATTGCGTTTGTTCGCGTATTCATGAGCAACCTTTACACCCACTCCGGGAGCATTGTACATGTGCACTTCTTTGATGATCGAATGCCCCTCTTCAACCGGGATATCGCAGAAATTCGCAGCGATGAGCTGACCGATTGCTCCGCCCAAACTGTGTCCAGTCAGAACAACGGGTCCAAACATGTTACCTGCTTCAACCAGACTTTCTTTGATAAGCTCTTTTGCAGGAGAAAAGGAGTAAGATCCCACCGTCCTGCCAAGATCATCGAACAGATTATGGATGGTGCAACTCCCTCTGCAGCAAAAGATAGGCGCTGGCTTTTCAAAGGGATCAAGGATATTGGTGGGAAAGAGCACCACGATCTGAAGGCCATGTGGGTGAGTGATGACACGCTGGACTTTGTAGTCGGCCATGCCTTCCTGTGGTCCTTTGATAATCGCACCTTCACTCCACTTGCCATAGGCAACCTGCAGACCCATCACATGATAATAATTCTGCAGCAGATATTTTTTGAATTGATCGCGAGTTTCCCCTGGCGCTCTTGTTCTTGTTCTAAGCTGGTCGACCGCTTTTTTAGTAGCAAGAGCGACGGGGATTGTATTCGCTTCACGGACAAGGAGCTTCCTGGCATTGTCTACCAAAGTGGTAGCTTTTTTATGGATATGACGAAGATCAGCGGGCGTAAGTTTTTTTGTGCCAGCCAAATAAGCCTGATAATTTTTAAGAGTCAAAACCGCTGCATTTGCGACGATTTCGTCCACATTGACGCCACCCCATTTTTTTGTATGCTGAACGACAGATTTGAGCATCTGCCGATTAAAAACCCGGTTAACTTTATTCTCGACAAGCTGCTTTGATTTTTTTTCAATTTGATTGATTTTCGATAAAGAGAGCTTTTTCTCTCCATTAAGGTATTTTGCTTTATCTTTTTTCAGCACGCTTGAAAGGGCATTGAATATAATTTCATCTTTGTCGATGCCCGATAGGCTCTTGGTACGCTCTTTTATCAGTTCTAGCTGGTTATTGTTGTATTCTTTTATTTCTGTAATCATAAAATTAAATAATCCGGTTAAAATTATTATATATCAACTAGATTAAAAAATAAAATCAGGAGCAAGAGTAAGAGAAATACATGGGAAAAATTGGTGTTTTTTTCTGTTAGCGTGTACCATATCAGTCAGAAAAAATTTATTAAGGAAAAGCAGATGGTGTATCTATTGGCACTATGTTGACATTCATTTTAAATGACTTGCAGTCTTACGGGTGTGAATCTCATCTGATTCGTTTAATTGATATAGTTGCACGAATCAAAACATCTCTAATAAATCCTCCCGATGAAGAGAGCAGAGCGGCTTTGAAGCAAATGCTTCCCCAATGCAAACAGGCTCTCTGCGAGAAAATGAAATTTTTTAAGCCTTTGCCCGCTAACGCTCGCTTGAAAGAGCTGCAGAAACAAAACGCTCGTATGCAGGCGCTGCAGATAAAATTTTGCGAACAGATTGATTCTCTGGATGCGGAGCTGTCAAAAGTACCGGTTGCTACCAAACCGGTCATGAGCAGTCGAGCCAAGTCCGATACAGGGCAAGAGGCGCCTGGGCCGGCAATTGGTTCTGGCAGTGCTGTGAAGAAAAGCCGCCACGACATCGTATCCTACCTTAACAGTTTGCCCGCTGAACTCCTCGATGGTTGCATCCGTCATCTTCCTCTCTCCAGCCTGTTTAGAATGAGGCGTGTTTCAAGTAAAATGAAGGAAACGGATCTATGATCAATTTTTCTCTAGTTTGGATACAGTCTCACGCTATGAATTTATAGCATTAAAAGATATTCCCGATCAACACATCGAACAGCTGATGCAGCATGTGGATACCTCCATGAGCACATCAGTGAGCACATCAGAAGGAGGACTTTTTAGAGCGGCTTTCCTGTATTGCACCAATTCAGCCTGAAGCGTTATGATAACTTCCAATCGTTTGTAAAAAGATGAAAACTGCAGAATTAGAACACTTCGTCTTAGATAACTTTGAGGGCCCAATCGACTACCTGCTGCATCTGATCCAGCAGGAGGAAATTCCCATCCACGAAGTCATTCTCTCAAATTTGACTACTCAGTTTCTTGCCAAGTTTGACGAACAGCCTCTTGAGATTGATTCTGGAGCAGAATTTATTGGAACTACTGCCTTTTTAATCTGGCTTAAAAGCAAAACGCTGCTGCCGAAGCATGAACAGGCTGTCACAGGTGAAGAGGAGGAGGGCGATCCGCGCTTTGCCATCATCCATCAGTTGCTCGATTACTGCCGCTTCAAAGACGCCGCGAAAAGCCTGGAGCAGCGCGAGGTGCACCAGAACGCCTATTATGCGCGCGGTCTGGAAAGCGCGGAAGTCAAAAAAAATCTCGGCATCGAACATCTGACCCTGCAGGACCTGGCCAGCATGTTCCAGCAGATCCTTTCAAAGGCAGAGGTAAAGGGTTCAATTGAGGAAGAGGAGTGGAAGGTAAGCGACAAGATTGATGCCATCTCAAGGCTCTTAGAAAATTGCCTGCAGATCCCCTTTGAGCAGCTCTTTACAGAAAGCTTGTGCCGGTTGGAACTCATCGTGACATTCCTGGCCCTTCTGGAAATGATGAAGCGAGGGTCCGTGCGCGTGGTCCGTTTTGAAAACAAGGTGATGATTCAGGCATGAACGAAGATTTGCCCCAGACAAGGTACACGGTCAAGCGCATCATTGAGGCGCTGCTTTTTTCTTCCAGCGATCCGCTATCATTTAGTAAAATTAGGGAAATCACGGACAGTTACTGCGTCGTTAAGCCGCGCACTCTACGCCAGATTTTGGAGGAGCTCCAGCACGATTATGTGACACAGGGCCGGGGCTTCAGGCTCGAGGAGATCGCGCAGGGCTTCATCTTGCGCTCCTGCGAAGAGTATGGCGTCTATATCGACCAGCTCCATCGCAATAAGAGAACG
>JAJFUZ010000244.1 GCA_021372155.1 Parachlamydia sp. | reverse complement strand
ATCACAGGGTTTGGCAAGCATCAAACGCACAATGTCCCATTGACGCTGTGCGCATGCTAGCAATGAGGGGTCATACCCTTCTCACCGATTGAGATATTGACATTACACCCCGGCTGTGTCAGTAAAACTGGGACGACGTCCCATCGCCGATGTGAAACAGCTAAAGCGAGGTCTTGATTGACGTCATTTTCTTTGTCTATGCTTGTGGAAATTTTTTTATTTTCTTCCTGATACATGATCGGCTCTCGAGATAAAACACCCACGACAGTTTCCAGCATGGTTCTATAATCGAAAGGATACGAATTGTATTGTATTGAAGCTATCAGATAAGCTCTAATTTTGCGGTTAAAAACCGAAAATTTTCTTTCTGCAATGCATTTATTTATAATCATGTTCCAGTTAGCATGGAAATCATGGAAACGCGGGAGTTGTTCAGAGGTAACTCTTTTTTTAAGTGCCCCATAAGCTTGTTTGGTGAACCATATGATGGCGCGTTCATTTTTTTGAATTAAAATTTTCTCTCTAATTTCTTTACATTTATTAATTACAAAGCTAGCGGGAATTTCTCTTAATAAAGGAAATTGACGTTTGAAAATCTCGCAAAGAAAAAGCTCTAAAAGATCACGGGGTAATTTTAAAAAGGGATTGGCTGTATAGGGATCTGTTATAACCTCAGTGAAGGAGTGAAGGATGTTATTAAGGTGGTTTTGATAAATTTCTAAAAAATGAATCTCCAGCTCTTCTTCAGGGGTTACTTCATCTATTTTCGTTTCGTCAATGCGAGCGCCAAGCAACAACAGCCACGTGGTTAAATCGGTAATTTTATCTTTAAAAAACCATAAGGGGGTACGACCCTGAAAGGACGCATTTACATCACAACCAGGGATGCTCAACAGTTTTCGGACGATATTTTCTTTCCTTGCCGCAGCTGCTAAAAATAGCACTGTTGAGCCCTGTTCATCCCCGTTGTTGGGTCCAGCATTGATACTGCATACACATGTATCTAGCATGAGTTGAACGATTTCCCATCGGTTGCAGGATGCGGCTAAATAAAGGGGGGTCCATCCTTCATCTCCTTCGAGTGACTTATTGACATCACAGGAAAATTGCTTTAGCATAACTTTAACAATTTCCCACTGATTTTTCGAGATAGCTATCCTAAAGAAATCCTCCCTCTCATTATTTTCGCAATTATGTTTAAGCAATTCGAATGCAATATCCCATTGTTCATGATAAAGGGCTAAAGAAAGAGGAGAAGGTCCAGGTGCATGATCAAACTTGGTTGGCACCTTGTTGACATCGACGCCCGTTCTTGTGAGCATATCCTGGACGAGAGTCCATTGTTGATGATAGGTTGCAATCCACAAAACAGTTGTGCCGGCATAGCTCCCACTTGTCGGTCCTGCATTGACATTACAATGCCCTTTGAGCATTTCGGTGACAACATCCCACTTCTCATCTGCACATGCCATCCAGAGGGCCGTTTTTCCCTCGTCTTCCCCCTTTATCGGCGAGACGTTCACATCAAAAGGGTGCTTTTTTAGCAACTCTAGAACTGTATCCCAGCGTTGAAGTTTAGCGGCATTCCACAGTTCATTCATACCTAGTTCGGGATCGCCAACTAAAAATGTTCGTAATGGGGGGGGGCGATTTTCTATCAACAGAATTTCTGTAGCGAGGTTTGAAATATTTCGTTCAGAGGTTGGTGTAGGTTGTGAGATTGACGGCTGATCGATTGGATGGGGAGGCGAATATTGAGAAACTGGCTGCATAAGAGATCTTGATGCGAATTAAAAATATTTTAGCTGATTTAGATGGCTTTCGTCAAGAGATTTGGACAGAGATTTGGACAGAGAGGCATTCCAGAGAATAAGCCTGTGAATAAGCCTGGACGCATTTTTTGAGATACTTTAGATTAAAAGCACCTGCAACCAACAAGTGAATCCATGCCTCTTTCCATCCAAAACCGCAGTCAGTTTCACAGGTTGTGGAGCAAGACAACCCAACCGGTTACTCGTATCGTTAAAGGTCTGGCGCAGCGCGTCCATTCACTCGTGATGGAGTGGCGAAAATTCCGAAAAAGTTTTTACTTTCCTTCTTCCATTGAAACTAAAAAGCGATCCCTCGCACATGATAAAATCCGCAGACGGCCTTGGCCAGAACTTCATTTCGCTGCTGCACAGGGTCGTACCTACTACGTCGAAAGCCTTTTGAAGAAACGCCATGGGGTCAACGATAAGGATTGTGAAAAAGTCACTCCTCTCCATTGCGCTATCCGAGGAAGAAATCCCGATACCATCCTCACCCTGTTGGCAGCAGGAGCAGATATCCATGCCGCCGATTTTCGCGGTCAGACTCCCCTCTATTGGGCAGCCTACCATGGCACTGGATTTGCGATCCCGCTCCTGATCAAACTGGGCGCAAATGTCAATCAGGCGGACCTGAGAGGCAAAACTCCTCTGCGAGCAGCTGCCAAAAAGGGCAATGTTCCATCTGCGCTTCTTGCCGCAGGTGCAAACGTCAATGCGCAGGATTCCAAAAAACAAACTCCTTTTTATTGCGCGTCCCTGCATGGAAGGATCTCTACGATGAACATCTTGCGCCTTTATGGAGCCGATTCCTCCATTGTCAATGTGGATGGCAAGACAGCCAAACAAGTCATCGCACGTTCAAGTTTCTGGACCTATCTGCGCCACCGCTGGCAGGTGTATAGAGGACATTATCGCAATTTGACCAATGGTCAGATTCAAGCTCTCCGCGTGAAGCTGCCCAGATAGTGTACTCAGCTTAGGGATATATTCCCCTGCATCCCTACAACAACTATCGCACGATGGCAGGGCAGGGCACTGCGACTTTGGAAATCCTTCAGCAGCTGCCTGTTGTAGAACACTTCTATTGTCCGATAGGTGGCGGTGGCTTGCTGAGTGGCTGTGCAACGGCATTCAAGGAAACCAACTCCGCTATCCAAACTCATGGCGTCGAACCAGCGGGAGCAGCAGACTATTATGCTTCGCGTCAGTCAGGAAAGCGCGAATGCTGGTAGAAGGTGGACACGATTGCAGATGGCCTTAGAGCCTCAGCAGTAGGGGAATTGAACTACCCGATCTTAAACAAATATGTCGATGATGTCAAGATTGTTACAGATGAAGAAATCAAAAAGGCTATGAAGTGGCTCTATGAAAAGATGCTGATCCTTGCAGAACCTTCGGGAGCGGTCGCATTCGCAGGATTCCTGAAACACTATCAAGAGTATCCGCGGTCATGTCGTGATCTTTATCAGCGGAAAAAATGTGGATGAGGAGAATGTTAAATCCTGGATTAACTAAGATTCAACGACTGTTTCGGAACCCCCAGTTCTTCAAACAGTTTGCCTAGTTGACTTTGACTGAACTGCTTGCGCGTATCCCCTTTTGCAATGGGATTGAGAATCACCTGAATAAGGGTGAAGGCATTCATGACCCCTGCCTGCTCCATCCACTTTCGCAAATAGGGAAGCTCTTCGGGAGAATAGTCGATCATTCCCGCGGCAAATTTCGCCTGGACCAGCAGGGACGCAAACCGTTCCCTGCTCTGCGGATTCTGCAAATCGATAGACTGACTACCCTCTGAATCAAGCTTCCAGCCCTTTTTCTCAAATTGATAGATGCCGACGCGCAACTCCTGGGATGGCTTTGCTGGATTCGCGCGCTCGGCACGGAGGTGCTCTCTGATCTGTGCGGCTTCATCGGCATCGACCATTTTCAGCTTGATCTCTACCGAATGGACCTCTTGAACCACTTCCACAAATGTGCATCCCTTTTGATAGTCATTAAATGGAGTGTAGGGAATCTGCTTCGTGGTAGATTTAGAGAGGCCGTGTACGGGTGCGATGTTGATACTGACGATGAGATTATCATCGAAAAGAGAGCCGAGGGAATGCAACGCGGTGTGTTCGGCGATCATGTCATTAGCCCGAATGCAGGCACCTGTTTCATCAGGTTTTGACACTAGGGAGAGAATGGCTCGTATCGGAAATGCCCAGTAGAGGCTACCTGGCAGCCCATCTTCAGACAGCGGCTTCAGGCGGTCGATGGCTGTAGGACGGACAGTGCGCAACAGGAAAGGATTGTCGCTGGAAATCTGGCGTCTGGGTTCAGCTTCCTCATCGCCTTTATGGACCTCTACTTTCTGTTCGACCTTTTGCTCCACCTTCTGCTCGACAAGCTGCTCTGCGGTCTTACCATAGGTTTCGGCTTGCAGTTTGATCTTATCGGGCACAGGTCCCTGGATATCTCTGACAATGGATTCCCATTCTTTGAACAGATTCGGGATATCGATGCCTTGATAGAGTTGCGGATTCGCTTGTATTTTCGAGATGACTGGATGCGATTTCCACTCCTCAAGAAGACGCTGCAAAGCTTCTGGCGACTCTACTTCTTCCGTTGGTTTGCCCCATTTGTCCCATGGCTCTTTGGGCTCTTCGTTAATGAACAGAGAGCGGGTATCTTCATAAATCCGAAAGGCATCTTTAGAGGATGTAGACTCGCTCCATACGATCTCAGAAATGCGTAACACCAGAGCCACCTTCATGCGTTCCTTGATCGCCTTATAGTTGTTCTCTCCCTCTTGCAGACACTGCTTCAACAGAGTAAAGCGAACCAGCTGGGGCAGAGTCAGATCCTGTCCCTCGGCGATCTCCTCTCCGAGATGATCTTTCAGCATCTTGCTGATCACCCTCTTATCCTCAAGCGGCACGATGAAATTGACGGCCTGACCGCGAGCCAGACCGCGCAGACGCCAGGCTCCCTGCATCAGAGTTCCAAGGGTCGTATGCTTGCCCACAATCATTGACGCCTGCATGAATTTGCCGACGGGAATGTCTGAACCTTCGATGTTTGGGGGATCCCAGAGTGCAGCCAGCGACTCTGGATCCATATCCCGACTGTAAGCAACAGGTTTTTTATCGGTCAGGGTCACAACCTTGCGCACATCGCGATCGTAATAGACAACGCCTTTGATCGTCGACCCTTTCTGACCTGATAGATGGGCCAGCATTGCGCGGGCCAGATTTTCGTTGTTTTCTCCACTTAGCACACCCGTTGCGTCGATGATGCTGCCTGGAGGAGCGGTTTGATAGATGGTCTTGATCTTTTTGGCTCCATCGATGCCTTGCAAAGAGGGAAGCGTCGCTACCTGAGGTGAAGATCTCTGCCTGAGAATATCGAGCGTCTTGGCCTGAGTATCCGACAGGCGAGCTTCCTGGAAAACGCGCGGATAGGTGGGAACATTATAGAGCGTGCCTCCCATACCTCTCATCCCCTGCTCCTTTTTGACCAACAGCGGAATCAGGTGAGCGCTGCTCTCGATCTCTTTGGCATAGACTTTGATATGAGGAAACATGAATTCTTGAGTCAATTTCAGTATCTTAGATGGATCGCGATTGACAATCTGAGTAATCGCAGCAATCTCAGCATCGCTTTTTATACGGTGCAGGATAAACTGCGGATTTTCACCTACAAGGCTGTGAAATTCTGAAAGATCTGCTTGAAGGCCCTGCGCTTTGGCCTTCTGATAATTCTGCTGCAGCTGTTCAATTTTTTGGCGCACTACCGCTTCTGTGATTCCTTGTGAAAGGGAATACTGCACCGTGTAGATCACTCTTTCCAGAGGGCTGCCAAAAAGCGAATTGAGGCTGGGATTGCCATCGCGGTAGGGAATGACAAGATTTTCAGCAGGATCGAGTCCAAAATGAACTAAGGGTCTCTTTCCGGCCGTCTTGGGAAATACTGTGCTGAGGGCCTCTTTAAGGGTTGCAAACTCGTTGCGCAGACGTTGACTGGCTGCTCCCTCCAGCTTCTCGAGCATCCGATTCCCCTCTGCTGCGTTTGCATCCAGAAGATAATTTTTCAAATGGAGGCGCCCTTGAGGGGACAATTGAGTAAAGAATCGCTGAAAGTCGGGATCATCAGGAACAATACCGCGATCAAGAAGAGACTCGATGATATGCCCTTTGACGTTGGCATGGTAGCTGTCTTCCGTCACACTCTCGCCTTTGGACTTGTGCAGAAAATCCCAGCGAATCGTTTCATGTAGCTTGCTGTCGGTCACGATGGCGCCGAAAAGATGCGCGATAGCATTTGTGATATCTCCATGGACCGGCTCGGGTGCGCCAAAGGTAAAGCTGTGAGACTTTAGAATATCGAGAACCTGGTGGACCTCATCCACCGTCAGAGTCGCCGACTGGATAAGAAGGTTAAAGCTCTTAAGAAAGAGCGCATGCTTGTCTGAGAGAGTCTGAAGATGATCCTCAGTCAAAATCCTCTTTTCATTTAATTCATGCGCCTGTTCCTGAAGTTCCACCCACTGGTTGAACAGACTTTGAATATCGCTTGCTGTCCAGATCAGCACCAGCCGCTCTCGACGTACTTCATCCAGATTCTGAAAGATGCGATTTAGCCTTTCAACAGTGATCGGCTCCCGTTTGATTGGAAGGGTGCGCGTTTTCTGGTCAAAAGCTAACCCTGATTTTTGAGAAAGATCCTTTGCCATGGCTGTGACAAGAGGTTCTGGCATCACCAAGGCGGCGATCTGTTCTCCATCAGCCTGGAGCCAGGAGAGCAGAGGGGCGATCACGTGAGATTTCCCTAGTCCCATTGCCAGCTCAACAAGTGCGCCAAAGCGCTCTCTTTTGCCAAGTGCGGAGAGAGTACTCACCTGATCTTTCCACAAGAGCATATCTGTGTAATATTCAAAAACCAGATATTCGGGATGTTCGCGCGCATCATAATGGCGCACAGCCTGCGTGGCAGTCGCAAAGCTGCGCAGATGCTCCTGAAGCGTTGCCTCATCGCTTTTGCTGTCGAGTACCTGCTTCACCTTGAGGGATTGGGCATAGACCCTTTTTTCCTGCTGCAACTGAGTCGCCGTGTAGAGATAGCGTTCCACCTTTTCAAAAAGCTGGCCCATTTCCTCTTTAGTCAAATGCGGATTGCGTTGATGAAGAGTCTCCAGATCGCGTCGAAAATAGGATCGGAGCAGCTCATCGAGCGATAACAATTTATGCAATCCCTGCTCGATAGCCAGCTCACGTTGGGCCAATTTCCCAAGATCCTGCGGAGCTCGGTGAGCAAGTTGAATCAGCTCCTGCTCCTGATCTCTCACCATATGCTGCAGGGACCCAATCGAGTCGCGTAGAATATCCGAAAGCTCGACCACCTTGCTGGCATCCTTTACCGAGTATTCGGGTTGAACTCCTTTGCCGCTCCTCGCATAATCGACGAGCTGCTTTTCTGCGTCCGTGAAGACAGCTCCGATCTGAAGATTGTGCGGTTTGACCTGGAAAATATTTTCAGGGGCAATTGCAGTGGGCGCTGCCCCTCCTGTCGTCTCTTTTTTCTGGATAATCTGGTTCAAAGCTTCGTTTGGCACAATGGGTGCAGCAAGTTGCAAGGATGAGGTTTGTGAGAGCGTTTGTAAGTTGATGCATTCTTCAAATTCGATATCAGGAGGTCTCGCAGTGCGTTTCGTGGGAGCAGGACCTGCGCTCTTACCCGCTTTGGCTCGCTCCAATCCCATTTTCAGCCGCTTTTGTTTGACAAGCCTCTCAACAGGATGCTGAATCGCTTGTTGCAGCTCCTTAACAAGCTTAGGGTGTTCGCGTTCTGCGGTTTTGTATTCGATACTTTGATTCTCAATGTTTACCTTATATTCTTCAAAACTCTTCATACTGCTTTGATAACTTTCTTCCTCCCACTTTTCCCAGCTTCCCTCTTTTTGTTTTCTTGCACGTTCAACATTCGTATTTGCGATGCCCCTTTTCCACCTCTCGAGTCTCTCTTGTTCCCCTTGTATGTATTGAGGGCCGTTTTTCAGGTAACCTTCCATTTTCTTAATTTTATCAAGCTTTTCTTTTAACTCTTCAGGGGATAGTGGAAACGCGGCTGGCTGAGCAGCGACTGCCAGAAGTGCGATAGGTGCCCACTCTTCATTCTTTAAAGTTGCCGCGACATGCATCTGCAGGGCGGTATGTAATTCGCTTTGAATGGATTCAAGGGTCATTTCGGGAGTTAAATCAAGCCCCATACCTTCGTGCAATACCTCTTGAGCCTTTTCAATCGATGATCTTCCCTTGGCGATTGCGTAATAATCAATAAATCGTGCCAACGGCTGAATATCGCGCAGCAGGATGCCTGATCCACCCTTGTGGGAGGGTGGATTGGTCAGTTGCTCCATCCAAGCCGGGTCAAAGAGAGCCTCGATTTCTGGAAGGAAGATCGCTGGAATTGTGATCGGATTGTCGTAAGTGCTCATTAACTCTGAGGCTATATCCGCAGAACTGGTTAACTGGCTGAAACGAGAGGCGAATTGGTCATCTTCGACGTCCAGCAGCTGCAGGAGGTTTAGCTCTTCCGATGGTGTCAGATGGAGATTTGCATCTACTAACCTCAAGTGAGTGAGATACGGATGATAAAGTTCCTGAAGGGCAGTTTTTGCCTCCTCCATCCACTCTTTCTCTCCCCCTGAGATGGGACTCTCCTCTCCCATGTTGAAGGAAGGCTCCTGCCTCAAGGGAACCGCCTGTTTATGATCCAGATGGTTACGCATAATCAGCCAGGATGCTTTGAGACGGAGGGCAGTGGCATCGGGATGCTCGTCTTTTGTGACTTTGTCGAGTGTTTCAATCCAGTGTAACACCTCAATCGCTTCGAGGCTCAATCCCTCTCTTTGTCGCAGCATCAATTCATCTGCTTTCTTCAGATAGCGGTGCGCTTTGGCATAATGAGATTCGGGTTTGTCAGGATCCTGCGGATGACGCTCGGAGAGATGGATCATCGCCAGATAGAGCGTGGCTTCGATAGCCTCCTGTTCATTGGGAGATGCAGCGATCATTTCGCCCTTAACCAGCTGATATTCATAATAATGCACCGGCTTGATCCCAGCCTTGACCTCTTTCTCAGGTAATGTCTCGGTCAGATAGGAGCCTGCCTGATACTCCTTCAGGCGAAAGCGCGGGAATAGCACTTTTTCAGATAGAGATCCGTCTCTCTCTTCACGAACCAGATGCAGGTAGTGATTAACATCGTAAAATTCAGGAAGATGCTGCCGCATTCCCTCTTTCAGTGCATATCCAGTCAGCTGCTCGCACACCGCCAGCCTCTTCCCAGCCTTTTCCTGTGTGCGAAATGTGAGGCCAAAGCGTGGAAGATCCACGGATTCCAGCCTGCCACGCTGACTCCAGGCGACAATATATTCCGGAGCCTCGATACGGCGGAAGGACTCCTGTTCAGGAATGCTTGCGTCTACCAGCTGCATCTCTGTGTCACGCCCTTTAGCGTCTAGTTTGAAGATTTTTGAAACAGTCAGAACGCCGCTCTTCGGATCTGCAATCAATTCTCCGCGATACAGTAAATCTCCTGTATCCATATCAAAAAAAAGAAGTCGACCTGCCGTTGGACTGTACCAGGCATGCGTCCCACTTGCGATCGCCTGACTGGGCAGCTTAAGTGAATCGGGCAACTGTAACTGATACCAGTCTTCACCTACTTGCCGCTGAATTTTTTCGAATCCCTTTTCTCGCCTGACAACACGGAATCGCTCTCCCTTTCCCGACTGCATAGCGATATGGTTAGGCGTGACAAGTGACATGGTTTTGGGAGGATGCGCGCCAAAGATCTTCACCATACTTTTTTCTGGTAGGTAATCGGCATCAAAGGGGTAGAGTCGATTTTGTCCCACAATTTTCAAAGTCCCTTTCACGACATCGCATTCATACCCACCGTCCGGTGAAACAAAGTAGGGGAAAGAGTGCGGAGAGCTCCATGCGCCCTGACCAGGAGCTGGTTCGATGACCCCAGCGAACGCACTCGCAAAAATAGAATCACGCTCAGGGCCGTTTAAGAGCTCCTGCAACTGTCGAGAAAATGTGTTTTGGATCAGCATCTCTGCCTCGCGATTGCCATCCAGATCTTCCTCATGGGCATCTGGGAGACGGTGCAAGTGCATGTAGAGGACTGATTGCAGCAACTGGGCCGCCTCCTCTGCCGTGAGTGTATTCTGGTTGCGAAATGTGAGAACGCGCTCACGGTGCGCCAGAGAGCGCTGCTCGTCTGTGAGCTCAGCAGAAGCGATCAAGCCTGTCAACAAGGAGCGGGCTGGCACAAATTCAGGCGTGGGAATAGATCGGAAACGTTCTGAATGCCGCACCTGCAGCTTCTGAAAAGCGTCTTGAAGACGCTGGCTCATCCCTGCCATCGTCGCAGCCATGTTGTAATCTCCATTTTTCACAGCGGAAGCGACAGCCTCTCGATAAAAATCGGCGATCTCGCTGGAAGCGTACGGCTTCTCTAAGAGCCAAGATTCCAGGAGTTGACCTTCGTTCATCAGAATGCGGAAGAAAATCTGATAGTCTGAATCGATGAGAAGATGGGGATTGGCGGAAAAATAACCCAGCGTTTGAGCGATCTGGAGGTGGGGATTGCCACTCAAGACAAGCAGCTCTCGACATCGCTGAGTGGAGATGGGGATCCAGGATGGTGCTTGACCAGCAGCAATGATACTGGTTGGAAACCGATTCCTTTGGGGATTCTCTCTAGATAAATCGCTTTTATAAAGAATCCAATTTAAGTTCAGGGGCGTTTGACTCTTCAACAGGGAATACCCCTCTCTTAAGTGGGTTAACCCTGTTGGTCCTCTAGAGAGTCCCCCATGGTCAACGGGAGGAAGGGGTTTTGATCCAAACAGGGAATAGGTGAAACCATGGCAAACGGGAGTAAAATGTTCTGACTTGATATTTCCTTTCCAATCATATTCGCGCACATCATACGGCTCGCTGAATTTTTCCACTTGAAGAGAGATGCCCTGAGAATAGTCGAAAGAGCGTCGTTGCTCGTCACTGAGTTCTGCATATTCTCCTGTCAATAGAAAATCATGAGCAAAGGAAATAATCAAAGCGTCGCGATAGACGGGAAGTTTGTCAATCTGTCTCAATAATCCCGCAACCTGCTCTTCCCTCTTCAATCCCACTAGAGAAGGATCGATTGCTTTGACAGTTTCAGGATGCTTTGCCACCCATTTTTCAAGAAGCCTGATATCGCCAGGATCTTTTTCCTGATCCAAAGCCCACACATCTGGGATGCCAAAATCCGCACCCCCCCTACGTGATTTTGCCTGGTCGCGCTTAGATTTGAGATAATTATAATCTCCATTTTCGCCAAAACGACGTTTATAGGTGCCTTCATTGCCTGCTGGATAGCTGGCAAATTGAAACGGGTCGTGCGGGCTGGTCGCGCTTTTCCGTTTATCCCAATAAGACTTGATCGCCGCCTCCTGCTCCTTCCACTCAGGACCTACTCTCAAGTCGATTGTCTGCGGAATCTTCGAAGTGCTCTTCTGGTACAGCGAAGGAAGTTCGAGGTCTAAAGGGTTTTTGTAATCCTGTAGAAGCATATCAGCCAGAGCAAGCAGCTTGGCCTGGCACAGATAATCTTCTGGGCTTAACATGCCCCGCATTTTCGGAAGAACCTCGTCATTCTGCAGATAGGTCCAGACAAGCTCTTGGCTTAAACTTGCCAGCGACGTCAGCATTTTCCCCGCCGCCTCCGCATCAATCCCCTTCCAGAATGCTGGGTCGCTGTCTGGCAAAGGGATTTTCAATGCGATTGTCCGGATCGCCGCCTGCCCTTCTAGATAGTTTCCGTTCTGATTGGCTGCGCGGATTTCTGAGAGCATCCCCTCCAGTTGGGGGACGATTGTTTCTGGGCGTGTTTGAAAAAGCTCGGTTTGGACTCTCTGAAAGGGGCGCGGGGCCCCGGCTTTATCCGATAACTCGTCCAGAGAAAGAAATTTCCCGCTTACAGTTGCATTTTGAAAGGAATGAGAAGGGATCGACAAAGTGAAGGGCAATTCCATTGCCGCCATAGTTGCAGCGGCAGCCTTCTCAGCAGCTGTAAGCTCCTGACGCATCGCTTTGATGAGCGTATTTGTGTAGGCGATCTCCTGAGCTGTCAGACTCCCTTCATCTATCTGAGAAACTTCCAGCGTCAACCCTGCAAGCGCCTTTAAACCATCGTGGAGCAGGCGGCGATGCTCTTCGCTGTCCGCAAGTTTGGTTTTGGCTTCTTCAAAGTAGGCCACTGTTCCTTTTAGTGTCCCCCAGAAGCGGTAAAGCTTTTGCGAAGATTCTGAAGCCGATGATGATGAAGCCGATGATGCTGAAGCCGATGATGCTGAAGCCAAGGTCTTTCCAAGGGCTGACATAACGGCTTCCATCGTGCAGATACCGACAAATTGCGGGAGACCCAGATCGGCTTCAGAGTATTGGTTTGCGCTCAATTTGCCTCCAAGGCCGATCAGATGTGACCGATAGATATCATGTTCATTCCAGCTCTGAACGCCCTCAGGGAGTTTCAGGCTCCCTAGATCCCAAACTCCCTTCAAAAAAGCATGCGACGTCAATCGCGCAGGGTCGACATCAACAATTTCTGTAAAATGCAAAAAACGCTGCTGCAATCCGCTTGGTTTTGAAAAATGATAATTGAGTCCAGCACCTGTGTTATGGAGCCGGATAGTTAGCTTGCTATCCCCCTGCCGAGTGACCACCCAAGTCATCGCATGGCCAGCAGGTTCCCCTCGCCAGCCGCCTGGAAAAAAGAAGGATTGACCGATTTGCAGCTGCTCAACATTTCTCACAATCGTGGAACGATAACCGGCAAATGATCCTTCGGATGCAATGGCAATCTCCTGGGCAATGCGCAGTTGCCGGACAAGCTCTTCGAGGATCGCTGGATTCTGCTTGACTTTGTCGGCTGCCTTTTCGTTCCCCAGGACAGCACGCAGACCAGATTCGCGCATCGTCTGCAACATTTCCTTCGCCACATTAAGTTGATAGCCGATTGTGATTAAAGAAGAATGGCCTTCCAGCTCCTTCCCGGATATCCTCGCCTTTCGGATCGCTGGGCTGCCATGCCCGATCAGATGGGCATAGAGTTTAGGATCTACCGGCTCTCCAGGCACTTTAAGAAACTCATGCAGTCGCATTGTGTCAGGATCCTGAGCAACCAGATCGGACAAGCCTGCGCTTTCCAGAAGAGTAGTGGGCGTACTCTGGATAGGATTCATCTGCTTTTCCAGCTTGGAGATTCCCTCAACAGTGTCATCCACTCTCTGCATCCATGCAGCCAAATCGGACAGCGAGCAGGTCGCTTCGGGTGCTTCCTGGATATTTCTCAGCAGCGCTCCGCTCATTTCCGCCACTGAAGCATTTCCAACATGCTCCAAAGTGGCCAATTTGTCCCAAGCTTCGCGCAGCTTCAGGGCCCCTTCGCTACGCTTTTCGATCGTAAAGCTGGTTTGAGAGGCTGCAGGCTCTTTAGCCTGCGAGGTAAACATGCTGCCAGCCGTTTCGACCATTTTGGCCATCCATCCTTTTGCAGCAGGTGGTTTCTCTCCTCGAACTACCAGAGCTGATGCCCCATCCTTTGCTGAAGATGGGGCTTCTTCTTGAGGATTGACTTCTTGTTTCTTCGTAAAAGCTTCCAACCATTGCGCCATCGTGAGAGGTTTGAATGCGGTATGGAGGCGCTGTTCCTGCCGGGACTCTGTCAGCGATTGCCGGAAACTTTCTTGTGCCTTTTGGAGCTCTTCTGGAGATGGCGTCTTAAAGGCTTCGGGAGCGATGGCCTTGTTCATCATCTTCTTAACTTCTGGATAGCCTTTCATCAATTTTTCCAGCTCGCTCGACTGCAAATGGCTGTATTTTCCCGATAGCAAATTTCCCAGAAAGTTTACCTCGTTGTCGATCGCCTGCTGCTCAGCGGGCGGCAAAGTGCGCGCCCAAGTTTGCGCCCTTTCCATCATCCACTTGGTCCCTTTGACATCGCGCTCCAACTGCTTGTAGCCGCTGATCCCTTGCGCTACCAGCTGGTTGAGCGTCAGAAATCCGTGCACCCAGCGCTTTGTTGTATCGCTCCAGTTCTCAGGATCAAGCTGTGTCAGCTTCTTTGCTACCCAACCTTTTTCAGCCACAGGCCGCCGGTCGATCATGGCCTTCCATTCGACGCTGCCATATTGGAGTGGCGGAAGCACCTGCACGCCCTGCTCTTTTTGGACTCTTCGCCACAGCGTCGAAAGGGTTCGCTTCTGTTTGGCCACCATGCGCTCCCCTTCGCTCAGCCGATCCGCGATATTCTTGAGGGATGTATCTTGTTTCTGATAAGATTCCAGGAGGCAATTCTGCTGATCCAAAAGCGCCTTGATCTGTCTGGCAATCCCCTCTTTTTCGCCTTCTTTTGCTCCATTCCAGGCTCTGGTCAAATATTTGATTTCTTGATTCGTCCAATTTTCGGCGGTCTCTTCCAGATCTAAGAGGGAGAGAGAAAGGAACTGCACCTCCTTTTCAAAGGCCCACTGCATGCGGGTCTTGGCGACAGGCGACATGCGAGAGATTTCCCGTTCCATGCTCTTTAACGCCTCAATTGCCCCATGGATCGCCTCCCCTCCTGTCAAGGCTTTGGGAGGATTATCGATGCATTCTCCCAGAGCCATCCATGCCTCCTCGAGCTTAGCCTGGGAGGACGCCATCCTATCCATCTCCATGCCAAATTTGTGCAGCTCTTCCAGCTGGCGGCGCATCTTTTGCAGTTTGTCCCGCGCTGGCGCCTGCTTCTCTTCTGGCAAAATGGCCAACTCTCTTTCCAGCGCATCAATATCGCGGAACAGCTCTTTGATTTTGCCTGGATCCTCTTCCGTGACCATTCCCTGCACATACATGGCAGAAAAAAGCGCCCCGATTTGAGCCCCTTTCCAGGCAAAAGCCTGATTGAGCTTGCCAATGTGATCCTTCAGAAGGGAATCCGCTGTTTTGGGTGCCGCAATGAAAGTCTGTCGGCCCAGCTCTGCAATCTCCCTCGCGAGAGGTGAGGAGGGAGGCTGTGATGCAACCAGAGACTGGTTAGCCAATTGGGGTGGGGGGAGTGCTCGTCCCAAAGCAATAGTCTGTAAAACAGTCTGTCGCGAATCTGGAACTAATGACATAATAAACCACTAATATTATATATTTTAATTATATAATATCGTTTATTTTTATTGTTTTATTATTAAATTAAAAACAAAATAAACAGAAATCTGTAATATTGACTACAAAAATGGATTAAATTCCTGAAATGTCGGAAACTACCTAAGGAAATCTGATCGATGGGTTCAGCTGCACGTCTCTTGGCTTTCTGCTTCCCAAGAGTCTCCTCCTTGCGCTTACTCCTTTTCCTGTTCGCGCATTCAGGGTGTTGCGCAAACCATTCATCCAGCTTTTTCGCAGAGAATCGCAGGAAAAAGTATCCGCCATGCGATCGAGACCTTTTTTGCACGAAACCGGAAAGATCGACGCCCTCTTCCACAGAAAAATCGCCCTGTGATTCAAAAAAGGTGGCGCGCTCTTTGAGAATTTGTCCATGCACGAAAAGGGATAAAGTATTCTTTATCTAAACTTAGTTTGAAGTAAAGTATTAACTGCCAAATGTAAAAGCGTAAGCTGAAATACCTTTAGGGATAATCAGCCTGAGTTGGTGGCGGCCAAACGACCCTTTCAAATCGATCAAATCATACTTGCGCGGCTGATCCACCAGGATCTGCCCATCAGCATTCATATCGACCGTGTAGTTTTCCTTCGGCAAAAGCTTGCCATCAAGTAGTACCTGGACAGGTGTTTCGCTTTTGCCATCCATGACCACGTAGACATGGGTGGCCTGGAAATTGAGCACCAGAACGCTTTCGTCCCCTTGCGAGGTTATGCTTTCAGGGCCGATGTGCCAGGAGCCGCGCAAAGCGACCTGATCGGGTCCTGGTGTTGTTTCGGAAGCAAATGTTTCGGTCACATCTCGTTTAATCTCGACATCGGGAACATACTGCTGTGCCCGTTCATAGCCCAAATAGGTCTCTGGAGTCTGTCCTAAGCGTATCTCGGGCTTTGGTTCCTCTTTCATGATAGGTGCGAGGCCTAACAAAGCGCGGATGGTATTTTCCGTCTCGACATAATGGCCTTCGCCAAACTGCACCTCGCGGATGATGCCTTCCTGGTCAATCAGATAATGGGCCGGCCAATAGGCATTGTGATAGGCCTGCCAGGTCTTGTAATCATTGTCGAGCGCGACAGGATAGGTGATGGCAAAGCGCTCGACCGCTTTGGCGACATTCTCGTGCTTTTTTTCAAATTCAAACTCGGGGGTATGGACACCGATCAAGACAAATCCTCGGTCGCGGTAACGGTCCACCCACTGCTGGTGATAGGGCAGCGTGCGGATGCAGTTGATGCAGCTGTAGGTCCAGAAATCGACAAGGACCACTTTGCCTCTTAAACCTTCAATAGTCAGCGGTTCAGTATTGATCCAGCTTGTGATTCCAGCCAGTTCGGGAGCGTTGCCTAGAGGCGTCAGGCTCTTTTCCTGGCGCAGCCTGGAGAGCTGTTCCGTTACGATGGGATGCTCTTCGATGACAAGAGAGGGCACAAATTTGGAGGCCCAACCCTGAAAGGTTAGATCTACCCCGTTCGCCATCGCCAGTGCTGTCAGGATCATCAGAAGGCCGAAAGCCTTGCGGATGCTTTCGGTATGGGTCGACAGCCAGCGCGAGGAGGTCAGAATCGCCTGACCTCCATAAATGATCAGGAGCATGGGCAGAGAGGCCCCCAGGCTATAGGAGAGGATCAGAAAGAAAAGCTGCCAGGAAAAAGCCTGGGTGGCTGCAAGGGTTGCAATCGCCCCCAGAATAGGTCCTGCACAAGGTGTCCAGAGCAGGCCCAGACAACCTCCCAGAATGAGTCCTCCGATCCATCCTCTCCCCCATTTCTGGCTTTGCTCCTGACCCGCCTCTCCAACTGCGGCGATTCTCGCTGTTGCTCTGGCAAACCAATCGCTCAATGCTGGAACAAGCATGACAAGGCCGAACAGGAAGATGAGTGCGATGGCGGCATAGCGCAAAAAGTCGGGCGAAATTCCTGTCACTTTGACAAGGGCTGTAAGGAACAGAGTGAAAAATGTGAAACTTAGGATGAGGCCAAAAACTATCCCAAGAGGCCTTGTACGGGATGTATTGGCCCCAGCAGAGAGCAAAACGGGAAGAATAGGCAATGTGCAGGGCGACAGAGCAGTGACCAGACCCGCAAGAAAGGAGAAAAGTAAAAGCAAGACCATCTTGACTCCCAATATACAATAAATCATAAAATTATTTATAATCAAATATATTTGACCATTTCTGATAAACAAGGAGGATTGTATGGAGCCCTTCAGCCCAGGACCTGCCAGTCATGAAGTCCATCAAGATATACAATCTGTAGATACGGAATTAAATAAGAATCCTCAACTCCAGCAATTTTCCAGCAAGATCAGAGATATCATAGACAAGACTCGGGATGTCGTCGGCCAATTAAAGGAAAAGTCTTCGACCAGTTGAACCCAGAAGAATTGCGCAAAACCCCCACCCTTTTAAAAGCTGTGGAGCAGTTTTTGCAAAAATATCCTCAGGCGGGTTCAACCATGCGTCTGGGAGAAAATCTGAATACCCATCAGCTGCTTTTAGCAGCTAAAAGCAAAACAATCCACGAAGCTTTGGGAGATGTGACAGAAGCTGGCCCATTTATTGAGATGGACCCCGAAATTCAGCAGGAGGTCAAAGACTTTTTCGACGGACGCACCCCTTCCATTACACCCAAAAATGTCTTTAAATTGTTCTATTTCGCCCAAAGAACGGAAACAGGGGCGCTTGAAGAGGCCTGTATCGCCTATATTCTGAAAAATGTTCTCCACAATTTGTTAAATGAGCCAGATGGGATGGAGCACCTGTCTAACCTTATTGTGATGCACAACCGCTTCCTTCTTCCCGTCGTGCAGCTGCGGGAACGCTTTCTCCCCCTGGATCACATGCCGCCCTCCGTCAAGCAGGTCGGACAGATTCTGACCCTTTTCCCTAATCTTGTTTATTATGATGCTGAGACTGAAAATGCCGCCTTCCGCGTCACTTCAAGCGAGAAATTTGCATCGCTCAAAGATCTTCCCAGATTGAAGCATATCACTCATCTAGCCATTCTGGCAAATCCAGTACGGCTTGGAGAACCAGGCCCGAGCCAGCTTTGCCAGCAAGTTGCTCAGCATCTGCAAGAATTCCCTAACATCCGTTCACTTTCTCTCGGCCTGCACGGCATCACGCGCGAAGATGCCCAAGCTTTATCTCGAACGCTGGTCCAACTAGCTAGAGGTGAGCGTGTATTCAAGGGTTTCCCGCAGCTACTGGTTGCGCACCTTGTCGCGAAATTTATCGAGAAGCCAGGGAAAATTCTCTCTGCTTTGAGTGCTAATCAGTTTTGCAATATCATCAGTGCCAGTGTTTTGTTTCAACTCCTCTCGCAAACGCATCAATTCCGATTCCACCTGGTCTTTGTTCTTATCGAGATTGGAGACGATCCGCACCGCCGCAAAATGACCCGCCTGTGCGGCGCCGTGCGAGGCAGCGTCTTTGACTCCATTCCACAGCCGAGACAACATCCCTGGCTTTTGTTCAACCGGGCCTGTTTCTAGAGGAAGCTGTTGCGTCGGTTTTCCAGGTCCACTAATAAATGGAATCATATTATTAACTTATATTTAATTATATTGTTTATAATATTTTAGTATAATTAATTATAGAGGTTGCAATATGGAAATTGGGCCACGAATTACATTTACTCAAGAGCTTGCAAGAATCTATAAGCAATTAAAAAAATCCGATAAATTGCTTGCCAGTCAAAAAGTCACTCTTTTTATCAATGAAAAAGGTAATTTAGCTATTTTTGAAAATAAAAAAGATGCAAAATTGCAACATTTCAAAAAATTAGACAGAAAAGAGTTATACAAACAAATCAAACTAGAAGCTTCGAAAGGAACAATTGACCATAAAATCGCCAGAACAGCAGTGAAAGCTCTTCTTTTACTTCCTTTGAAAAATCCTTTTGAAATAAAAACGATTTTATCCGATTTTCCTCATATCACTAGCGCAATCTCTCCAACAAAGAGTCAAGAGATTGAAAGCATGCTTCCTCATATTCAGGAACTTAAGCGTTCAGAAGAGGGGGGAAATGGGGTCATTTTTTTCGATTGCAAACAGAGTGAATCGTCTTCTGGTGTTCAGAGTTTCGTCATCAAGTTTGTAAGCGAAGCAAGAACGATTCTGTGCGCCGATCGATTCCTTCAGGCCATGGGGTTTCGCACACCTAAAAGCTGTTATGTGCATGGTACATCACCTCTTAAGGCAAAGTTAATAGCAGCGACACTTGACAATTTAAAATTCATTCACCCTGACAATCATACACAAGTCAAAAAGCAAACTTCCGAGATGCGTTGTGTTTTGATTATGAGCATTTTAAAAGAAGCTATTTCGTTAAGACGATTGCCGGGCAATACACTCCTCAAGTTATTAAATCAAGACAACGTTCTTCTTCAGTTAGGTAGAATGATTTTTATAGATCATTTCATGAATAATACTGATCGATTAAATATAAATACTTGCAATTTAGGAAATATGTTAATAGATGATGATGCAGGCCATTTATATCTGATCGATCACGAAATGAGGCTTACCGGTTCAGAAATTGAAACAGTCAAAAACAATTTAAAATTATTGCTAACAGGAAAACTCACTAATGAAATTATAGTAAACTTAGAGGGGGCATTGAAATTCGATCGAAAGAATTTTGGGGCCGTTGCTTTACTTGAAGAGTTAAAGCAAAAAATGAAAAAAGGCCTAGAATTGGGGATTCAGAAAGCCGCTGTCGATCTCTGTCGTTTATTTGAATCTCCGACAGCTTTTAATCATATCTTTCAGCCTCATTTGGAAGAATCTGAAAAAATCGATAGCAAAACTTTCTTAGATTTAGTAAAATTCGTTTCTAAACTTTTAAAATGAGGTCGTTATGAACCCAAAGCTGGATGCACATAATCTCTTGAACGGCAGAAATGAATCCCTGCAACAATACCATGGTCGCATCCGAGGCTATCGCCCCGACATGCAATATTTGCTACATCATGGTCAACGTC